>DATDYN010000051.1:0-48187 GCA_035289005.1 Candidatus Nanoarchaeia archaeon
AGAGGCTGAGAAAGCCCAGAAGAAGACCAATAAGCCCATCGAAGATATGCTGAAATAGGGCTTTCTGGGAGAGATAACGAAAATCAGCCGCTCGGAGCTATCCTCGGGCTAAAGCCCGAGGTTTTACGCTCCTCACCAAAAGGCTGATTTTCGGAATTAAAAATTGCGCTATAAATGGTGGGGTATCACACCCAGCGCAATTTTTAATGAGATTACGAGAGAATTTTGAGGATTTGGATCCCAAAAATTTTCGGATAACTTTAATTTTCCATAAAAAATAAATAAAATAATGATATTTTTTTATTTATATATTTATTTTCTATATAGAAATATAATATATAATAATATATTTAATAATAAATAATCAATAATTAATAATAAAGAACATGACAAAATTAAGTTATTTAGATGAATAGTTTTTTTATTGAACTTCTATCCATCCGATCACATCGCCCCCTTAGAATTGAATTTAAATTTCAGTTTTTCCATGAGAAACCATGGGGTGGGGGTTTGGCACATTATTCCAGATTAGGGCGTGCTATAATCTATATGTTCGAGAACAATAGGGTTTATTAACCACCGCACGTTTCTTATCCTACCCTGGTTTCTTGTGGAAGGAATAAGGGGATCAATAGACCTTAGTTTCAGGTTTATTCGATCGATAAACAAGGGGTGGTAGCGTGGAAGAAAAAAACGGGGGCACTGCAGGCATCTGGCAGAATGATCAGTCAAATAGCCCAGGGCTTGATGAGTTCTTTGATGATTTTCTTAAAGCCGAACCATTATTCTTAGACAAGCTCTCTTTGCAGCCTAATTATCTTCCTGAACAGGTCCAACATAGGGGTAAAGAGATCCATGAACTCGCGCAAATACTCGCGCCCGTGTTGAGACAGCAGAAACCCTCAAACCTGTTCATATATGGGAAGACTGGCACTGGCAAGACTTTGTCAGTGTTGCATACTATCGATAAGATAAAGAATCTGGCGAAAAGCAAGAATATCCCAGTGACGACGCTTTATCTCAATTGCAAGCTTAAAAAAATCGCAGATACAGAATACCGGCTTATCGCGCAGTTAGCCCGCGATTGCGGACAGGAGATCCCCGCGACAGGATTGCCCACAGATGAAGTCTATAAATCATTCTTCTCTGTGCTGGATAGCAAAAAGCAGGTAGTGCTGCTCATCCTTGACGAGATCGACCAGCTAGTGAAGAAGACTGGGGACGAAATTCTCTACAATCTCACAAGGGTCAATACAGAGCTCAAGAACGCGCAGACGTCAATAATCGGCATATCCAACGACATAATGTTCGCGAACAATCTTGACCCAAGAGTCAAAAGCAGCCTTTCAGAAGAGGAGATAATATTCGCCCCGTATAACGCGTTACAGATACAGGATATCTTAAGGCAGCGCGCGGTTTTGGCGTTTAAGGAAGGGACTTTGGAAGACGGAATAATAGAGAAATGCGCGGCATACGCCGCGCGTGAGCATGGAGACGCGCGCAGAGCCATTGAGCTTTTGCGAGTGGCTGCAGAAGTCGCTGAGCGCAAGAATGAGAGGATAGTGCGTATATCGCATCTTGATGACGCGGAGCATAAGATCGAGAAAGAGCGTATTGTAGACATAGTCAAGAACCAGCCAAAACAGTTTCAGGCAACGCTGTATTCCATACTCATGATTTCAGAACCGAAATCCGGGCAGCTTTTCACCGGCGATGTCTATGACTCTTATCTTCAGATATGCAAACGCACTGGATTGAGGCCTTTGACCCAGCGCAGAGTGTCTGACATAATCGGAGAATTAGACATGCTCGGGATAATAACCGCTAAAGTGATGTCTAAAGGAAGGCAGGGCAGGACAAGGATTTTCTCTCTTCCACTGCAGGATGAGACGCTTAATCAGGTGAAATCATTGCTTAAAAAAGACCTTGGAATGGACTGAAAAACCTATAACTCCTGTACTGGCAAGCGCACAATGGATAACATCACCAATAATCCGGCAGAGCATAAGGCGATTGAGCGATCAGCGCCTGAAGGTTCTGAAACGAGCATCTCTGAAGAGCGTAAAAAGCAGGCAATAACAGAACTTATCCATAAAGGGGTGCTTGTAGACGAGCAATTATTCGAGAGAATAATCTCAGTGAGCGACGAAGAAACCCTTTCTAAGATCATCTTATCATTATTGCCTTCAAGCGCAAATAGCATAATTTCGCAACCGGAACTGAATTTTCCTGGTCAGCAAGTGCAATCTTCGATCCTTGACAGTATCCATCCAAGAGGTAATCAGTTAGGGCAAAACCCGATTTCAGGAGTGTCCTCAGGCAGTTCAAGCGAGTTATTGGCAACGGCATTGCATCCTGGAGATCGTTTTCTCAATTCTGGAGGGGTATTGGACGAAAAGCAGTTTTTAACCGGGACAGAGCCAGGCAATGTGAATGTGATTTTCACATACGTGGATTTCTTCAAGAAGCGTGAAGTGCAGGATTTCGTTGCGTTCTTCAATTCAAGATATAAATCGTTGAAATCAATGCTTGCGAACAGGCAAGAGCTTCAGGAACTGACGTCTATAAACCGTCTCAATGGGAAAGAGGCGCGTGAGAAGGTAGCGGTCATCGGGATGATAATGGATAAGACTGAGACTGTGAACAAGAACATTATGCTGACGATCGAAGACCAGTCAGGAAGCATTAAAGTGATAGTCAACAAGACGCGCAAAGACTCATTCCAGGCAGCGAAAGACGCTGCTTTCGACGAAGTCATTGGGATAGTAGGAACGTGCGGTAAAGGGATCATGTTCGCAGACGCGATAGTCACTCCCGACATTCCTGTTTATTCCGGGCTCAAAAAATGCCCGGATGAAGTTTATGTCGCGTTTCTTTCTGACATGCATGTGGGCAGCAAGAAATTTCTTCCTGAAGAGTTCGGTAAATTCCTAAAATGGGTGAGGGGGGAATCGGGCTCTGAGGCGCAGAGAAACATAGCTTCAAAAGTCAAATATATCGTGATTGCGGGAGACATCATTGATGGGATTGGGATATATCCTGGCCAGGAAGCCGAGCTTGAGATCAAAGACATATATGCCCAATACGAAGAATGCGCAAGGCTGATCCGCATGATCCCTGAACGCATCAAGATAATAATCTGTCCTGGGAACCATGATTCTATGAGGATTTCAGAGCCGCAGCCAAAGCTGAGCGAGAAATTCGCAAAACCTTTCTGGGAGATGAATAATGTCACACTGATAAGCAATCCAGGAATCATCTCATTGCACGCTGGCAACGGGTTTCCTGGATTTGACGTTCTTGTCTATCATGGATACAGTTTCGATTATTATATAGCGAACATTGACTCGATAAGAGAGAACGGAGGTTATGACCGCGCAGATCTTGTCATGAAGTTCTTGCTCAAGCGCAGGCATCTAGCTCCAGCGCACGCTTCAACTCTTTATGTCCCGGACTCCCATAAGGATTCTTTAGTGATAGAGAAAGTGCCAGATTTCTTCATCTCGGGCCACCTGCATAAGGCGGCGGCGGCCAACTACCGCAGTGTCACGATGATCTGCGGCAGCTGTTGGCAGAGCAGGACAGCATTCCAGGAGAAAGTTGGGCATCATCCTGAGCCCTGCAGAGTTCCTGTAGTGAATCTGAAGACCAGGGATATAAAGATGTTGAGATTTGATAAGCAGGAGGAATCCTGATGGCAGAAGCAAGTGAATCCATGGAGAAGTATTTTGCAGAGCTTGAGAAGAACATCACTGCGTGCTATTCTGTCGCGGAAAAAGCCCGCAAACAAGGATATGATCCTGAAGATAAAGTTGAGATTCCTTTGGCAAAGAATATGGCAGAGCGCGTAGAGGGGCTCATCTCCACAGTTGCTCCACAAGTCAAAGGTACGCGCATAACCCAACGCATACAGGAGCTTGAGAAAGAATACGGCGCGCTCGCCTGGGAAGTCGCGTTCATAATCGCCGAGGAAGTCGCGAAAGAGAAATTCTGCGCTTTCAAAGACAAGATAGAAGCGATGGAAGTGGGGATAAGGACAGGGATGGCGTATTCCACGGGAGGCATAGTCGCTTCTCCTCTTGAAGGATTTGTCGAGCTCAAGGTCAAGAAACGGCATGATGGCAAAGAGTATCTCGCATTATACTATTCAGGCCCGATCCGCGGCGCTGGAGGGACAGCGGCAGCGCTTTCAGTGGTAATAGCTGACCATGTGCGCACAAAAATGGGTTACTCCGCGTATGATTGCGATGAAGAGGAGCAGAAAAGGTATGTGACAGAACTTACAGATTATCATGAGCGCGTTAATAACCTTCAGTATATGCCCCCCGATGAAGAGATAGAATTCATCGCAAAGAATCTTCCTGTGCAGGTTGATGGGGATCCTTCAGAGAAACTTGAGGTTTCTAACCATAAAGGGCTTCCTCGCATAGAGACAAATCGCATCAGGGGGGGGATGTGCTTAGTGATGGGGGAGGGTATCGCGCAGAAAGCGCCTAAGCTGTGGAAGCGCATCCAGACCATCCAGAAATTGCCCTGGTGCGAATTCAACTGGAATTTCCTTAAAGATTTTGTGGACCTGCAGAAAAGGCTAAAATCCAAATCAGACTCTTCCGCAAAACCGTCAGACGACAAGAAGGATAAGCCGAAAATAACCCCTAATTACAGGTTCCTCTCAGATCTCGTTGCAGGAAGACCTGTGCTCACCCACCCTTTAGCGCATGGAGGTTTTAGGCTCCGTTACGGAAGGAACAGGACTTCAGGATTCTCAGCAGCATCGATACATCCCGCAACGCAGCATGTTCTCAGCAGGTATATCGCTATAGGCACCCAGCTGAAAGTGGAACGTCCAGGGAAAGCCGCTTCAATCACGGTATGTGATTCAATTGAGGGTCCAATCGTCAAGCTCCTCAGCGGAGACGTTGTGGCATTGGATTCACCGGCAGAAGCAAAGATTATAGCTCCAGAAGTTCAGGAAATCCTATTTTTAGGGGATATAATGTTCAATTACGGAGATTTCTCTGAGAACGGCCAGGTCTTAGCTCCTCCAGGATACTGTGAGGAATGGTACATCAAGGAAGTCGAGAAAGCGACAGTCGGACTGTTCGGAACTCTTGATATGGATAAGCTGGCAGATATCCTGGGAGTCATGCCAGAATCTCTTTATCCGCTTTTCTCTGACCCTATCAATAATAAGCCAAGTGTAAAGCTCTCGCTTATGCTCTGTGATAAACTTAAAGTGCCTTTCGCTCCTGCGCATACCTACCACTGGAAAGGAATCAACCGCGAACAACTGATCCTTATGGGAAATGCGCTTGAAGGCGCCCGCACAGAGCGCAACAGTGAAGGAGACATATCCAAGATAATCCTCCTTTCAGATCCTGAGCTGAAACGGGCTTTTGAGATCATTGGATTGCCGCACACGTTTGCCACTAACACCTATATAGTTATTGAGGATGAGCGCGCAGCAGCGATCCATGCGTCATTCGGAATCAGGCATGACAACGATCTCTCCGCATTCAAGCTTGCGCTTCAGGAAGCTTCCGAAGCCAGCGCGCTCGAAACAATAAACCTGGCAGCAAGAATAGTGATACGCGATAAGGGAGGAACTTTCATAGGCGCTCGCATGGGAAGGCCGGAGAAGGCAAAGATGCGAGAGCTTACGGGCTCTCCGCAAGTCTTATTCCCTGTGGGAGACGAGGGTGGAAGGATGAGGGCGTTCCAGTCAGCGCTGCAGGCAGGAGCTATAACCGCCGCATTCCCGATATATTCCTGCAATTGCGGAAACAATACCATTTATCCTGTGTGCGAGAAATGCGGAAATAAATGTTTGCGCAAATATCATTGCAAAGGATGCAACATGGAGAAAGATGAGCCGGTATGCAAAGCCCACGGTCCATCTGTCAATTTCACCATAAGGAGCATCTCGTCAGCGCAGTATTTCAATTCAGCGCTTAGCAAGCTCAAGATGGAGCATTACCCAGACCTCATAAAAGGGGTGAGGGGCACAGCGAACAAGGATCACACCCCCGAACGGATCGAGAAAGGGATACTGCGCGCGAGCAACAGCGTATATGTGAACAAGGATGGAACAACCCGGTATGATATGACGGAGTTGCCGCTCACGCATTTCACTCCCAGAGAGATCCGGACAAGCATCGAGAAACTTCACGAATTAGGATATCTCCTGGATCGGAAAGGGAAGCCATTGACAGATAAAGACCAGGTCGTAGAGATAAAGCCGCAGGACATGATACTTCCTGCAGCTCTTGACGCTCTCGACGAACCTTCTGATGAAGTGTTGTTCCGCGTAGCGAACTTCATAGACGACCTTCTTGAGAAGTTCTACGGGCTTCCAAGATTTTACAATATGAAGAAGAAAGAGGACGTGATCGGTCAATTAGTGATAGGGTTGGCGCCGCACATCTCTGCAGGGATCACTGGAAGGATAATAGGTTTTTCCGAGACGCAAGGCATGTATTGTCATCCGCTTTATCATGCCGCGATGCGCCGTGATTGCGACGGGGATGAAGCGTGCGTAATACTCTTCATGGACGCATTGCTGAATTTCTCCCGCCACTTCCTCCCCGACAAGCGAGGGAGCAGGACCATGGATTCTCCCCTGGTGCTAAGCTCACGCCTGATCCCTGCGGAAGTCGATGACATGGCGCACGGCCTTGATGTTGTTGACACGTATCCTCTTGAATTCTATGAGGCAGCAGTTCAGTGCAAATATCCTTGGGAGATACCTATCGAGCAGATAAAGAAACGTCTTGGAACAGAGAACCAGTATGAGAATATGGGTTTCACTCATCCTGTCAGCAGCATAAATCAGGGAGTGACATGTTCCGCATACAAGATCCTTCCTTCTATGGAAGAGAAATTCCGCGGCCAGATGGAACTTGCGGAGCGAATACGCGCAGTGAACACTTCAGACGTAGCGAGGCTCGTCATAGAGAAACATTTCATCAAAGACATCAAAGGCAATCTCAGGAAGTTCTCAATGCAGCAGTTCAGGTGCGTCAAGTGTAACGACAAGTTCAGAAGGCCTCCGCTGATAGGGAAATGCGTGAAATGCGGAGGAAACCTTATCTTCACGATATCTGAAGGATCTGTAGTGAAGTATCTCGAGCCAAGCATAAGTCTGGCGACAAAATATTCTTTGCCTGCATATCTGCGCCAGACTTTGGAGCTCACGAAGAACCGCATCGAGGAAGTGTTCGGGAAAGAGAAAGAGCGGCAGGCAGGATTGGGCGCATGGTTCGGATGAATTGTTCTCTGCAGAGCCATCTCTCCTAGGCAAAGATATTCATTAAGCAGTAAGCATCGCTTCTGCGTGGGGGATTCCGGAAATCTTCAATATGTTCTCCTTCATCACTATACCATTCTTGACGCAGAAATCTATCGTCTTCTTCCCGACAGCGTTAAGAAAGCAGTCTCTGCTCAGCTCTTCCAGTATCTCTTCCTCTCCACATTCAATGCCTTTATAGAAATTTCCTGTGAGATCAAGCTGAAGCCTGCCTTCCTCGAACTTCTTCCCAAGAATATCCTTGTCACATAAAGCGACAACTCTCTTCCCAAAGCTCTTATGGACAGCCATAACGATCCCAGCCATGATCTCCCCCGTGCAATCTCAAGAATCTAGACAAAATAGTATTTCACTGCGCGTTTGGAGCCGCAAGCCATGCACTTAAGGAAAATTATATCCTTATCTTTCTCTATCTTGGTGTCTGGTTTGCCGCAATCCGCGCACAGCACGAATTCATTTGCGTACTTGCGTATCTTTTCATTAATCTTTGAAGCAGGAACTTTAGTCTTAAGGATCACTTGCGAGCCTTTCATCTCTCCAGCAGTCCCTATCTCGCGAAGTATGAACTTAGCCAGATGATTCAGTTCTCTGCCCAGAGTGTCAGCTATCTGCGGGAGATTGCTGAGTATCGTCTTGCTACCTTCCAGATGGCCTTTTACCTGAGGGATCTCGAACCTGAGCTTCTCCATCGCGGATTCAGGCAATGATGTCAGAGCGCGGTCCAATAGCTTGTCATAGTCCATACCGTCACAAAACCCCGAGGCGTTTATAAATGTTTGCCAATGGATGTAAACGTTTAGACGCAGATATTGAACATCGCTACTTTTTGCGGCTCTGTCCAGAATCGTTCTTTTTTGCCGTTGCTTATAAGCGCTCCATTATCATTAAAGATTGCGCTGGGTGTGATGCCCACCATTTATGGCGCGATGTCGGAAATGTCAAAAACTTCGGTTTTTGAGCATGTTCGGAAATCACTTTGTTGATTTCCAACATCGCAGAAATCAAATATTTCCGGGATGTTCGGGAATTGTGATTCCCGACATAGAAAATCGCTTTGCAGATTTTCTATATCGCAGAAATCAAAGATTTCAGGTATATTCAGAAATCGCCTTACAGATTTCTGATAGCTCCTAGCGGCCGATTTTCGTTATTTTACTCAGAGTTGGCCATTTAAGCAATGTCAAAAAAGTTTTCATTCAAAGATTCAGGACAGAGCCGCTCCTGCGCAACCTTTATAAATTTGAGAGCGAGACAGCTATGTATGATACTGACATTTCTTGGCACATCCTGCATGGTGCCCACTAAGGAAAGGAACGTTCCGGCAGTGTTCCTCAAGTTCCGTTCAGAAGGGATACTTTTCGACTGTGGGGAAGGAACTCAGCGCCAGATGAATATTGCGGGAATCAAACGCACTGATGTCACAAAGATCTTTGTCTCTCACTGGCATGGGGATCACGTTTCAGGAATAATCGGCCTTCTGCAGACTTTAGGGAATAATGACCTTCCCCCAAAGCTAGAGATTTTCGGGCCTAAAGGGACTATGGAGCACATGGAGCATCTCATGCAGGCCTGCGTATTCGAGGCTCGCGTGAACCTTAAAGTGCATGAATTAGTGCCTAAAGGGATTGAGTCCTGTCTTGATGCTGAAGAGTATGCAGTTGAATGCGTTCCATTGCAGCACTCAACCCCCTGTCTTGGTTACAGGTTTTCAGAGAAAGACCGTTACCGGATTCTCACTTCAAAGCTCAGAAGGTTGGGAGTTCCTGACGGAGCGCATCTTCAGCCTTTGCAGAAAGGGAAAGACATCACTTTCAAGGGCAAAAAGATTCTAGCTTCAGAAGTCACCCAGAAAGTCCAGGGCAAAGTGATATCTTATGTCATGGACACAGCGTATTGCAACAACGCCGTTGAGATATCAAAGGAAGCTGATGTGCTCATAACCGAATCTTCTTACGCTGCAGTCCTTGAGGAGAAGGCAGGGCATTACAAGCACTTGACAGCGAAGCAGGCAGCAACCATAGCAAGCAGGGCCGGAGCGAAAAAGCTGATCCTTATGCATTTCTCTCAAAGATATAAGGATGTCAGTGAGATACGCCAGGACGCAAAAGAGCTGTTCAATGACGTCATCTGCGCCGAGGATTTCATGCGCGTTGAGGTCTGAATCCCGCACAATTCTTCATTGACTATTTCCCACAATCTTTATATACATTCAGAGGATATGCTCAATCAGCAAATCACAGAAAGAAGAGGTTAGGATGTCAGGCACGGACGATATACTGTTCAAGATCCAGGACATGATAGATAAATCCCTTGCGTTTCTCAAACATCTTCCTGAGACTATCAAGAAATCCCCTATTGACGAAAAAGCGGCGTATGGAAGTATAGGCTTAGGGATCGTGTTTCTTTTTGTAGGTCTTGTGCTTGCTTTAGTATCCTAAAAAGACTATTTTTATATCTCTTTATACCACCAATGTATTCATTGGTGGTCTAGCGGTATAAAGAGATGCTCGAAAATGGGCATTCCGAGCCCCAAAGTACCAAAAATCAGCAGGGCGATTTTCGGAACTTTAAGACGCTGAAAGCGTCTTAAAGTGGCGAGCATGCCATCGGTTTATGACTGATTGTGGGTGCGAGTTTTTGACAGAGTTCTAGAAATCTATGACTTTATTCCTGTCTGGCAGCAAGCTTGATATCTCCTGCCTTGACGGTCTTCCTTCCAGCGTGCTGGGCAAGCTTGATAGCGTTCTGCGCGATAGATTCCGCTCTTGTCTCAACAGCCTCTTTCAGTGCCTCTTTAGCCTTATCAGAAACCCTTTCTGCGCCACATTTCTTCAGCACTTTTTCCATCGCAGCTAAAGGCAGTAATTTCTTGCTTTGGTTTGTCATTGTATCTCTTTAAGCTTTCTGCTATTTAACGATAGAAACTATATAAATGTTGCGCTCATTTAGGCTTAGTGGCGAGTCATACTCAATATCATATCTTCAAACCGCCCAGCTTTGGCTTTTAGCCAAGGCCAATCTTCCTCCCCTGACTCTGTCGAGGGGGAGGAAAATCTGTCTAAACAGTAGTTTAGACGCGGCGACTGACAGCAGCAAACTACTTTCTACAGAGCCTTTCCACAGGCAAGATTTATATTGCCCCTCTGTTTCTCCTTATCGATGCTTGCAAACCCTAAGAAGAAAGGTTCGGACGCAGAACGCGAATTACTGCACAGGTTCTGGGAGACAGGCAGATGGATCGCTCTTCGCGCCCCTTCTTCCGGCGCTATCAAGTATCCCTGTCCAGATCTCTTGGTAGGCAATGCGCAGCGCAAGCTGGCGATAGAGTGTAAGACAACGTCAGCAGAAAAACAATATCTTTCGGATGAACAGATGGAGGGCCTCAAGAGATTCTCAGGGATATTCGCGGCAGAGCCCTGGGTCGCTGTGAGGTTCCAGAAACAGCGCAAGGATTCCAGAGACTGGTTCTTCCTCAGCATAGAGGATCTGCAGCACACTGGCGGAGGGAATTACTGCATCAGCAGAGAGAACGCCGAATTCAAAGGGTTGAGTTTCGAGGAAATATCCGGTTGCTGAGAAATAAATATCTCTTTCTGCTGTTCTGATATTTAATGGATCTTCAGGATTTTCCTAAGGCCGAGGCTAGCAATCAGCGAGAATATTATGTATGTTCCGAGCCATCCAAGCTTCCATCCGAAAATGTTCAGCACGGTGAGCTTTCCCCTATCGATAGTCAACGCTTTTATCTTTCCGTCATCGATCCTGTCCGTGAATTTGCCGTTTGTCTTTCCAGTCGAGAACTGCTTTGCGTATCTCTGTCCTGCGACATCAACATCAATGATATGGGTTCCTTCATTCGCGCTCAGGTCCCATTTCGCGTAATAGATATCCGCTTCCGAGGCCAGGACTCCCCCAGGTTTTGTCAGTGAAGCGTCCAGGAATGGGAGGTTAGCCTGATCTTCTCCATTGTCGATCCTTATGATATCTGAAGTCGTGCTCGAGAGCAGTTTCACCCCTTCAGGAACCTCGATTGTCGCATTGTTTATCGTGACATCATCCATGAAAGCGTAAAGTGTGAAGCTTTCTCCAGGGCTTATAGTGGCGACAGCATAATGGGAACTGAGCCATCCTATTATCAGTATCATCGGCAAGAATGTGACTAATGTCGGCTTGAGCGAGTGCATCATGTATTTCATGTTCTTTTCCATCGCTCTCTTGTTCACTTCCATCATCTTGTCAGGCTTGTCTCTCAGCTTCTTCATCTCTTGCTGCAACGCCTTGATGTCCTGTTTGAGGGTCTTCATGAGTTCTTGGTCAGTCAGCCACTTGTAGAGGAGCGTGACAAGTATCGAGAGAAGTATTGCTATGGTGAATATCGCCCATAATGGTGGGAGAGAGAGCAGAGGGCTGAACATGACATCAAGCCCAGAATTTATTGTCTGTATTATCCCCATTGTCCCTCCTTTATCTTTTAATTCTGAAAAATCAATCGATTAAAAATCTACTCCATGAACTTTCTCATAGTAGGATGCATGTCATACATATGCTGTTTAGCTATGTCTTGGTAAAGCCTATAGACGATCATGACGGTGAGCAGCAATCCTGTCCCTGAAGTCAGAGCTCCTGAAAGGTCGGCCAGTGCTGCAAGCAATCCTATGGCTATCGAGCCCATTATCGTCAAAGGACCTATATATCTATCAAGCACGTGCTCCATTATCCTTGGATCATTCCTGAATCCTGGGATCTGCAGTCCTGCGTTCATTATCTGTTTTGCCTGGCTTCGAGAGTCCATCCCCGCGGTCTGCACCCAGAACATCCCGAAAATGACGCATCCTACAGTCATGAAAATGATATAGAATGCGGCCTGGCCAAACATAGTTAAGCTTATGTTTCCCTTTATCATCGCTTGAAGTATCGCTGGAGGGCTGAATAATGTGGTGATCAGTGAGGATAGCGCCGGAAGCTTTCCTTTGATGAGTGTGCCTATCAGGGTTATGTTGGCTATGAGCGCAGCGACAAGTATGACTGGGATGTTTGAGGTGTACGCGAAAGCCAAAGGCCATCTGATTCCGTGGCCTCTGATTCTTCCGAAAGAGAGGGGGATCTCGACACGCATTGCCTGGACATATACTGCGACACAGAAAACCAGCACTGTGGCAATCACTCCTGAGAGCAGTATGAGTATCTCTGTGGGCGGCGCGCTTGAGGAGACGCTCTGGATCAGCGCGGGAATGACTCCTGTGGCGACCTCACTCCCTTCTGAAGGGAAAGGGGAGAGTATCCTTATGAACAATGACTTTGCGACTCCTGCGGCGATAAATAATGATATGCCAGAACCGAAACCCCATTTGCTAGTCACCTCATCCATGAACATTATGAGGACTCCTCCTAGCGCCATCTGCAGTATGAGGACGAATTGCAGAGTTAGGAACGCTCCAGTGCCTGCGAGCTCTGGCGGCGGAGAGAGCCCTCCCATGAGGACGTATATCGCGCCTTCGAAGAAGATGAAGAATATCGTCAGTAGTTTCTGCGTTCCCTGGAAGTTTTTCCTTCCTTCAGGGGAATGGGTGTCGAATTTGACTATTCCTGCGCCGTTGAGCAATTGCAGCACTATGGATGCTGTGACTATCGGGCCGATACCTAATGAGATTATGGATCCGAATTCCGCTCCAAGGATGACTGACAGCAGCTCAAATCTTTGGAGAGAGCTAGGGCCAAGACCGAATAAGGGGATCATTCCCAGTATGAAGAATGCGGCAAGTATGATGAGTGTCCATTTGAGT
This sequence comes from Candidatus Nanoarchaeia archaeon, assembly GCA_035289005.1. Lineage (GTDB taxonomy): Archaea > Nanobdellota > Nanobdellia > Woesearchaeales > UBA12501 > DATDYN01. The sequence continues at coordinate 13,090 of DATDYN010000051.1, forward strand.
TTTTCTTTGAAAGAAAGCCATTTCTGGGAAGGGGGGCTTACTTCAGGCATCATGTGCATGAACTGCTGTACGAATGGCATACCTCCCTCCTCGCGCTTCAGGTTTTTATGTTTTCCGCTTTTTTTCACGTTTTCTGACAGTCAGACAAGGCGCGTTCAAGAATCATCGGTCTTTGTCTTGTCCTTATCATCAGTCTTCTGTGGAGAGGTCACGTTGACACCGCCCCCTTTCCGCTTGATCTTTTCAACTGATGATTGGGAGGCCTGCGCGACAGTGATATCATAAGCTCTCGCGGGGATTCCCCCTCCTAAAAGCTTTCCATAACCCACTGCGCTCAAATCTATGATCCCTTTGCCTTGCTTTTCCGCAGCTCTTCCCTGGCCGACCCATTTAAGGAACTGGGTGTTGATATCATCGATATTGAGAGCTAAAGGTTTAGGGAAAGAGCCCCCCCTGTGGAATCCGTGCTTTCCGAAGTATAAAGGATCTGCCCAGTAACGTGGCTTTTTCGCGTCAGCTCTCTTTCCAGAGCCTGCCAATCCGCGGCCTCCTCTGTGTCCTGCTCCTCTGCGCTTTTTCTTTGCGCCGCCGCCGTGCGAGTTGCTTCCTCGGTATCTCACTGCTTTCTTACGCTTATGAGTGGTCATCTGAGCATCCTCCTTAAGAGGTCATCCATCGCTTTTCCCCTGTACCCTAGGCCTCCACCCATATTGAATGGTCTTTTGATCCCTTTCCTCCCATATCCTTTTGTCGGAGGCTGCAGTTTAAAGAATTTCTTTGGCTTATTGGTGAAAGTGTCGATCTCCTGCTTTTTCTGGGTGAGCAGCGCATAAGTTTCTGGAGTTATCTCTCCCCAGGTTATGTAATCTTTGACTTTTGAGAGCATGCCAAGAGTTGAAGGATTTGAGTTCAGCACAACGCAATAGTTCTTCTTCCCTAGCTTCAGCAGATTGAAAGTCTCTTTGACGTCGTCACGTGCGTTTATGAGCCCTCTCACAAGCACGGCTGCGATCTGAGGGCCTGCAGAGCTGGTTTTCTTCTGCACTGCGGCTTTGACGGTCATTCCGTGCTCTTTAGTGTTTGCGCGTTCATTTGTCATTGCGTATCTCTCCTGTCTCTCCTTCAATCATCCCTGTGGCTTCAACTTCTTGAGGCTTCATCTTGACAGCCATGAGCTGTCTCAGCGCGGCCATGCATGCCAGCACTAAGTTTGTCCTTGTCTTTGTCTTCCCGTAAGTCTTAGAGTATACATCTCTTATCCCTGCTAAAGCGAGTATCTTCTTGCATTCTTTCTGGATGCACAGTCCCTGCCCTTTAGGCGCGGGCATTATTCTTATTATGACTGATCCGGATTTCGCTTCAACCGCGAAAGGGATTGAGTGGGGGGTCTTGCAGCCGCATTCCCATGAACCGCACCCTCTGCGTATCTTTATGATGTTCAGTTTGGAATTGGTTATCGCTTTCTCTCTCGCAGGGATGGTCTCTTTCGCTTTTCCGAAACCTGCGCCTATTATTCCGTTCTTGTTCCCTATGATCGCGCAAGTGGAGAATTTAGGCTTATTGCCTTCCATTGTCTTCTTCTGGGTCTGCTTGAACGCCCGTCTCTGGCCTCCTCCGAATTTTCCTTTAGCCTGCCCCATCAGCAGGAGGTCTGTCTCCGCGTTAGGCATGAGAGCGTCGACTATCTGAGGCTCCATTATCTTCTTCCCATTGTCAAGTATCTCTGAGATTGACCTTATCTCTCCGCGCTTGACTTTCATCCCTAGATCCGTCTTAGGATTCCATGATTCAAGATGCGTCGGGGGAGCTTTGACCATCTCCTCTCCTGGCTCTTCAGGGGCTGTGAGCACTGAAGTGATCGCGAGAGTCTCTTCTTTCGCTTCTTCCTTGATCTCTGCAGTTTCTTTCTTAGGCTGTTCAGCGGTCATCTTCATACCTCGGCGATCTTTTTCTTTATAGCGTCAAAATATTTTGTGCATTGTGTGGGATCCATCCCTTCTTTCAGGTATCCCGAAAATATTTTTTCATAAGTCTTTTGATCTTTCTTCAGCAGCTTCGCGTATTCTTCGACGTGTCTGCCTCTTATGCGGTCTTCATTAGGCGCAATCTCTGGTGAGAGGGGCATTTTCAGTCCTGCGTCCACAGCGCCTTTTGCTGCCGCGTAGATCCTTGAGCCTTTAGTGGATGTCTGGACCCCGATATCCAGCACTGCCATGGATATCTTGTTCTTCGCGGCTTTCTTTCCTAGCATTAACCCTGTCAGGTAAGCGGCCGAGATGTTCTTGCAGTCCAATTTCCATCCTATTTTCTTCAGCTCTTTTGAGTGCGCGCTCGCCACAATCTTGTCTCCATCAGGATCATAGTTTATTATCTGGCATACGATCCCTTTAGAGGATTTGCGAACTACCATCCTGCTCATCCCGCTTTTCAGCAGAGAGAGTCTTGAGTTGTAATTGGTCTTGCCTTCTCTCTTGCGTCGCGGTATGTGCGAGTATTTTATTGGTCTTGCCATCGTGATTCTCCTATCAGTTCATCGTCATTTCTTCTGTTCTTTTGGCTGTTCTGCCTGTCTCTTTATCGCCATATTGTGTTCGTCTATGAAGAGTTTGACGTGTCTTACGCTTCTGAAAAACCCCCCTTTTATGAGCAGGTATAGTTTCCTGTAATTCTTTGTCGTCAGCAATCCGTGGTCTTTCATTAGTCTTATCAGTTCGCGCTGGATTCTGACCCTGTTGATCCAGGCGCGCTTATGGGGCAGTCTTGAAGTTGATATTCCTTTGCGGGTTCCTTTGCCTTTTCGTCTTCCCTTGCTTTTTTGCATCGCTATCTCTCTGGCGTGATGCTTTGATGTTATGTTCGGAAGCTTCTCTTGGATAAGCCCTTTGCTTATCAGCGCTCTTATGTCCGCGCGGGTTATCGCCCCTTTGATGTCTTCCGCTCTTGAATCATCAAGCCACACCCTTTTTTGGGAGCAATTCAGTATCGATGCCGCGATCCTTTTCTGTACATTGAGCTTCATCAGTTCACTTCCGTATCATTTGCTGATCATCACTTTCTCTGCTTCCAGCCTTTCCTCTTTCTTCTTCTCTTCATCTGTATCGCTGGTCTTTGAGGCTGCTTTCGTTTCTTTCTCTTTCTGTTCCGCCTTCTTCTTAAGGTCCTGTTTTGTCAGGGTCTTTTGCTCTTGGCGCCCCTTCTTCTCTTTCTTGCGGTTTTCGAATTCAGAGTCTATCCTTGCTATCTCTGCCGGGATATCCTTGACATTCGTGATTGTTATCTTGCGTTTTTGCGCTTCTAACAGGATGTTCTTCCTGTTCTTATCCCCTATATTGAGTATGAGCAGGCATTCTGTCTTAGGATCCACTTTCTCAACCGCTTTGGATGAGGCAATCCTTATGATCTTCAGGCCTGTAGGGCTCATGTCTCGTACAGCTATCGGCGCGCGATATCCTGAGCTCACAAGTTTTCTGTGGCCGCGGAGGCATCTGCGCATCTTATTAGTCTTCCCTTTGGGCATGCGCCATTTCTCCCCTAGCGCTTTCTTGAGCACGTCTTTGCGCAGGAATGTTGGTTGGCGCGCCTTCATGCGCTTCCTCAACTCAAGCAGTTTTTTGATGTCGTTAGCCATGATGATCTCCTTATTCAGCTACTGGTTTTCCTGATTTCATCGTGATGTATATCCCGTCCTGGAATATGCGCCTGTCGCGTCCAGTGACTCGTGTGAGTTTCTCTATCGCCGCGGCGCATCCGCCAGCGATCTCTTTGTCTATCGCGCTGACAGTTACGTCATTGCCTTCTATCTTGACTGTCGCTCCTTCATGGATTGTGAGTTTGCGCGGTATTTTTTCTCCAAGGAAATTCTCAACGACAAATTCTTTGCCTTTCAGAGCAACTCTCATCGGGAAATGGCCTGAGCATATCTTCAGCATGTAAGTGTGCCCTTCTGATGTTCCCACAATCATGCTCTTGAGATGCGCAGCGAAAGTGCCTATCATTGTCTTGTCTCTTTTTGTCGCGTTAGTAGCGCTGAATATCATGAAATCTCCCTCTTTCGCGATATTTATTGTTGGGTAGATGAAGTCTTTTTTCAGCTCCCCTTTCTTGCCCTTGATAGTGAGTGTCTGTTTCTCTATCTTTATGTCCACTCCTGAAGGGACTGCGACTTTTTCCTGAAGTTTCTTGATGTGCATGGTCAGTAGCAATAGGCGATAAGCCTTCCTCCAAGATTCTGTTCTCTTGCCTGCTTGTGTGTCATCATCCCTTTAGGCGTTGAGATTATGAGTATTCCGAAATCTTGCGCGATAAGGTAACGTTTCTCAAATTTCTTGAATTCATCAACTTTCACAGGGTAGCGCGGCTTTATCGCTCCGCATTTATTGATCTTGCCCATCAGCTGGACAGTTATGTGGTTCCCTCTGCCGTCAATGACCTCTTTAGACTCTCCCAAGTAACCGTTCTCGTTAAGGATCGAGAGGGCTTTCTTTATTGTCGCTGAGGATTTAACTTCGCACAAGCGCTTGCTGACTCCTTCAGCGTTCAGTATGATTGAGAGCGCGTTGGCCAATGGATCATTCAATGCCATGTTTGTTCACCTTGTGTCCCATAATCAGCTGTATTTCTTGAATCCTATGTTTGTCGCCACATCCCTGAAGCACTGCCTGCATAATTCCAATCCGTATTTTGAGATGTGCGCGCGTATTCTTCCGCATCTGCGGCATCTTTTCAGGCTTACTCCGCATGAGCGCTTTTTAGGGGCGTTATGTCTCTCATATTTCTTCAGCTTGTCAGGTTTTGTCTCAAGCTGTTTCTTCATCTTGCCATAATGCGAATAACTCATTTTTTCACCATCATTCTTCTGCGAGCGCAGTATTGAATGCCTGTTTCATGAACGCTTCCGCTTCCTGCTTGTTTATCTTGTGCGCAGGAGGTATCTTGCGCTGCGCTTTGCGCCGTCTCTTTATCCTGAACCCAGGCCTTTCGAGAGTGATGCACACCTGGAGACCCATTATCCCTATCTTCGGATCATATTTGACCCCTTTGATATCGATGTATTCATGGATTCCGAAAGAGACTGAGCCATTCTCGTCGAAACATGAAGGGAGCAGCTTGTTTGATTTAGCGTCAAGCAATGAAGGGATGAGAGCCAAGGCTTTCTTTCCTCTGAGCGTTATCTTGCAGCCGATCGGCAGGCCTGGGCGGACTCCCCAGGTCGGGATGCGCTTCTGAGTGACTGTCTTCACAGGATCTATTCCTGTGATGTTTTTCAGGAGCATTGTGCCTTTGTCAAGCACGCTCTGCTCTTTGCCTGCGCCGATGTTCAGAGTCAGCTTTTCCACCCGTATAGTCCGCATCGGGTTTTCTTTTGTTGCCATAGTATCTTTCATGATCATTTCATCATCAGATTCATTTTTCCGTAAGCTTTATGCCGGGTTTTCCTTTTCCGACTATGAATGCATATCCTTTTGATGTCGTGAAATCTCCGCTCTGTCCTGAGCAAGAGATGGTGTCTCCTTTGACTTCTTTCAGTGTCGCGGTCTCTCCAACATGGTTTCCGCCTGTCAGGAACACTGAAGCGCCATTCTCCTGTCTGTAATGCTCTTTGACCTGCTGTTCAGGGACTGTTATGAGCAATGAGTCTCCGACATGGTATGCGGTTGCGTCTTTTGTCATCCTGATGTTTCTTCCGTCAGCTAGATTGACCTGTATCGTCCCTTTGCCGATGCTGGTCTTGCCTATGATCTTGCAGGGCTTGATTGCAGCTTCTTGAGCAGGTATCTGCATCGCTATGAGCGTTCCTTTGACAGAGAGGAGCAGTCTGTAATGCTCTTTTATGTCTGGGAAAGAGATCACATCCATCAGCCCTACAGGGGTCTTTACATCTTTCTTCCGTTTTCCGTCAACCAATACCTGTTTTGAATTCAGTATCTCTTTGACTTCAGTTGTGGTTTTCGCGTTCTTTATCAGTTCTTTTATCGCTGTGTTGAGCGATACTGAGTGTGAAAGGGTATGCGGTCCCGGATGCGGGCGAGTGATCCAAGTAGTGATCTTTCTCTTTATCTTCCAGCTTTTCGGTGTTGCGATTCTTTTAAGATGCTGTTGTGCCATTTGCCACCTAGTCTTTAGCGTTTTGCATTGATCGCGCGATAGCGCTCATCCTTTTCTTATCATCAGTCTTGATCTCAGTTATCATCAGGTTGGAAGGCTGCAGCGGAGGCATCGCTTTGCTGCCGTCGCGTTTCGGAATCTCTATCCCTGTGATGAACACGACTGATCTTTTGAGATCGATCCGTTCTACCGCTCCGGTCTTTCCGGAATAGCTTCCTCTCATGATCTTGACAATGTCTCCTTTCTTCAGCTGGACAGAGCGAGAGTTGTATCTTGCCCTGAGCTCTTTTGATAGATGGGCTTTGACTAGCGCCCCTCTCCTGTGCAATGGAAGGTTTGCTGCGTATTTTCGCTGCTTTCGCGGCTGTATGCTCGCATTCCAGCTCTTTGACCATTCGTTCTTCATTGTGTCTCTCCAGGCATCATACGATTATGCTCGCAACTTTGGCAACTGCAGGCCATCTGTCGCACGCTTCTTTCGCGATAGGCCCTTTGAATATTGTCCCTTTAGGGTTTCCTTTCTCATCCTTGAGCACGACCACCGCATTATCCTCGAATTTTATCCTCATTCCGTCAGGCCTTCTGTATTCTTTTTTCTGGCGGACTATGATCGCGAAAACCACTTTCTTTCTCATCTCTGTGGTGCCTTTCTTGACTGCGACCATGACAAGGTCTCCGACTCCGGTCTCAGGATGCCTTCCTTTGACTGGCTTGTTCCTGAAGACAGACACGATCTTGACCAGTTTCGCTCCAGAGTTATCACATGTGGGGATGACGCTGTAATGCGATAATCCTTTTGTCACTCTCGCTTTGATCGCTTGCATGGTTATCACTCGGTCTGTTCTTCAGTCTTCTTCTTTGAGGATTTCTTTAGCTTGCTCTTATCAGCTTTCTCTTCTGCAGGTTTCGCCGAAGATTTTTCCTCGACAGTCTCGTCAATCCCTATGATCTTCCTGTATCTGCCGACTTTCTCAACGATGACGAAATGTTTTGTCTTGCTGAGAGGCCGGCATTCTGCGATCATGACTACATCATCGTCTTTGGCGTCAACACAGGGAGGATTGTGGGCGTGCAATATCGTTCTGCGGCGCTCATATCTTTCGTATTTTGGGAGATATTGCCTGCGTTCCCATTCTATCTTCACGCTCTTGGTCCTTTTAGTGCTGACAACGCGTCCTGTGAAAGTCCTTCCTCTTACGGATAATGACCCGTGGAACGGGCAGTTCCTGTCAGTGCAGGAATTCTTTGGAGCCTTTACGTCAAGGCCGATGTCGGTTTTATGTGTTGAGTCTGTCATTGTGGTTCACTTTTTCTTCAGTCGCTCTTCTGGCCTTCCGATGAACAGCGCGCCTTTCACGCGAAGCCGCTCTTCCGGAAATTCCAATGTGACATTCTTCTTTATTATTGTCTTCGTTCCCTCTTTTGTCATTATCTTCAGTGTCTGTCTTGTCTCATCTATTATAGTTCCTTCGATCCCGATGTTCGTCTTGTTCTTTGCTTCACTGACATGCACCTGCGCGCCAATGATATTTTTTGCGATCATGTTCATCTGATCTGTATCGTCTCTGGAGCGAACCCTTCCCCAAGCAGTATCATCTTCGCTTTCTGCCTGTGGTCTCCCTGAAGCTCGATCTTCCCTTCCTTGAATGTCCCGCCGCACGCGAGCTTGTTCTTCAGCGTCTTGGCGAGCTCTTTAAGGTCAATCTCTTTTTCGTCTAATCCTGCGATGATTGTGTATACTTTCTTGAATTTCTTATTCTCCGTCTTTATCGTTATGACCTGATTCTGCTTAGCTATGGACTCGCACACGCAGAGTTCTTTAGGCAGGCCGCATTTCAGGCAGACTTCACTCATGCTTTGGAAGACCTCTTTGTTTTTGTCGCGATAATTTTTTTAGGAGCGGCGCTTGCCTTTCTCTGTGATGCGAACATCTTCGCAAGCTCACGTTCTCTTTTCAATGTGAGTATCCTTGCTATCGATGTCTTTGTGTTTCTGACCAGCATCGGATTCTTAGGAGTGCCGCCTGTCGCTGTCTGAGCGTTCAGCTTTATCAGCTCTCCGCGCATATCAGCGAGCCTCTTATCAAGCTGCTCGTCTGAATTAGCGCGCAAATCCTTCATTGTCTTTGTCATCATGCACTCTCTGGAGATCCAGAGCTCTCTTCAGCCGGCTCCGCGGTCTCTTTGTCGTCTTTCTTCTTCTTAGGCTTTCGCTTCTTCTGTTTCTTAACTTCAGCCTCTTTCTGTCTTGTCTCAGCATCAGCAGTTATGTTCTGCTCTACAGTCTCTTCATCAAGTATCGTGACCCTGTCCGGAAGCAGCGTTGTCGGAGGCATTATGCTGACTTTGATCCCTATGATCCCCGACTTCAGTTTCGCCACAGCTTTCGCTTTGCTGATTCCTGTGAGCGCGACATCACCGCATTTCTTCATGTAGCCCTGGAAAAATCTCCATGATTTAGCTCTTGTGCTTGGGACTTTCCCTGATATGACCACTTCTATGCCTAACGCTTTCGCGTTTATCACATCAGTCATAGCCTTGTGCACTATCGCCTTGAAGCGCATGGCTCCGAAGCGTTCAAGAGAGGCGGCAATCCTCTCACCGACAATCTTTGCGTCAAGGTTCGGACTCTGGACTTCGCTTATCTCTATCTGCGGATTCTCGAGACTGAACAGCGCTTTCAGGTCATCAGTCAGCTTCTTGATGTTCTGTCCTTTTCTTCCGACTATCAATCCTGGCTGTGATGCGAAGATTATGACTTTGTCTCCGAGAGGCGTCCTTTGCAGTTTTGTGTGCGAATGCCCTACATTCTGGAGAGTGTTGGTTATGTATTCCTGTATCTGGTACTCTTTTATCTTCTGGTTTACTGTCTTGCGCTCGATCATTGTGATTTTCCACCTTCTGTCTTCTTTATGTTCTTCTTAGAGTCTTTCTTCGGTTGATCTTTGCTTTCAGTCTCCTGCAATTCTCCGACAACTATCTCGAGATGCGCGCGCTTCATCTTCCCCCGGTTCCTTCCATGATGGGAAGGCTGTGAGGCTCTGTTCGCGCAGATGTGCAGGACTTTCAGCGAAGAGCTGTTAAGCCCTTTATGCTGAGCGTTCTTCTCTGCGGACTCAAGCAATGAGAGTATTATCGAACTCGCTTTATGGGGGTATCTTCCCGGACCCATGTGCCCTTTGCGGTGTCCGACAGCGTTCGTGAACCTCTTGTAAGGTATCGGGATCTTCATCGATATCGTGTTCTCAAGCGTCTTTTTCGCGTTCTCAACGCTTCTTCCTCTGAGCGCGTTGCAGATCTCTATCGCCACTTTTGTCGACAGCGAAAGATCCCTTCCTGTGGCGCGGGCCATGGTCTTCTCATCATATACCTGGAAGCTTGTTGCGTAATGTGACATTTCAATACCTTCCTACCTCACCGAGATAGCCGCGCTCGATCTTGTCGCGCCTATTCCCGGAGCGGAGTGTTTGACTCTTCTTCTTGTGAGCGCGAATTCTCCCAATCTGTGGCCGAGCATTTCTGGCATGATAGTGACTATTGTGAATTCTTTGCCGTTGTATATCTTGATTATGCTTCCGACCATCTCTGGGAGTATGACCATATCTCTGCACTGCGTCTCGACATTGTTCTTCTTCTTGCGCAGCTTCGCGAGGAATCTTCTCTCTTCTTCCGTGAATCCTCTCTTTATCTTCCTGCGCTCGCGTGAAGGTATGAGTTTCGCGAATTCTTCAAGGCTGAGCTGCATCACTGCGTCAAGCGTTTTTCCGCGGAATATGAACTCTTTCTTAGCCATCGGTCATCCTCACTTCTTCCTTCCTGTGCGTTTAGGCCATAACAGGCCGACTTTTCTTCCAGGAGGGGTGTTTCTTCCCACTGGGCGCGCTTTAGATTTCCTTGATGAACGGGAGCATCCGAATGGATGGTCTACTGCGTTCTGCGCTGAGCCTGACATCTTAGGCCATAGCTTGTTGCGCGCTTTCATGTAAAAGTGCTTTGTTCCTGCCCTGAGGAACGGCTTGTCTGTCCTTCCGCCGCCCGCCACTATGCCTACAGTCGCTCTGCATTCAGGCAGGAATTTTCTCTGTTTTTTTGATGGAAGTTCGATAATGATCTCTTTTGAAGTCCTTGTCACGACTCTTGCGAATGTTCCTGAAGCGCGGACGAATTTTCCTCCGTCTCCTGGTCTTGATTCGATATTGCAGATAGGCGTCCCTTCAGGGAGATTTTTCAGTTGGGTCGTGTTGCCGATCTCCGCTTCAGCCTGTGGGCCCGTGGTTATCTTATCTCCGACAATAATCCCTTCAGGAGCCATCTCATATACTTTCTCCCCATTATCATAAACGATCTCCGCCAGAGGCCCTGAATGGCCTGCGCAGTGCACGACATCAATGATTGTTCCTGTGAGTGTCTTGTCAAGAGCGAGGCAGTGGCTCACTTTCCCCACATATCTGAAGCTTGGAGCCCTATAAGTAGGTCCGCCTTTCCCTCTCGCTTGCTGTATCAGGTTCTTTCCCATCGTATTCCTCTTATCACATCAATCCTAGTTTTGTCGCGATATCCAATGCCGGAGTCTCGCGGCTGAATTTGACATACGCTCTTTTCTCTCCTCTTGGAGTCACGAATGTGTTGACGCGCTCGACTTTCGCCTGCAGCGCCTGCTCGATAGCTTTCTTGATCTGTTCCTTGTTCGCTTTTATCTCTACAACGAACAGCAATGTGTTGTTGTTTTCCATCATCCTGATGGATTTTTCTGTTGAAAGCGGATGCTTTATCACATTCATTGATCCCATTGTGGTATTTTACCTGCTTATATCTTCACTGCTATCTTCTCTGAAGGTTTCTGTGATTCTTTCTCTTGAACCTGAAGTGTTTTCTCTTTTGAGGTTATCACATTGTCTGTGAACAGGTGCTCGTTAGCGAGCCTGTCGATCGCCGCTTCAGTATATATTGTTAGTCTTCCTATGTCCGCTCCAGGGGCGAGCAGATCAGCGTTGATCCTGTCGATAACGACAATCTCTATTCCTGGGATGTTGGCTGCGCTTGCCATGAGTGCGCAAGGTTTTGATACGACGATGAGCGGGCCTTTCCTCTGTGAAGTTCTTCTTCCTCTCCGTTTTCCTTTGCCTGCGCGTTTCTTAGGGATAGCTGAGCGCGCAAGCTCTTCGCCGAATCCTAGAGCGTCAAGCACTCTAACAGCGTCGCTTGTCTTTGTCAGTGTCTCTAATTTGTTCTCGATTATGAAAGGGTATTCCTGCGGAGCTATATGCCCTCTTCGCTCTGCGAAGCCTTTGATCATTGTGGCAGCAAGCGCTGACCTTATAGCCTTTCTTCTTTCTTTCTCATTTATCTTCTTCTCTAAGACTTTTTCTGCTTTTGGAGGATGAGAGCGTCTTCCACCTACAGTCCCTGGCGCGAAAGCCGCCACCCAGTTGAATCTTGTCCCTTTATGGGAGAGTATCTTTCTAGGGACTCTTGAGATTCCTTGGCCATAGGATCCTTTGTAATCCCGTCTTCTTCTTGATATCTTTGAGGAGTATCTCATTCCTGCGCCAACTTTAGCGCCGTAAGGCTGTCTGCTGTTCGCCTGTATCGCTTCGACAGCGCGCTTGATGAGGTCCGGGCGGATCTCTTCACTGAACTGCGCAGGAAGGTCTTTCTTTCCCGCGCTTGTCTTCGTGAGTGAGATTATGTTAAGTTTCATTCTTATCCTCTCTCATTGAATATGTATTTTATCTGCATTATTTCCGGAGTTATCTTCTTGTTCTCTCTCCTGGGAGAGGTGAATCTCACAATCCTGTTACGCACTCCAGGTATTGATCCGTCTATTATCACATACGAATTATGGATCAAACCATACTTATGGAATCCCCCTTTAGGAGTCACCTGTTTTGTGTCAGTGTCTATCTTTAGGATCTTCTTATTGTAATCGATTCTCTGATGGTAGCCCATCTGGCCTGCGTGCGCGACTCTGTACATCACGTGCGATTGCCCTCTCCACGGACCCAATGATCCCGGCCCTCTTATAGTCTTTTCCGATTTGTGCTGTCTTATTGAGACTCCGAAACGTTTCACTGGGCCTTGGAATCCTTTTCCTTTAGTGATCGATTGCACATCGATCTGCTGCCCTTCTTTGAATACTTCCTGGATTGTGATCTCTTTACCTAATCTCTCTCTCGCAGTCTCGAATTTCTGTTGGACGTTTCCGCCCAAACCTATCTCGAACATCTCTGGCTTCTTGTTCCCTCTGCCTGTGAGTTTCGGCTGAGTGTACGCCACAAGCCTTATATCGACGTATTCTGCAGGGTTTATCTTCGCCATATCCTGCTCTGTGGTCTTCTTAGGGAGAGGGAATTTTCTTTCAAGCTCTTTGTCCGCTTTAGCTATTATCTGTTTCGCCGCGGCTATTCCATAACCGTTCTTGTTAGGGGCGTAGAATCTCACGCCTACAATCTTTATTGGGGGGCATTCGACTATTGTTGCGGCGCGTGTTATCTCCATCCCTTTAGTGAGAGAAGTCTTGCGTGTGTCTGCGATCGTGACGTGAGTCATGCCTACTTTGTATCCCGCGAAGCCTAAAGGCCCTTTCTCTGTGCGTGCAGTCCAGTGCCTGACTCTTGCGTAAGGCCTGTTCGCGCGGACGCGAGGCCATACCTGCATACTTCCTGCTCGAGGTTTTCTTATGTTTGGCATAAATCTCCTATTGGCTGTGTTGGCTAAAGAACGTGCGAGTTTCGCAGGCGTAGATTATCTTATTGATAATTCTGTCGGAAAAAGGCTCTTTCAGAAAATGTAGTTTAGTCGCTACACTCTGTACTGAAAAATATTTTCCAGGCTCTGTTAGCGTGTACACGCATTTAAACATAATAATGACGCGTTTAAATGCTCTCGTCGGTTATTCCTCAGAAAACGGCAGGGGGTATATAAAGGTTGCGCAGGAGCGGCTCTGTCCTGAATCTTTGAATGAATGTTTTATTGACGCCGCGCCATAGCTAAGCAATGACTGTTAAGTGCACAGATTAAGAAAGCGGCGGAAAAAAAGTGGGGATTCCGGGTAGAGCTGGTCTCTCTCTATATATTGGGCGTGTCTAGAAAGGTTATTGCGGCAAGAGGGTTCTGCCGCATGCGAAATCTGTTTTTTCCTGTCAAGAATCAGGTTTTTTTCTGTTTCGCGGCCCTTTTCCCCTTCTTCTCTTCTTTCAGGAAAAGCCGTCTTTTCTCCCACTGCAGCGCGAACGCTTTCCTTCTCGCGTAATTCGCAGGATTGTTTATCTTCGCGCAGAAATTGTCAGGCTTGCACAACTGCATGTCTAGATAATACATCTGGTTCTTGCAGTTCGGAGGCAGTATCTTCTTGTTCTTGCAGTGATACCTGACCTGTCCTACGAGTATTGTTTCTCTCAGCGGCTCTTTGTTCTTCTCATTCCATTCTTTCAGCCGTTTCTCTATCTGTTCCTGGCTCCATCCTGCGGAGTTCAGGAAATTGACAAGTATGAAAAGGAATCTCTTCTTTCCGTCATCCATCCCCCGCAATCCGAGCTTTATGCAGGGTGGGAACAGTTCTTCAGGCACTGCCTCCTGCAGTTCCTCGAATTTGCGTTCAGGATTCTTGTTTGAGGAGAATTCTGCCCGCACCTCAGCCTCTTTCTGCAACAGCTCTTTTTTCATGGCATGATCGAACGCCTGCACTATCAATTGTTTGGCCTCTTCATGCAGTATGCTCTCTCTAGAGAGGAATTCTCTGTCCACTAGCACTTTCTCTGGTTTTGCGCTCTCTTTATTGAATGAAAGCACGCTGTCAGGATCTATAGGAATAGATACCAGTCCTGATTTCTCGTTGAAAGAGTAAGGCATCCGGTAGAGATGCCTTGAGGAGATCAGCACAGTGTCTACTGTCAGGACTTTGAACGGGTCGAATTCTCCATTGCGCACAAGCTCTCCGAACTGCTTGCCAGTCATCTTCATTATCTTGGAGATGTCATCTTTCTGGAGGATAGCCGCGGCGAGATGGACCTTTATCTTTTCCTGAAGGTAAGAGGCGATCTTTCTTGGGGCGTCAGGGAAAAGTTTTTTTGTCTCTATACCGTTCACTCTCTCAGGGAAAGCCTCGAAAGGCACCCCTATATGGAATCCATGATTCCCTGAGAACTTGCAGGATATGCTGCGTATCCCGCTATGGCGTAACGCTTTTATAAGAAGGTCTGCGGCTATCCCGCTGTATTCCAGGAAAGGGCAGTCAATATCAAGCATGAGATCCCACCCGATCCTGAGATCGTCAAGCTCCTGCCGTTTCATCAATGGATCAAGCCGTGAAGGGTTTGACCAGCGCTCTTCTGAAGAATGGAAGCTTGTCGCGCCCTTTTGAGCGAGCGAAAGGATGTCATTATTATACTGCAGAGTGTCAGGCCTTTTGCCATACCCTCCCTCACCATAGCGTATCGCGACTTCTTTGTCCTGCGCGTGCTTGACAAGCGCGGCCTGCACTTCTTTACGCTTGTAGTGCATAAGAAGGGCGCTTATCCCTAAAGTAGGTTTTCCGTCCATTGATCCCCCAAGGGATATCATCATTCAGGAGTTTATATAGTTTGCTTCCTGGATTGTTTTGCGTGTGTACGCGGATCCGGCCCTATCAATACAACCATTACCTTTTTAATCCTTTATCGCTATTTCCTGCTGATGCGGCGCAGCGATAAGGAAGAGCTTAAGGAATGGGCCGAGAGACTCGCAGGATCAGATAAGATTGTTATTGTTGAAGGGATTAAGGATAAACGGGCGTTGGCAAGTTTAGGGATAGCCGCTGAGAGGATAGTCACTCTCGGCAGGCCGCTTTATTCAGTCATAGAATCTGTTGCGGAGAGAGGTTCGGACGCAGTGATACTGACTGATCTTGACAGGGAAGGAAAGAAGCTTTACGGCGCGCTGAAGAACGGGTTGTCAGCTAATGGGGTTCATGTTGACGTGGAATTCCGGGAATTCCTGCAGAAGAAGACGAAGCTGAGCCATATCGAAGGGATAAGCACTTATATGGGCACTCTAGCCCTTAAGCAGCAGACGGAGTGAATCATGATTGATGATATTAAGGCTGTGGAGAAGGATATCAATGCCATAATCTCTCTCATCCGTGAAGGGAGATCTAAGGAATGGATCGCGCATAATCATGATTTCTCTGATTTCGAAGAGCTTTTCTCTTTTGCGAAAGCGAGGATCAGGAATATCCGGGAGCGCAAGGTCCCTGAGAATTATTTCTTCACAGAGAACGATGTCAGGTTCGCGACGAACCAGCTTGTGGCAGAGCACAGGGCGGAACGCCTGAAGTGCGGAACAATCATAGATATAGGGTGCGGGGTAGGGGTGCAGGCGATAGCGTTCGCGAAAACCTGCAAGAGAGTCATAGCTATAGATATCGATGAGCGGAAAGTGATGTATGCGAAGCTTAACGCAGGCATTGCAGGGGTTGATAACATAATTTTCATGACTGGCGACGCGTTAGCATTGGCCGATACTCTTACTGAAGCTGATATTGTCTTCTGCGATCCTGAACGTCCTGCGAGCGAAGAGCAGCGCAAGATATCCTCGATGCAGCCTGACCCGAAAGCTTTGATCAAGAAAATTTCCCGCTTGACAGACAGATTCTGTTTTGAGTTCCCTCCTCAGATGCGCGGGATACCTATCGAAGGAGAGAAAGAGTACTGCTCTGTCGACCATGAGCTGAACAGGCTTTCAGTCTATTGCGGCTCTCTGAAGAATGCTGACTGCTCTGCTGTTGTTCTTCCTGAAGGGGCATTGTTAACCTCTTCAAGCTCTAAGCAGAAGCTGAAGAGATCCGCAGTTCAGGATTACATCTATGAAGTTGATGGCGCTGTCCTGAAAGCAGAACTTGCTGAGAGAATCCCCATTGAAGGCATCTGGCTGTGGAATGAAATGCTGACTTCACGGTTACCTCAGGATTCTCCGTTCTTCAAGGCGTGCTATCGCGTAATGCGCCTCTCTTCAGCAGAGAATCTGCGGCAGGATCTCGCGACTGTAAATGCTGGCAGCGTTGTATTCCATGCAAGGATCGCTCCCGAGAAATATTGGGAAGAACGCAGGGCTTTAGAGCGTGGGCTTTCAGGGAGGAGACAGGTGCATCTTTTCATGGCTGATAAAGCGGCAGTCATCGCAGAAAGAATATGATAAAAAAATAAGAATAATATCAGATCATGCTTCCGATCTCGACAGTGTCTTGCGTATCAACAAGAGTCTCTGTAGTGTCTTCCACTGTCTGGACATCTTCATCTGCCGGCTCTGTGGCTGGTTGTCCTGCAGATGGCGTCTCCTGTCTCTGGCGCGCGCAACCTGTAATCACAAGCACTAACAGCAAAGCAAGCACTATAAGCATCGATTTCTTCATAAAAACACCTCTTTAGTCATCGCTCTCAGCAGCGGCTATTATCTCTTGACGCTTCTCGATGCGGGCATCTGCATTCTCAATCTTTTCTCCGATAGCGCTTATGCGCTCTCTGAGCTTTTCTTTAGCATCCTCGTCAATGTCCAGCCTTTCGGCTTTCTCTAAGCGGTTCTCAAGGCGTGATTGTTTTCTTTCTAAATAATTAAGCCTTGCTTTGTCGCTGACTGCGCGCTTGAACACTGCGTCTTTCGAGATTGTCTCTCGCATCTTTTTCACAGCGTCTCTCTTCTTGTCTTTGCTCAGCTCTTTGAACGATTCCTTGAGGTACTCACGGACTTCTTTAAGGGTTGCTTCTCCGTTCTCCACTTTTGCGAGAAGCTCAGGATTTCTTATCCCTAGAGCGCCAAAAGCGGCCTGGACTTTCGCGGCATTGAAGTCTTTCTTAGATTCCTTTATCTTCTCTCTCATCTCTTTGAGCCGCTCTTTGTCTTTAGCGTCAAGTCTAGCTTTGAGCTTTGGCAAGTCTTCCGCTTTCACAAGCTCTCTCGCTTTCTTGCGGAATTCCTGCGAGAGCTCGATAGCGTCCTTCTTTATCTCTACAAACTTCTGCGCAGTTTCTTCACCTGCATCTGCAGGATCAATTGCAACGACTTCGCTCTTTAGGACTTCGAGCTGGGCTATGATCGCTTCAAGCTCTGCTGTCTCCGCAGTCGCGCTCTTCTCTGTGATAGAGGCTATCACTTCATTGCCATGCAGTATGTTTCTCGTTATGGCTTTCTCGAGCTGGAGCAGCCTGACTTTAGCTCCTTCCTGAGAGACGATCATCTTTGCTTCCTCTTCAGTCTCTTCGTCAGAAGTCTCTTCCTCAACTTCAGTCTCGGTCAGCTCTTCTTCTGAAGTTTCTGTAGTGTCTTCTGTCTCAGATTCGTCTTCTTTGCCTGAATCATCGTCTGAAGTCTCTGTCGTATTCACATCAGCGGTTTCTGAAGAATCTTCAGCATCGCCCGCTTCTGAATCATCGTTTTCATTACCTGACTGCTCTTCAGCGAAAGCTATTGGCGCGATAGCGACCATAAGCATTACCGCGATGAAAGCAACCATCATTATTGTCTTTCTCATTGTTCTGCACCTCCGTGCAACACTCATAATATCTTCTATAAGGCCGGAACAGCATAACTATTTTTGCCGGAAATCACCGGAACAGCGCGGAACGCCTGGCGGTTTGACTGGGGTTTATAAACTCCAGTCACCTTTGCGGGGTAAAGATCTCATCTGGCGTTCTCTTTTTCAAAAGTCTCAAAATCCTTGAGAGAGAGCATAGTGCTCATCCCGACACGGTCTTTCTTCAATAAGCCTTTACGCACAAGAGCGTCAATATTGCGAGAGACTGAAGATTTTGGAAGGTCGAGCTGCTCGCAGATCCTTGCCTGAGAGACGGCTTTTCTCGATTCAACGATTATCTTCATTATGTCCTGCTGTCTTGGGGTGAGAAGTTCAGGATCATAGGCAGGGCTTGGGATGGTCTTCTCTTTCATCCCCTGTTTCTGCCTGAATTTCAGGTAAGTGAAATAGATCATTGTCACAGCGAAGAAAAGGAATACCGGGCCGATTATGAAGTAAGTCCATTGTTTCTGCGACTGCGCAGATGCCTGATACTGGATTATGACACTGAAAGGGGAATCCTTCGCAGTTCCTGTCACAGTTATCTTGTTCTTCCCAGTCTCTATGCGGAAATTCTCCGCCTTGACATAATTGATGGCCGAACCTTCAGGAAGGGTTATCGTGAAGACATAGTCTGAGAACAATTCATCTTCTGGGAGAGAGAGGTTGAAAGTCCAATAGCTCTCTTTCTTGGAAGTCAGCTTGTCAGTGGTCTGAGCCTGCAGCGCTGGATGGTTTGTGCGCCCTGAGATTATAGCCATACCTGCGCTGTCGATGCTTATCAAGGAGTCCGCATAGAATGTGTCCGCGAAAGCCTGCGCTGAGAAGATTATCAGTAATAATGCCGTGATGAAGAATATGTTTCTCTGTATCATTATCCTTCTTATTCTCTAGGGCTATTTAAATGTTTTTGAGCGTGAAGATATCTATTAGTGAAAGTTAAGATTTCTTCTTGTTCGTGATTTGTGATGAGCGCTTAACTAGGTCTAATATGGCATAGTGTGCATTGACAATGCACCTTCTGTGCACTGGGAGTGCACACTTTGCGAGTTGTTTCTCGGCGCAAGATATTTAAACGAGGCATTTTTGTCATATTGTCATGATTGACATGGTGATTCCTGACGGGAATGAGGATGAGTTCATAAGCATGGCTCTTAAGCTCGGGCTTGAAGGGTTGTGCTTTCTTTACAGCGGAAGCCCTGGGATGATCCCTAACAGCCATCTCAAGACTTTCATTGGCAGGAAAGGGGGCGGGGTCAAGAACGCAGTGCTCACAGTCTCTTTATTGCCTCCTGACGCGCGCGCAGCTTTAGAACGGCATGACATAGAGATGGTTGTCGGAGTAGAGCAGGACAGCAGGAAAGACTTCATGAAGAGCCGCAATTCAGGGCTGAATCAAGTGTTGTGTGAGATCGCGAGCAAGAAGAAAAAAATCATCGGCTTTGATGTCTCCTCACTCATAATCTCTAAAGGGAAGAGGAGAGCGTTGCTCCTGGGAAGGATGATGCAGAATGTTATTTTGTGCAGGAAGTACTCTGTGAAGATGGCATTGTGCTCTTTCGCCCGAACTCCCTGGCAGCTCAGGAATCCTAAGGATCTTGCGGCAGTAGGGATGATGATCGGGATGGATGCTGCGGAAGCGAGAGCTGCAGTGCTTGCAGCAGGAGAGCGTATAATCTTGAACTTTGAAGGCAAGAGCGACCTTGCAGAAGGGATAGAGCGGATGTAGAGCTCTGAAGCGCTTTTTGGGCATAAAGTTTATAAATCAAATTGCTCTCCTTCCCTTTATGAAAAGAGGGGTTATACTATCTGTTGTTATCGTTCTAGTTATTTTGGCAGTTCCTGATGCTTTAGCGTTTGAGAACGGGTATGGGGGTTGTGCATATAATATCTGTTACAACAGTGTTTCTTGTGGAAGAGAAGTTGATGGTATTGTTGTAAAAACAGAACAAGAAGATTGCGCTCCTGACGTTCAGTGTATTGATGGATCGTGTTCCGGTCCTATTTCTTCCGTAGATTCAACTAGCGCTGTCAATCCAGGTCTTGGATGGGTTAAGATTCAAGGATGTGTCGCGCGTGTGGAGACTTATATAGAATTTGAAACAAAAACCACTACACAAGATATTATTCAAACTGGTCAATTTGCTGAAACTAGTGGTGTGTGGTGTGGGGGGGATAAAGAGCATATCCTTTGGCAAGGTGGCGATACTGTGGGGATTACTCCTGCACCAATCACTACTGTTCGTACAGAACTTCCTAGTGTTGGATGTTCTCAAGTAAAAGCGATATTCACAAAACAAGGTGATGATGGCATACTCCCAGGCACAGAGATTCTTATTGATTTTGATACGTTAGATGTTCTTACAGGTCAACAAGCAATGAATTGTTATCAAAATAATATTTGTATTAAATCTGGGAATATATATTCTTATAACAATTTTGATGATCCAGCGCATGTTGGGGGAAATGTATATTTTGCTTTCAAGGTCAATGTGAATAATGAGCAAGAGCATAAGATTGAAAAAATCAGTTATAATATGTTAGATCGGCCTGGTGGTTGGTCATGGAATAATTGGGAACTCTGGTGCAAGCTAGAGACTGAAGATAAAGACAAAGACGGATATCCTGCTTCAGATCCTTCTGCTCCGGAGAATAATGATTGCGCTGACGACCCTAGCAATCGCCAAGTTGATAATTGTCCTGTAGTTGATGGCGTTGAGACTTCATGCCTTTGCCCTATCACTCCTGAGGATATCGCGATTGATTGCCTGAAAGCCGAATATTCTGCCTGCGCAGCCTGCATCAATCCTGATGCTGATGAATCTTGCGACGGGGTTGACAATAACTGCGACGTTGATGGAAAAGTTGATGAAGGATGCGATAGTGATGCTGACGGCTATGTCGATAATGCAATGCTGTGCTCAGGAACGCCTAAGTGCATGAAAGATGACGGCGTTGATTCAGGAGTCTCATGCCATCCATGCGAGCAGCTTGATTGCAATGATGATGATCCGGCGATCAGTCCTGGCGCGGAAGAAGTGTTTGACACTAATGATCCTCCAGTTGATGAGAATTGTGACGGGACTGGGAACAATGGTATGGAAGATAAGGATCCTTTAGCTTGCAATTTCCCTAATTATGAGATCGGCGAAGGAGACAGTTTTGGTTGCTGCGGGGATGACTCTTTCAAGGAGTTCTTCTCAGCGACAAATGCCGCGTGCATAAGGTCTTCTCCTGCGCCGCAATTCGGTATTTCTAAAGGAGTTGTGGGAGATATCAGTGAATGGATAGCGAATGCGGATGCCTGGGATAGGCAGATAGCGGTAATTGACGTAACGATTCTTATCGCTAATATTTTCTCATTCGGTGCTGCAGATCTGAACTTCCTCATAAAACCTGTCGATATCCAGGCAGAGTTTGAGGATAACACGTTCTCTTCCCTGAACAGCAATCCGATCATCGTAAAACTCGCGCCGATTGTTGAGAAAGATAAGATATACGCATTCTCTTTCATCATTGAAGTTCTTGAAAGCACTGATGCTTGGTCTGTCAAATACGACCTCAGTGATGTGAAGACTAAAGAAATTATCCTTGATAGCGAAGGCGTCGCTTTCGAGGGCGAGATCCTTCCAGGTCAGAAAGCGCGCCGCAGCATAACTTTCACAGCGCCATCAAACCAGGTCCTGATCACTCTCGCCACTGAAGGCGCTGATCCTGGCGAGCACAGTTTCATCATTGATGATCTCAAATTCTACAATCAGGACGATCTTAAGATACTGCATGACAGCGGCAGTTTCTACAGCTGTGACGCTAACGAAATCTCTTCATTGAAAATAACTGATAAAGAAGGAGTGTCTCAAATAGCAAATCTTTTCACAAATGATTACAGTTATTCAGCAAGCTGCTCTGACCGTTACAGGAAGCGGCCTACCGGTGAGGAAGCCAGCACTGACCTGCAGGATTATTTCTGTGCAGATATCGGTTGGGTCGGCGCAGGAGTCAATATTGAGAATGATAATCCTGATAATCCTATAGTTGAGAAATCCGTTCCTGAAGGTTATTGCAGCAATAATATCTGCACAATCGCAGACGGCTGCTGTCCTGAAGATTACTGCTGGGATGGAGTTTCTTGTATTCTTCCCTCAACAGACCTTGGAGAGAATATTCCTGGATTCAAGTGCGTAAATAAAGAAGGAAAAGGGGAGTGGGATGTCATTGCTGAAAAACCAGATCAAAACGGAGAGAATCTAGAATCAGGAGATTGTTCAGAAAGCACTTGCCATTATACTGATGACAGTGGCCAGGGCAGCTGCGTAAGCGACGGATTCTTCGGGGCGACAGAGGACAATTACCTGCAAGCGATGGATCAGTACTGCGATAAAGGTGAATGGACCACGAGAACAAACCTCATCGCGCTACAGCTGCTTGACATAGCTCACGCTGATATGAGCGCATCAAATCCGCGTTACTCATTATTCTGTGATGCTGTCGCGCACGCGGCGAACAAATATTATGCGCACGACGCTTTAGTGCTTGATGAGGAATTGGCAGGAAGAGTAAATAATCTTTGCGTCCTTGAATATTCTACAATAAATAACGTAAAGAAGACAGTCACTGGAATTTCGTTCAATAAGCCAATAAATGATGAAGAAAACACGTTTCTCGTATTTTTTGATGAGTCTAAATCTTTTGTTCCCGATGAGCATTATACCTTCTGTGACAACGTTTTAGATCAAGACGGCGCATTTCACAAGTGCGGATCTCCTCCTACCGATAAGATGTGGTACAACAGTAAGACTTTGAGCTTGATCTACAGCAAGGAAGCGGTAAAGGTTGAAGGCGGAGGCAGTTTTTTGAGCGGAGCGTTTACGCATCCAGTACGCGCAGTCATAGATCTGATATATAAGATGTTCAATCTTGCCACAGAGCAGGAAGAGACTTCAAGCTTCATCCGCGGAAAAGGCATGCTTGACAAGGTATTCATCAATATTGATGGTGATAGGGCGATAAGAGCGAGCATTGAGAAGATAGGCGCAGAGATGATGCTTCTCGCCGGTTATGAGAATATCGCGACAGATATCTGCAGCGCAGTGAAAGCCAGCGAGATAGGCGATTGCTTCCCTGAAATAAAAGATGATTCTTATTCTGTCAATGTCGCTTCTCCTACCTTGGAAGATCTTTCAGACACCGCATACTCTTCATTGCCCGACCTGACCGCGAAGGTAAGATTCCAGCAAGCTCAGGTAGAGATAACTCGTGATGGCGATGCGATCAGTGCTGTGAGCGCAGCATTGCAGCCAGAAAGCCAAGATTATGCCTTCACTGCTTCGTTGACTGGCAAGCCTTCTTCTTTGATAGGTTATTATTGGGATTTCGGTGATGGCACAAGTTTCGGAACTACCGATCCTTGCACTTCAGGAGTGCTTCCTGAAGCTGAATGTTCTGACGGCTATCAGGCAGTGACGCATTCTTACCTGGAAGCAGGAAGTTTCATTCCGACTCTTAGAGTTGTTGACAGATCGTTCTCTATAAGCGAGAAGACCGGCAGTGAGTTGAGTGTCTCTCTTCCTTTCCTACAGCTTCTTGAATGATGCTGAATAGGCTGTCACTGTTCTCTTAAAGATTTTTACCAAAACTTTTAATATCCCGTAGCTCTTTTGAGCATTATGCTTTCAAAAAGAGGCCGTAAAGCCCAGCTCACAGCTTTCATCATACTGGGCATGCTTGTTCTCTTGATATTCCTGTTCTTGTACTCTGTCTCTTCTCAGGACAGCGCGCAATCCTCGCAGAGACAGGCAGTCAGAGCTGCTGAAAGGATAGCAGAGATGCCAGCTCTTGACCTGTACGTCACTCAGTGCGTGAGGACAGCTCTAGTCGACGGCTTGACACTTATCGGCAGGCAGGGCGGAAGGATATTCCAGTCTCAGGGAGGGAGCATTCCTGAACCTGAGACAGGAGATTTTGTGGATTTCAACAATTACAAAGTATCTTACGCGATAACGAGCATCAGCCGCGAGTTTGATAATCCTAATTTTCCTCCTCCGCCAAGATATCCTTGCTTTGATTCCCCTAACGGAGAATCATATACTTGTCCGTATGATGATATTCTCACACTGAATGCTGATGAGATTGAAACTAGCGAGCAGTTCATCTTCGGCAGGAAGAATCTATCATTCCTTTGCCAGCCCGGAGGGCCTAATCAGGTCCCTCTCAATCAGTATCCTTATCCTTGCCCTGTAGGGACTTACGGTCCTGACTCTATACAGGAGCAATTGCAGAGATTCATAGCTCTCAGGCTTCGCTCGCAGTGCAGTGATTTCTCGCAAGTAGAGCAGATCTCTAACCTGCAGGTCACTGCAGGCATCCCTTCAGTGAAAGTGATAATCGGAGAGTCAGAAGTGATAGCTGCCGCTGACTACCCTTTAAACTTTGCCATTCCCGGCAAAGAGCGCGCAGAGTTGGTTGAGTTTGAAGCGAAGATTCCTGTAAGGCTGAAAAAGATCATCGGCCTTGCAGATTATCTGGTGTTCATGGACAGGAGCTATGTCGATTTCAAGATTGACGATCCTGAAACTTTTAAGAAATCAGACTATTATGATACTGGGTTGAGTGTCGCGAAGATTGCCTGTCCGGATAGTGACGCAGATGGGAATAGTGTCTGCCAGTCTAATTTAGCTGAGAATCCGAATCCTGATTATTCAAGCATCATAGAAGTCAAAGACTTAGTGTCGAATATCGACGGCAATCCTTACAGGTTCTGGTTCGCGATAGAGAACAGGCCGCCAGTGCTGGAGAAGATCGAGCAGCCATATGGTACTCCAACCAATTGCGCAGATTATTCTGACGCTGATACCTGTAATACTAACAGTTGCGCATGGGAAGAAGGCATCAGCAAGTGCAGGAATTATGATTTCAAGACTGAGGTTGCAACGCCAATCTCTTTGTCTTTGAAGATGTATGATCCTGATAATGACATGACTAATCCTGCAATTCCGAATTATCGTGCTTTTAGGCAGCAAAATCTTAACCCTGCGGAGCCTTCAGATTTCTGTGGTTGCGCAGCAGATTTTGTTACTCAAGCATCTGCCCAGGAATTATGTTATCAGCTGACGCCAACAATCGGAGAGAATGCAGATCCGGATTCTATTCTTTCTTCCTCATCAGATCTGTCTATCCCGTTTATATCTGATTTTATCTGTCCAGACGATTGTGACAATGCCGATCCTGACAATGAGTGTACTTATGGAGAGAGCGGCCTCGGAGTCCATACTACTAGAGTCATCACTTGTGACGCTGAAGGAGAGGCATCTTTTGACACGTTTTTTGATTCTTCCACTGGACAATCTTTAGGCTCCCAGCCCACCTACCCTTTCTGCGACTGGCAGGATGTCAAGATATTAGTGACTGCTTCTTAAATATCTGTCAATGCCGAAATCTCCTTATTACGAGAGAAACCTCACCGCAACCTTTTTAAATACTATTCAGTTTAAATCGCTCAAGAAAGGGGTTTCAGGCTCCGAGGGCGGTTGTTCATGCCAAAAAGAGGATTGTGGCTTGTCATAACTGTAGTGTTCTTCTTAGCGGTTTTCTCTGAAAATGCCAGCGCTGGGTGCTGTGTGTTCGAGTCTATTGGCGGTGGCGGATGTATTTCCGCTTTGGACGCCAGCGAATGCGGCTCAGGAAGCACTTTTGATTCTAATTCATGCGATCAGGTCGCTAATAATGCTTGTAAGATAGGATGTTGTTGTGATCTCATAGGCACTCAGGACGTGTACAGATTACAAAATCAGTGTCCTGCAGATAAGACATTCAGCCCTTTGAACACTATTCCATGGACTAATCAGAACGTTGCTCAAAAGCCAGAAGGAGTTGATTGCGCAATAGAGTGCGGAGTTCCAGCTCAAGGCTGCATCGCCGATGTCACAAAGCAGTGCTGCGGAGTGAGTGTTGTCGAGAAGACCTGCAATGATGCCGAACCAACAAGACAGCTCGAGGCCAATCCGGATTTCACTTCTGAATGTGATGCTGCCTGCGTAGAGAATGATCCTGACAGTGACGGCGTTTTCGCTAATGATAACTGCCCTAACCAGCAGAATCCTGATCAGGCAGACAGTAACGCTAATGGCAGGGGCGACGCTTGCGATACTGATACCGGAACTGATGCCGATGGTGACACTTATATCTCCTTAGAGACTGGAGGCAATGACTGTGACGATACAAATATTGACGTTTATCCAGGCGCTGCTGAAGACTGTGATAACTCTCTCGATGATGATTGTGATGATCTCATTGACACCCTCGATGGAGATTGCGCGCAGTGCAATCATGACGGCGTGAAAGATTCTGGAGAGGAATGCGATGTTGAGGCTGGGTCTTTGGATATCGGAACCGCTTCCTGCCTCTCGCTAGGATTCTCCGGCGGAGGAGATCTTTCCTGCACTGCTGACTGCAAGTATGACACTTCTGAATGCTTAAGCGCAGTCCAGCTTTCTGAATGCAATGACGGTCTTGACAATGATGGCAATGGCTGCGCTGACTTTCCAGGAGATAATGGTTGTGAATCTCCTTCTGATATGGAAGAATCCGGAGGGGAGTGCGCAAGCTGTGGCAATAACATAATCGATACTCCTAATTTTGAAAGAGTGTATGAAGTGTGCGATGGCGATGAGGGGTGTCTTTCAGGAGGGTCATGCACAGAGGATTGCCTTTCCTGCGGTTATGAATGCGGCAATCCAGCGCTTCCCGAACTTGTCTCAGTGGCTTCTGTCAAGGGCGAGCGCGCGTTCTCTCTGGCCTGGACTATCGACCAGAGATGCTCTCCTTCTGGCGTCAAGATCATGAGATGCAATACTGAAGAAGAGGAATGCGTTCCAGGAATCACTGATATCCGCACAACTCTTCAGGGCGTGCCTCAGAGTTTCAAGGATGAGGATTCCGAGATAACTGGACAGCCAGATAATGAGGAAACTCAATACTGCTATCAGGTCATCGCAGTGTATGACGGCAATGATGCAGTCTCAGAAGTGAAATGCGTCACTGTAGGCGATGATCAATGCCTTGAGAATGGCGCTACAGAGTTCTGTGACAAAGAGGATGGCAAAGAGCAGCGCATGGAATGCAATGCTCTGAATAAAGTGAGCGAGATTGAGGATGGAGATTGCAATGAAAAGGATGAAGAAAGCGAAGGGATAGATTACTTCTGCGCCGGTCCAGATGCATCTGGCAATACTGCGTGTAGGCAGCAGTCATCTTGCGATTTCTGCAATGACATCTTCGCGCTCTTCGGGCAGTACGCTAAGGATCTGCCAGTAGTCTATAAAGTCCCATTTGAAGATATGTTCAATGATGTCAAATGCCCTGAACTCCCAGTCTGCTATTTTGATTACTCAAAAACGAACGCTGACCTATTCCTCGAGTGCAAGAACGTGAAATCCTGCTATGATTACCGCTCGAAAGACGCTTGTGTGGGTCCTGACTCAGGAACTACTGTCAGCGTTGAAAGGAACGTCAGAGTGTTCACCCCTTCAGCTCCTGGAGCTGCGGGAGATAATTGCGGTATTGGCGGAACTCAGGGATGTGAATGGGCTGAGAGCGATAAGGCGTTCGCGGAATTAGGAGTCGGAGCTTGCAGGCCTGTTGATACAAAACGCCAGGAATGCTCAGCATGCACTAATCCTGAGTTCTATTATTCTCAAGGAAATGATGCTGGTTTCAACAATCTCAATAATATCTTTGGTGCGTGTAGCGTAGCAACCTGTCCTTTGTACGGCGATTGCTTCTTCACAGATCCTAACTGCGTTTCTTCAGGAGAGGCAGGATGCCAAGATTATGATTCTGAGCAGGACTGCGGTGCGAATGCAGTGATAGACACCGAATGGATCGAGGGAATAAAATTAGGCGGGGATAACAGCATTATCACTCCAAGCACTGACTATCTAAGTTTCGGAGTCTGCAAATGGGTTGAAGCAGAAGAAGAATGCATCAAGGACGCTGATAACAATCTTGAGGATGATTGTAAAAACCCTCAAGGGATAATCGATCAATCCTGCAAGAAAGATAATACTCCCCCAAATACTGAGATACTCCAGAGCGGCTACAAGAGAGAGGGAGATAAGCTCTTGCTCGGCAAGGACATCTTCCTGCGCACTTTCATCAACGAAGCTGATGTTACAACTTATTTCTGCATCGACAATGCTGGAGAATGCTATCCTCAGCAGGCGACAACGTGCGGGATACAGTTCAATGCGCAAGGGATGAACGGCGATTACTTATTGAGGTATTTCTCTGAGGACAATGCGAAAAATCTTGAGCAGGTCAAGAGCATGCCAGTCTCGATTGATTCCTCTCCCGCAGAGATAACGATAACTGACAGCGTGCAATCTTATGCAAACCCAGTAATAGGAACAAGCAGCAAGACGATAACTATAGCTATGGATTCCAGCGAGATTGCGACGTGCAGCGCGCACTTAGAGACTGATGACGGTGGCATAGTAGTTCCTGAAGCGAGCATCAAGCAGGAGTCTAAGACTTCTTTCTCGCGTACTTATTACGATCTTGAGGATGATAGGTACTGGTTCGTCTATGAATGCTTTGATGAGTCGAAGAACAAGGCTTCAGGAGAGTACAGCATACTTGTTGACAGCAACAGGGTGCACAATGATGGCGCTCCTTACGGCCCATTGTCAGAGAAACCTTCAGAGTTCTCAATAACAACTGATGAGGATGCTGAGTGCCGTTTCGCGCAGAGCACAGGCCAGACTCCTGCTTTCGATAATATGGTGCCTATGTCATCAACAGGCAGCACTTCCCATTCGCAGACTCTGACAGGGATCAATGAGAATTTCTATTACTCTTACGATGTCAAGTGCAAGTTCGCTGACGGCAAGATTGAGGGAGAGCGCAATGACAGGGTGAGATTCTCGATAGACAAGAAAGCGCCTGTGATCAATACTGTGAGCACTACTGAAGCTTACGCTTTTGATTCTTCTTTAAGCTATGGCGGAGCGCAGACATTGTTCATCCAGTGCGTTGATAATTATTTCAAAGAGACCTTCAGCGTCAAGCACATGGATTCAGGATGCACTGAAGTGCAGTATTCTCTGACTGGAGAGGAAGGCTCTTACGAGCCGATGCCCTCTCCTAAGGATCTCGCAGGTCCGTTCAATTTCGCAGACACTGTCTGGTATAAAGCCACTGACAATGCGGGCAATCCTGTCTCAGGAGCAATAAATCCAACGCAAGAGAGTGTTGCGCGCTCTCTAGAATTGAAGATCTATCCTTCACCGCCATTATCCCCCCTCCCTTCAGTCGGGAAGAAAGAGGGAGAGACTGACCAGTATGAAGGAAGCATAAGCTATGGATATTACGAAGCGATCATAATCTCAGCAACACCGCTCAACAAATTATCAGCAGCGCTCACAGTCGGAGGAGTTGATGTTCCTTTAGATTACCTGTTCTCTACAGAGTTCGGCAAGGAATGGCATTACTCATTCTACATCCCGCTCTCTTACGAGGAAGGGGGTTTCGGAGAGGGGAAGACCCTCACTTCAACACTCACTGCTGAAGGAGATCTGGTAACTAATGGAGCAGTCTGCAGTGAGGCAGGCTCTCATCCGGAAGACGAGCCCATATCTATTGAAGTCAAGTTCAATGTCGATACAAATCTTCCAGAGATCTCTCTTGAGCCAAAGCTTTCAGATTATGATTATGACACGAAGTACAAGAACGTCTTTGAGAATCCCGACGAGGATGATTATTACTTCACTAATGAGACGCAGTTATTCATTAGCGGAGTGGCTAAAAATCCTGAAGTCACTACAGCAGTCAGGTTCGCTTCAGGCAATGGAGAAGGATGGGAAGCGCAGCTCGGAACTCCGAAAGCAGAGTACTTCATGACTAGCGGAGCTTCTGAAGATCCCGCGAACACGTTCACAACTCTCTCACAGGCAAAGAAAGGGGAGAGTCAGATAATGATCCGCGGAGATATTGATATCGGCAATTCTGATTTTATCGATACAGGAACGAAGAGAGAGGAGTACGGCAAGTACCGAACTTATTACCCGATCTCTCAAGTCGCTTCAATAGGTTCGAATACGAAAATAATTCTTGCAGATCCTTTAGAGAAGAACATCGCTGCAGGAGCTAAACCTAAGAAATATCTCAAGCAATTCCCTAATGACTGGTTCGGCGGCATCATCGCATTGCTTCCTGGAGAGAATCATGTTTTTGTCGAGGCTGTAGGCTTGAGCAGGATCGGCGGAGACATCATCGGCTTCATACTTTTCTCAGACCCTGCCCCTCCTGAAGTGATCTCTTACCGCCCGCGCTTAGGCACTACGAATGAAAAGCGCCCTACAATATTCATCCAGGTCAAAGAACTAGCGGAAGGCTCAGGAATCCTTGGCAGCAGCGTCAAGCTCTCAGTTAACGGCAGGGATTACAAGAGCAAGCTGCAATACTCCAGCGTGATTGAAGGGCTGTTCAATGTGACCACGATAAGCTTCACTCCTGACACTGATTGGGCTGACGGCTCTTACAATGTCGTGTTCAATGGGACTGACAAGGCGCGCAATAATTTCATAACTACAGGCAACAATAAGCTTTCCTGGACTTTTAAGATTGACAGCAATGCTCCTAGCGCTCCGATACTCGAGCTTGAGCAGGGAGAAGGAACCTGGCATCTCGCTTCTAGCTCTTGGTATTCTAAACAGTCTCCGAAGTTCAAGATCACGTTCAAAGATGAAGACCCAGTGATAATGACAGCGTTATATCTTGAGGCTGAAGGGAATGATCTCAATTTTTCAGGAGCTGGAGCGATAAATTGCTTAGGCTCGAATCCCGCGGACAATGTCTATCACTGCTATGCTCCTTCGCTCGCTCCAGAGTACTCTTGGTCTGCGGACGGCTTAGTGCTCTTGCAGAGCAGAGAAGATTTCAACCTGCTCGTGAGAGCTTACAAGAAATTATTGGACAATAGGCGCAGTCCTGAAGCGTTGTACTCTTTGGACACTATGGTGATTGACAATGTCGCTCCGCGAATAACTGTAGTGAAGATCCCCGAGAAGATCCGCAAGAACGCCAACTTCACTCTAGAGATCGAGGTCGAGAACGAGAAGCATCCTCTGAATGGCACATTGTTCTTTGACAATAAGTGGTTCCAGCTCACCCAGACAGAATCCAGAGGCAACCATTACTTCTTCAGGTGGAAAGTCCCTGATTACAATTCAGTCACTGATATCGCGAAAGAGACAACACAGCCCTTGACTTTGAGGATAGCGGATTACGCGGGGAATTACGACACGCATGAGAGCAGCACTTTCCTTGACTTGACCCCTCCAGACCTGAGCCTGCTCAATGTCTCTGTCAATCCTGGAGTGATTGTCCCTTACAATTACATTAACCTTCCAGGCACGAGATTCACTGATGTCATAATCAATGGAACTTATCACGGCATTGACATGACTGCGCTCGCGATGATCCCTGGAGACTTCCTTCCGACTAAGAAGAAGTTCAGCAATGCGAGCGCGAGCGCGCGCTTGTTCAAAGACAAAGAAGTCTTCTCACTCCCCTTGATCTTGAACGGCACATTGAACAAGACCGCGCTTAAGGATTACAGGATAATAGTCACTGACGCCGCAGGCTATGTGGTTGAGAAGCCTTTCAGCATACTTTCAGACCTCCAATCGCCTTATGCGGTGAGCAGTGAGATACGTTGAGTAAGAAAATGGCTGTCGCAAAAAAGAGAGTGTTCATTCTCGGAATCATGATAGCTCTAGCTCTGCTATTGACTGCGGGGTTCGCCGCAGCTGCAGTGAAGAAAGCTCCAACTCTCACAGAGATGTTTGAGCCTCTCTCTGAGATCCAGCCATTGTTCATCTACGAATTCCAGGAGCCGATAGTGCTCGTCAACGCCTCGCTCCAGGGAGTGACTGACAAGACCATGGCAGCGTATTCTTACCAGAATCCTTCGCTCACTCTTGACAATTTCCTGATGCTTGAGCCAGAGAAGTTCGAGCTTGAATCCTCAGTCTCAGGGAATACTGTCTCTGTCAGGCCTAAGACTTCCTTGTTCAATGGATACTACATCTTCGAATTGAAAGTGACTGATTTTGTAGGCAATCCTTCATCAATCGTCAAGTACTACATCCTTGACGTCCCTAGGACTTTGATAACGATAATAGTTCCGCGTCTTGGAGCGTCTGACGGCACAGCCACAGACCTTACAATAAGGACGACATTTAATGATGTTCCTGAAGCCACGCAATGCAAGATGGGAACGATAGACCCATTGTACGATTTCTCCTCTCCAGCGCTTGTCTCTTTCGATTCCTCATCAGCAGACAACAGTGAGCACACAATGGCAGGGTTCTTCACGCGCGCCTCAATAATTCCGGGAACTGAATTCTTCATAGTGTGTAAAGACTCTAGAGAGAGCATCTCTCAGCAGTCATTCCCTGTAGTCATTGACGCAGTCCCTCCAGTCATCTCCTCTTTCGAATTCCTGCCTTTGAAGATTGTCGAATACGCTTCAGGTGGAGGGATGCCTTCAGTCATCCTCAACATCACAGCGAACGAGCAGGTGATATGCAAATACTCTGTAGGGTCAGACGCCGCGTATGGAGATAAGATTCCTTTCGGAGAGTACGCTCCTTTCGTTTATGAAGCGTATAAGGCTAATCATCAGGTCTCTTATGCTCTGACCAGCGTTGAGACAGGCGCCATCCCTTTCTTTGTCGAGTGTGAGGACAGGGCAGGATGGAAAACAAAATCCCAGAAGTCTCTCGCTATAGACCTCAACGCTCCGATAGGTTTGCGAGTGATTTCTCCTCCGGAATACACTCAAAGCACTACAGGATTGGTTCTTGTCGCGGAGACTGACCGTACAGCCGCTTGCAGGTTCAAGAAAGTCGCAGAGGTCTCATTCCAGGCATTGGCTCCCACAGCGACCAGAAAGCAGCATTCTTCTCCTTTGTCCGGAAGTTTCACTCTAGGAACTTACGCTTATGATGTCTGCTGCACCAGCGGGTCAGGAACTGCGTTGCAGCAGCAGGAGCAATGCGTCAGGCATGAGTTCACGATAGACACAACCCCACCGGGAAAGCCTAACATCACCGGCTCAGGCATAACCTGCGCGAAGAATGCGGTCTCTTTCTTCCAGCCTCTCACATTCAGCGCTCTTGACGCGGAATCAGGGATAGACCATTACGAATACCAGGTGAAGGACGGAGCGAACACTCTTGTGAACTGGACTCAGGCCGGAGCATCGATATCTGATCTTGAGGACCCGGATGATGGAGATTACAACCTGACTAACACGACAAAGCTCTCATTGATTGTTCGCGCTGTCAATAATGTAGGTAAGGAAGGGCAGACGAACACCTTGACCGTCACTTACAGCCCTAAAGCGTTCGAATGCCAAGAGCACACCCCTCCGACAATAACTCATAACCTTTCAGTATTCTCAGGAAGGGTTGAGGCCAATTTCTTCTGCTCTGACTCTAGCGGCTGCGACAATTCATCATTGAGATACGGGTTCTCTGCGAACTCTACCAACTGCTCAGCCACTGTGCGCGCTGACAGTCCGCCCATGAAAGTCATAGTGCTTGAGACGAATTATCTCTGCTACAAGATGAGCGATATGGTCGGCAATAACGCTTCGGGGATCTTCTTCGTGAATGTCTCTTCAATATCCAATCTGACAAACCTCTCAAATACCTGCTCTAATAGCAAGAAGGATGGGATAGAGACAGGGATAGATTGCGGAGGAGCTTGCTTTTCCTGCGCGGTCAACTCTTCCTGCGCTGTCAACAATGACTGCTCAACCAATTACTGCGCGAACAAAAAATGCGTACTGACTTCCTGCGCTGACACTGTCCAGAACGGGCCTTCAGGAAAAGTAGAGACTGATGTCGACTGCGGAGGGCATTGCGGAGCGACTTGCGAGAATGGCAAGAAATGCGCTGATGATAATGATTGCGAATCTAATTATTGCGATGGCACTAAGCGCTGCGCAGAAGCGTCCTGCAGTGACGGGATAAAGAACGGCGATGAGACTGCCATCGATTGCGGAGGGAGCTGCGCTGTAGAGTGCAATGACCGTGATAAGGACGGAATTGATGACTCTTGGGAGGACAATTATTGCGATGGAGACTGTGATCCTGACGCTGATCCTGACGGTGATGGCCTGAACAATCTGCGCGAGTTCGAGCTCGGCACAGATCCCACAAAAGCGGACACTGATGATGACGGATTCTCCGATTCTGTAGAAGTCAGGAAGCGCACAGATCCTCTTGATGATAAAGATTCCCCTAAATCCTCCTTTCCATTGATATTCGTATTGTTAGGGCTTGTGCTCATAGCTGGAGGAATCGCATACTTGATATATAAGAATCAGTTAGCAGGACAGGCAAAGGCCGGAGCGAAGCCCTCAACTCCTGGAACAGGAGCTCCCCCTCAATACTCTCCTGAGCAGCAGGCAGCGCAGCGCGCAGCGGAAGAGCAGCACCGCAAAATCATGCTTGAACAGCAGCAGCGCCTGCGCGAGACAGAATCTAATCGCGCTGCGATAGTCGCTGAGCGCCTCAGCAAGACTGAGCAGGACAAGCAGAAAGCGAGAGAACGGATATTCGGCGCTTTCGGCACTGCGAAGCCAGAACAGAAAGGGGCAGTGAAGCAAGCGGCAAGCCCCGAACGAATCGTGCCAAAGCCTAAAGCGATCCCTCAAGCGCAGCCCGCTTCTCCTGATGAATGGCTCTCTATTGATGATCTCGGAAAACGCAATGCTCCCGCAGCCTCTCCGTTCGAGCGCCAGATGGAAGAGGTGAAGAGGATGGAAGGCAAGCCATTAGTCAGCCAGCCGTCAGTCATAACTCCTCTTCCAGTAAAGAAAGAAGGCATTAAAGAAGGAGCTAAAGAAGCGCCTAAAGAGGACATATTCGCGCAGCTCGAGAAAGTTTCTACTGCGCCTCTGAAGAAGGATGAGAAGTCAGATTCTTCAGCGCTCGCAGGGCTTCAGGATCTTGCAAGCAAAAGCTCTAAGAAAGAGAAGAAATCCTCAGCGATAGACCAGCTTTCTATGATGATCGGCGGCAAGAAGTAGCAGTGGGAAGCGGAGAATAAGAATCGATAATCGCAGGATTAATCGTTTTAATCATCAGGTGCTTTTATGAATGGCAGTCCATTATTCAGGGGGAGAAAAGCGTTCGAAATCCAGTTCAACTGGATATTTGTCATGATAGTCGGAGCGATAATACTCGCGTTCTTCATAACAATAGTGCTTAGGCAGCGTGATGTTTCGTCTAAGAGAGAGACTGTGACGATACTTGACAATCTCGAGCAGAACCTTGTCAGCCAGAAAGTGAGCGAGAACCGTCAGGACGTGATAAGGTCTAGGAGTCCGTTCCTTGTAGGCTTCTCCTGCGATGACATCTCAGTCAATGACCAGCGCAGA
>DATDYN010000052.1:0-10654 GCA_035289005.1 Candidatus Nanoarchaeia archaeon
ACTCAAAGACGCACCAGCCAATCCCTGGAACGATAGGCCCTTTAACCATGGCTTACCATCGGATAACAGTGGATACTGCTAGTGGAAACAAGGAGATCTCATTCGATGAGATAGGTATCGGAGACTCCGAATTGTTCGTAAAACAAGGTTATGGAAAGACTCTTGCAGAATATGTAGGCATGCTAGGCGAACTCACTCTCCAGGATATAGCCCCTGAAAAGCTTCAGTTGCCTAACAAGAATGCTGTTAGAGCCGCATTAGGGATGTTCAAGATCGCCACAAGAATCATGTTCAGCGATTATGCGAACGCAGAACTCGCAAAAAGCGGGATTAGCTCAACGGATTTTGCCCTGGAAAAGAGAGCTGCCGTGGCAAAGACCTATTTCAAAGACAATGTTGAGGAAAAGCTTAAACAGAAAGGATTGTCACAGCTCTCAGCGCTTTATAATCGTGTTATCAGCAGAATGAACACTGAATCCGGAGATGACCCACTTTCCGAGGAGATAGAAGTCATGACCGAGGTATGTCACACACAGATGACCTCCAAGCTCAGCCCAGGGATCGTGATCCTGAACAAGAGAAAACAGCTTAGAACTGCCTATGATAATGAGAAAGATGCCAAGAAGAAAGAAGTGATTGCGCGCGGAATTGAGGCTGCTGACATGATTGAAGCTCTCACTGACTCGCAGAGATCCTTCGAATCATATGAGAATAACGCTGGCGTCAATCTTGGAACTGTCAAGAAATATGTCCCTAAAGGGGAATTCGTGCGCTTGTGATCTCTTTTTTCAAGACAGCATGCGTATAGCGCTGTCGATTGTTTTCCGACCACCCCAAACTTTTTATAATCTTGGATATTCCTCGCCTTAAAGAGGCCGAGACATGTTCATAGACATCGTGCAACTGACACTTCTTCTGATGATCAATGCTGTGAGCCTGATAGCCACCGCTTACGCGTTCAGGCTCCTATTTGAGATAAGAAAGCATAAAGAGAGCAGCGCGAAAATGATAATCTCAAAGACGTTCTTCCTTTTCTGCGTCTCTGTCATGCTGATAACTGTCGGCGACTTGTTCTGGACGATCTATGAACAGGTCATGGGTATAAATCCTTACCCTTCAATCGCGGACGTGTTCTATTCCGCGGGCTATATCGCGATGATCGCTGGATTCGCCTATCTTGATTTCTCGCTCTTGAAAGTTGAGAAGAATATCAAGACCCCATTGATGAGATTGGCT
Source organism: Candidatus Nanoarchaeia archaeon (assembly GCA_035289005.1). GTDB lineage: Archaea > Nanobdellota > Nanobdellia > Woesearchaeales > UBA12501 > DATDYN01. Next base: position 1,237 of record DATDYN010000052.1, read on the forward strand.
GTCACTTCGATCTTAGCGCTAGCAGTGACTTTCTGGATAATAGACATGTTAGTGCTTCCTTCGCAGGAATGGAGTTCTTCTCTTGAAGCGACTTTCGACATATTCTATCCTGTCTTGAGCGCATTGCTTATAACATTCTCATCACAGATATATTTCCTTTTCAGGAAAAACAGCATAAGCACACCTCTGCTGTTCATGATGCTTGGAGCGATATTGATATATCTAGGAGATATCACCTTGAGCTATTACACCTGGAATGATAGTTATGGCCTTGTGGGGATCATATCTGATTCCGCTTACCTGCTATCTTACATCATGTTCGCTCTCGCTTTCAATAAATTCTTCAGGACTCTTCAGGGCAGAAGACCGGCCAACAGCAACTATATAAATGACTGAATCCTTAGGATGACCATGCGCGCAGCTGCATTGGCCAATCCGGGGCTTGAGGACATTTCCGCTCTGGAGATAAGAGAGAAGACTGGGGCGGAAAGCTCTTTCAAATACGGGATAATACTGTTCGAAAGCGAGGATCTCTCTTCCCTCTTCAGGCTAGGTTATACTTCACAATCCCTGCACAGGCTGATGTTCCTGCTCAACACGGTACCGCACAGCAGCAAAGAAGCTGTCATTGATGCCGTGAAGCATTCAGACTTCTCAGATTATATAAGTAAAGATGTTCTGTTCTCTGTGGAATGCGAAAGATGGGGAACGCATGAGTTCTCAAGCGCTGACATAGAGCATGAATCGGCACGGATAATAACCGGTCTCACAGGAGGAAAGTTCTCAAGGGATAACACCAATATCACAGTGATAATACTCATCTCAGACTCACAGTGCTGTGTAGGGATCGACCTTGCAGGGTATGACATTGGAAAAAGACAGTATAGGCTGTTCATAACCGCTAATGAGATCAGAGCGACAATAGCATACTCGATGCTGCGCATCGCTGGATTCTCCAAGAAAAGCTCGCTCTTGGATCCGTTCAGCACTTCAGGGACGATAACGATCGAGGCCGCGCTCCACGCTTCAGAGCTGCCGGTACAGCACTATTCCAAGCACCTCTTGAAATTCCAGAGATTGGCTCAATATTCCAAAGAGATGAAAGAGGAAGTATTTGACCTGCCGGACAAAGAAGCGAAAGCGAACATCGCGCTCTCAAAAGGCAAGATACTCAATGTGAGCGACCAGTTCGGTTATGTGAGTTCCGCGCAGAAGAACTCAAAGATCGCCGGAGTCAAGGAAATGATCTCTTTCAGCAGGATAGACTCTGACTGGCTTGACATAAAGATCGAGAAGTCAGGGATTGACATGATAGTCACTAATCTCCCTAAGATCTCTGACAAGAACGGAGCTGCGCTCAAGAAGATCCTTGCGACATTCTTCGATCAGGCAGGATTCGTGCTCTCAAAGAAAGGAGTTATTGTGCTCAGCACTATAGCTCCTGAGACTGTGAACGCCGCAGCGGCTGAAGCAGGATTCATACTTAAAGAGAAACGCGAAGTCATGCAGGGCAAGCAAGAGCTGTTCATAATCTCTCTTGAGAAGAAACAATGACCATCCTGAAGTAAGCACTAACGCTTAAATACTACGCCGCCAATATAATTCTCATGCTTCAGAGAAAGCCTAACCTTTTTGAGAAGATGCTCCTTATCGTAGGAGTGATAGTGCTGATGGCAGGATATGGATTGATCCACCGCCAAGTCACTCTTGAAGGGTTCAATATAGACACGATACAATCGATATTCTTATGGTTCATACTTGTCGCACTGATAATAATCGCTGCTGTGACAGAGAATGTGAAGGAAGAGCTAAGGCAGCTGATAGAGCTGCACCTTGAGGAGATACGCGCGCTGCGGTCAGAGCTGAGAAAAAAGTGAGCAAATTAGAATGATATTAGCACTGAAACCGTTCCAGACAATGCTAGCTTGAGAAGAACTCTTTCTTTATCAGATGTTACAACTTCCCAAAGATTAGTAGAGAGTAAAATATTCGTTGCTAAACTCGTAGAAGAATGCCTATAGTTAGGTCGCCGTTTTTTATAATATGCCTCTAGATTTTCCTCCCTCTCGACAGAGTCAGGGGGGAGGAAAATCTGTCGAGATTGAAATACGGCGACATTACTGCAAACAAATTCTATGCGAGAAGATCAATCATTCTCTGCAAAATCTAACCCTCCAACAGCTTTATAAACTGAATAAGACATTATTCTTATTGTAGGGTCAGCGCTTGACTGACGGTGGCGAAAGCCGCTGAGGAAAGTCCGCCCACTAACGGTAGCCATTTCCGCAAGGAAGTTCCTGAAAAGGAAGGCAACCACTCAGAAACGAGACCCCCTCAGGGACGGGATGATGGGTGCGAAGTCCCTGGCGACAGGGATGAGATAACCTCCTGACTTTGCCGTGAGGAATGGATGAAACGGTGAGCCCTGGCTTGTGCAAGTCGCAACGACGCTTAGTAGAATGTCAAGACAGTCTGTCCGATCACGGAGACTGACAGAAGGCGGCTTATGCTGGCCCTACGCTTTTTTCTTAAGCAATGCTATCGATACAACTGAAGCTATGAAGTGAGCTTCCCTAAAGAATGCGCTCTGATTATGTCAATGAGATGTTCATGATGCATCCTCTGTTCAGTAATTTGTCGGATCATCGTATCGCCTCCTGATACGCAAGATAAGTCCGGATTATACTATCGATCTTACTAGTCCCAAAATTAAGCTGTCCCACAATATCAGATTGCTTAAGATGCTCTTTATCGTGCTGCGCAAGACGCGCGGCATGCTTTTCACGCAAAGTATACCTCAATCTAAATCCTAGTTCAAAAATTACAAAATCTAAAGCTACAGCAGAAATGCCTAAGCAACCCGTGCTGATATGAAAAGGAGAAGTATCAAACTCAAAACCATAGAAAGTAAGTCCTCCCAGTGTAGAAAGAAATAACCCCGCATTTCCTACATTAGTTATAGAAGTGACCAATTCTTCCGCTTTCGGCTTGATCTTCTCTCGCCCTTGCAGATAAGCCCGCGTATCAATGATATCATGCTCAGTGACGCTATAACCAAACGACTGCACTGCCTCAGCCAACTCGGGAATAGAATCAAGCGTCTTTCCTTTACACAACCCTTCCTTGACATTATACCATTCATTAGAGAGGAGAGTCTCGCCATCGCAAACTCTCGCGACAAGATCATTCGCTGGATTCTGGATCACGAGAATATGCTTTTCCAGGTTGTTTGTTTTGCAGGTTTCCATCATCGCACCATCTCAATCAATTATTTAGGATACTGCTTAACAGTATGTGCTGGGATATAGATCGTGTTATGACCGAACTCCATGTATTCTTTGTTATGAATTCGCACTTCGAGAGTATCTAGGAAGTTTGGTAACTCGTTCATACGGACTATTCCATCGCCATTCTTGTCAAGCCGTCTTTCAAGCGCGCGAAGTTCTTTATTTTCTGCTTCTTCTTTCTGCAACCGCGCTATTACTTCATGATTATAGTAAGCACATTTTTTATATGCATTATCTGCCATGATAACAATACTTAGAGGCAAGCCAAAAACCAAGGCCACGACGCCATAAAACTGCATTCTTCCACCAGGGAAATAGGATCTTAGCTTAACCGCGCTATTATTTCCATCATTTGTTTGTTTTGTCGATGTCATGGGCATGATGTATAAAGTATTTTACATAGTCTCTGCATATCAAGATCATTCGTTGGATTTTGGATCGCGTGGATGTAGTCGTTCATTGTGTGCTCTTTTAGTGAATCGTTATCATTTACTCGTTTTATATGGGGGATGTTGCTCTACATATTCTTCTCCTAATGCCGTGTTTATTCTCACAGTGTTATCTCCAACAAAAGACACACCCGGATCCCGTTGAAAATCAAACTTTTTGTCGATGAGAGTTTTTTCAAGTTCTGACCTGATTGATTCGGGTAAAGTGGTTTGTCCAATGTCTATATCATAAAAACGCAACGATACGCCACCACTAGCCAACAGCCATTGGACAAAGGGAGCTTTTTCTTCTGCGCTTAATACGCCATCATGGTTAGTGTCCAGTGCAGATATGACACGTCGACTTCCACGATATTCAATCTTGTTTATGGTATATATCGCACCAAACGGAAGTCCAACACCCATTACCAAACCCAGTAGGTTACGCGCCATATACTTTGTTTCTTGTTTCATAATATCATCTCATTCTTTTTGATGTACTGCCCGTCTATACTCCTCTGCCGTCTTTATGGAGACTGTCACGTCAATTCCCTCTTTACTTTCATACACAATAACTTCTTCACGGCGATCCATAATATCTCTATCCATAACATGAAAAGTTGCTCGCGCAAATTTTCTCTCCAAACCAAACCCCTTCGCTATCTCTGAAGCACATGCATCACTAAATTCAGGTGCAGGTGGCCTTTCCCCGAAATTTCCACTACCCCGATAATCGATCCCCTCATAAGCAACGTCAATTGAAATATTATGGGCTGACTTGCCTATCACCCACTGAGCAAATGCTCGCTTTTCGGCATCATCCAGCACACCATTCCTGTCCGTATCCACTGCAACATAGAGTTGAGCGCGAGCATTGGCTATACGGCGCATATCCCATTGATACAACGCAAATATGCCTGCAAGACCTAAGCCGGCAATACCAAACTGTATAGCTCTGTACTTGTTATTTTCATTCATGGTGTGACCTCATTCGCCTAGTTCTGGATCGCGTGGATGTAGTCGTTCATAGTTACTCCGACAAGTATCTCGCAAAATATCTCGCATATACTCCTGTGCCACATTTTCAGGGATTTGTGCTTTTAGTTTATCCTTAGGTTCATGCACGATAACTTTGCGGTCAGTGCATCTTACAACATCAAAAGTTGCGCGCGCAAGTTTGCTCTCCAAAGCAGACCTGTTCTTTATCTCTGAAGCGTACGCAATTGGATCGCACGCAATGCTAAGTTCGGGTTTATAGCCCAAGACAAACTCATGAAATCTACTCATTGAACGAACCTCTACTGCATTGCCATTCACCCACTGAGCAAATACTCGTTTTTCAGCATCATCCAGCACACCATCCCTGTCCGTATCCACCGCAGCATAGAATTGAGCGGTAACCTTAGCTAAATGTTCTTTATTACGTTGAATATTATAGTAACCTGAAACACAAATTCCCACGAAACTAGCAAATGCTACTATATTCATCCACTTGGTCACATTACGTTCATCCACAATATCACCATTCCTAAGTTGTACTACCCCTTATTTAACACTTATCTCCCCTGCACAGGGTGTATAACTAAACATTTATATACCTATAACGCTCTGAGAATCTCATGATAAAGGAAGAGCTTGAGGCTATAGGGCTGACAGAAGGAGAGACAAAGGCCTACCTTGCCTTATTAGAGCTAGGGCCAAGCACTGTAGGACCGATAACGAAGAAAGCGAAGATAGCGTACTCGAACATCTATGAGATACTGGAAAGGCTCATGAACAAAGGCCTTGTCAGCTTTATCACTAAGAACAAGACGAAATATTTCAATGCTGTCAGCCCTGAAAGGATCGCTGAATTCCTTGAGAAGAAAGAGAAAGAGCTGCAGGATAAGAGACAGAATCTCAAAAGGATACTGCCAGAGCTCAAAAAGCTGACAGATAAGGCCACAAAAGTCGAGGCGGAGATATTCATAGGCAATCAAGGCCTGGCTTCCGCTTACAAGAAGATAATGGAGGAGTCAGACCCTAAAGATCTCTATCGCTTCTTCTTCTATTTCGAAAAGAGCAAACTGGCATTTGCGGACGACTTTTTCTTGCAATTGGACAAGGAGTACAGGCAAAGAAAGATAAGATTCAAAGGATTGGCTAATATGGATTTCAAGAAGTCTTCCTTTGTCCAGATAGCGAAAGACTATACTGAGAACAGGTATCTTGAGACGCAGCCGCCGATGAACATCGACATCTACCAGGGCAAAATTCTATTGACTGATTGGAATACCCCTATGGCGATACTGATACGCAACAAGGACATGGCTGGAAAATTCACAGACTATTTCGAAGAAATGTGGAAGACCGCTAAAGAATGAGCCAGACGCTTTCAATGAGCTCAAACTCCACACCCCTCTGCACAAAATTTAAATAGCACCGCGCAGAAAGGAGGTTTATGGCAAGCGATAACCGTGTACAGATGCCCTCCTCTATGGGTGGCCTCGTCAATTATCACGAGGAATACGAGAGCAAAGTCATGCTCAAGCCTGAGCACATCATCATCATAATAGGAATAGTCATTGTCCTTATACTCCTGCTACACTGGCAAGGTTCTGGATTTCTAAACGTAGCGTGATGAGGTATTGAAATGATTCCAGGCATGGATCCGCGCATGATGCGCCAAGCGATGAAGCGCATGGGCATCTCTCAGGAAGAGCTTCCCGCTACTGAAGTCATAATACGCATGCCCGATAAGGAGATAATCATAACTGAGCCTAGCGTCCTTAAAGTGAATATGTCAGGCCAGGAATCGTTCCAAGTCTCAGGAAACATCCATTTAAGAGAGAGGACTTCTGACGTGGAGATCTCTGCCGAGGATATAAAGACTGTGCAGGACCAGGCTAAAGTCTCAAAGAGCGAGGCTGAGAAGGCTTTGAAGAACGCTAAAGGGGATATAGCCCAGGCGATACTTGACCTTCAGGGTTAGATGCGCGCACAATTAAAACTTCTAAGAAAAGAAAGTGTTCTTTCAGCTTAAGACTGAAAGGGGTAACTGCAGTTTTTGTCAGTCATTAACGGCTCTGTCCTGAATTGTCCTTTTTTGCCGTTGCTTATGGATGATTCATCATCAGTACTGCTACAAGCCTTCTATTCAAGCAACGTCAAAAAAGTCTTAATCTACCGATTCAGGACATCGCTGTCATTATGCAAAAGTTTATATATAATACTCAACAATAAACGGTTATGGAGCGGCTAAATGAATCCAGAGACAAGGCTATCAAAAAGCTGCAGATAGCCGACCATATGCTCACTCAGACGTATCCTAAGATCAATGACCCTAAACTGCTGCTCGCGGTGCTTGAGAACCTTTTCCTTGCGCTGACTAACGCCATGGCAGCGTTATTGCACCATGAGAGGGTCAATAAGAGGATTGAGGATTTCGCTGACACTTTCGACGCTAAGTACAATCTGTTCAAGCTTTCGGTTGTTGACTGTTACGGCCTTGACAGGGATCATGTCTCTTTCATAGCTGAGATCAAAGACCTGCTGGTGAGCCACAGGAAAAGCCCTGTGGAATTCTCACGGAACGGGGCGCTAGTAATTGCTGATGACAGATACCAGCTGACTGCGCTGACAGCGGCAAGCATGAAGGAGAACCTTGCGAAGACAAAGACAGCAGTGAATGACATCCTCGCCTGTCTCAGCAAGACTCCGCAGAATATTCCTCAGAAGGCTGAAACTGATGAGAGATGGAAGGAACTAGGATTATGATCGAAGAGCACCTGCACACTGCGCATGAAGAACTGAAACGCGTCGACCATCTGGTATATGTCAGCCTGAAATATACTAGGACTTGCGACATATTCAAGAGCATTGTCGAACGGTTGATAGCCTCAATAGACCCGCTCATTACGGCGCTGCTTGAGAAGCTCGAGAGGAAAGGCAAGCTTGAAGAAATTCCTGAACAGGCAGGAGCGAGATGCGCGCTCATCAAGCAGCACATAAAAGATGAGAAGATCACAGAGATGCTTGATTTCTACATGACCCTGAGAAGGATAAACCGCGCCCCTTTCGAGCGCTCGAGAGAATTTAGGAGGCATGTCACGATGACCTGCAGCGTCGAAGGAGAGGGGATAACGATAGATATCGATACCATAACGGCAGATTATAAAAAGACAAAAGTTTATCTTGAGCACGTCGCGACATTATTGAAAGGAAAAGAATCATGACTTCATTCATAGCCATAGCGTCAGGAAAAGGGGGAGTAGGCAAGACTTCTACCGCGATCAATCTTGGCATAGCGCTCACGCATTTCGGAAAAGACGTTGTTGTCGTCGATGCTGATCTCGCGATGCCTAATGTCGCTGTGCATCTGGGATCCCCTTCATTGCCTGTATCGATCAATGACGCTCTGGAAGGGAAGACCCATATCACGAGCACGGCGTTCCTCCATCCTTCAGGCCTGAAGATAATCCCTGCTAGCATCGCCGCCAACAGGGCAAAAAATTCCTCGCTGAAGAATTTCCCAAATGTCATGCTCGATCTTTCCGGAACAGCTGACATAGTTATTGTCGACACTGGCGCAGTGATGAGCGCTGACACTCTGGCTGCTCTGGCTTCGACTGACAAGCTATTGATAGTCACGAATCCAGAGATGCCAGCGCTCACTGACGCGCTCAAGACGATCGCGCTCGCTGAAGAGCAGGGATGCGAAATAATGGGTGTTGTGGTCAATCGCGCCACTGGAGAGAATTTCGAGGTCGAGACTAAGAATGTCGAGGCCTTGCTTGACAGGGAAGTGATAGGAGTAATCCCTGAAGACTCTTCTGTGAAGAAAGCGATAGCGCTCAAGCATCCAGTGCTCTACACCCATCCTGACTCTCCTGCGAGCATAGCGTTCAAGAAGCTCGCCGCGAGAATCCTGGGGCAGGAATACATCCCCAGCATTTCAGGAAGATGATTTATAGTCAATATTGAACTCCATAAAAATAGAGGTGCGTTATGGCTGATGTCATCAGCAAGCTCAGGGAGAAAGGCTGGTCTGAAGAAGAGGTTATGAAAGCCTTAGAGCTCATCCATGCCGAGGATAAGAAAGAGAAGCACATCCATATGAAGAAAAGCATGAACATAACGCTCTACTGGATGGTGCTGCTCATACTCACTCTCGCGAACTTCTTCATATCGATAGTCATGATCCCGTTCCTTCTCGTACTGGAGACTTACCAGGTGATGATAATCCTTGGCGCGATAGGGATAGTCTTCGGACTTGTGTTCAATCATCTAATCAGGGATATAGAACACGTCGAGACAAAGCATCATGTGGCTGCGGCGATATTCATCCCTTCATTGGCGATAATAAACATATTTGTCGTAGTGACTGTGGCGAACGCTATGGCTGAACGGCTGAGGTTTGACGCCTGGGAAAATCCAGTGCTCATTGCGGCGATCTACGCGCTCGCGTTCGTGCTCCCTTACCTGCTCACTTCTGTCAAGGAATACGCGAGGAATAAGGCGAGAATGGAACAAGTAGTGAAGTAATTTTAGTGATGCAGAAAGAAAGCGCTGCGCGATATCCCCGGCTTAGTAGCGAGTCATGCTCAAATTATATCTTTAAACCGCCCAGCCTTGGCTGAAAGCCAAGGCTAATTTTTCTCCCCTTGACAGAGTCGGAGGAGAGAAAAATTAGGTCATGCGCGGCATGACCTGGGCGGATGAATA
>DATDYN010000053.1:0-9523 GCA_035289005.1 Candidatus Nanoarchaeia archaeon
CATCGCCTTGACGTTCCTCCTTCTCAAAGGGCAGAAAGACAAGTTCTATCCGGCCATGCCTTTCCTCTCGCTAGGATGCATAATCGGTTACTTGATCATCAGAGGGATAATGCTGTTGTGAGATTCAGAGAGCTCTCAACGCTTCCCTGATCATCGCAATGCTTTCCATGTTCATGAATTCTCTGGTGTTCTTCTTGGTCCTGAAATCCCTAAGCATCCAGAAGACGTGCTCTCCAGCTTCGCGCGCGGAGCTCCTAGACTCATGCTTCTCATAAAGATCGAGGAACCTGAGGATTTCCCTGCATACCCCTTCATTGTTCAGCCTCTGCTTGTCAGGATTGAACACCCAAGGGCGATGCTTCGCCTCCCTACCGACCATGACGATATCGCATCCGGTCTTCTTCAGCATATCCAATCCTTCATCATAGCTCTTGATGTCTCCATTTGCTATCACAGGCACAGAGATTTTCTCCTTTATCTGCTTCATGATTGTCCAGTTCACTTTGCCGCTGTATTTCTGCTCTATCGTCCTTCCATGCACCGCTATCGCCGCTATGCCTGCGCGCTCAAGAGATTGCGCTATCGTGACACCATTTATGTGCTGACTGTCAACCCCTATGCGGATTTTAGCAGTGACTGGGATCCTGACAGAAGTGACTACCGCGTTGACTATCTCTTCTACCTTATCCAGCCCTTTCAGAAGCGCGGCGCCAGAACCTTGAGCAGCGAATTCCTCATCCCCACATCCTAGATTCAGGTCTATGATATCAGCGAAGCTTTCCACTCTCTTCGCAGCGTCAGCAAGCGCAACTGCATTGTCGCCAATGATCTGCACAGCAACCGGATGCTCGCTCTCATGGATATTGAGGAACTTCTTTATCTCTCCAGAAGATTTCTCATTGATCCTGCCAGTGTCAAATCTCTGAGTGTATATCAGCCCTGCGCCGTTCTCCTTGCAGAGCATCCTGAAAGCTGTGCAATTAACCGCAGCCATTGGCGCCAGGGCGAACTGGTTAGGGACCTCTACATTGCCGATTTGCATGGCTTTTTCCGGGATTTTGAGGATTAATAAATGTGAGGGTCTTTAAGGATATAAATGAAATGATTAAGATCCCATTTAGCGCATAAACCGATTGCAGTAAAGTCGCTGCAGATGTGTCCTTTGCTTCCAGATTATCCTCCACCCCGACTCTGTCAAGGGGGAGGAAAATCTGTGGCGTAAATCAAGAATTTCTGACACCACAGCAAAAGCTGAATGGCAGCTATCTATAGTAAAATGTTATTTTCTACTAAGCATGGCTTTAAGCCTGTTTTTTCACCAAAAACTATTTAAAAAGAGAGAGGGAGAGTACTTGCGGGTAAGCTAGGTTGGAGTATTAGCCCTGCTCTGTAACTGCAAACGGGCTTCATGGCAGGACCGAAGCTTGGCAGGCGGCTCTTGCTGCCAGTCCTGGTCTTGGCCTGGACGGTGACATCCTGTCCTGCTGGATTGATGTTTTTGGGAATCGCGTCAGGCGGGGAACCGAGCAGCGCTAACTGAGAGCGTCGGTGCTTGCGGGATCGCAGGGTCGAGGAAAGGTCAGGGATAACCAGCATTGATGGCTTGCGTCCACTGCTAGGCGTGCTTGCCCGCTTCTTTTTCTTATAAAAACTCACTCAACAACAATCGCCGGCTTGCCTGGCATCGCGCTCTTGGCTTTAGGGAGCGCAGAACTGTCAGCAGCGACAATAATCACTTCCTCGCAGCCGAACTCATTCAGCAATATGTTTTTCTGGTACTGCACTGCCTCAAGCTCTGTCTTCTGGTCAAGCACTGTCTTTGGCAGTCTTGAAGTGTCCTTCATCACCCTCTGCACTATCTTGACTATGTCCTGCGCGCGCTTCTTGTCAGAGTTAGCCAGTATCTTCTTGATGACCTCTCCGACATTTCTTGACTGCTCAAGTTCATCTTTTATCTTAATAAATAATGAGTAAAGCCAGCTCTCAGCGATTATCACGGTGATTTTTTTAGGCTTCTGTATCTTCGCAAGCTGGATTATCACAGTGATATCCCCGGAAAGAGAATCTGCCAGCTCTTCAGCGGCTTCAGCTTTAGCATCGATCCTGTCAGGATTGGATTCAGGCCAGGATTGCAGGGAAGAATATCTCTTATTGCCTAATTTTTCCCACATCTCTTCGGAAACATGAGGGGCGAAAGGGCAGAGCAGCAGCGCTAAAGCATGAATTGCGTCGTCATGCGCGTCAGCGTTAATCCCCCCTTCACGGTATTTGTAAAGGAAATTCACGAGCTCCATGAGCGCACCTATCGCGAGATTGTACTGGAAGTTCTCTATGCATTCAGTCACTCTCTTTATCGTCCTGTGCTGGATGCTGACAAGGTGCCTGTCTTTGCTCTCCATCTTCGCGTGCTCTTTCTCAGGCCGTTCCTCGACAAGCCGCAGCACCCTCTTGATGAACCTGTAGCATCCCTCAACGCCATGATCGCTCCATTCAAGCTCTTTCTCAGGCATCGCTGTGAAAAGCATGAATAATCGCGCAGTGTCAGGTCCGTACTTATCGATTATCTCTTTAGGATCGACCACATTGCCGAAAGACTTGCTCATCTTCCTTCCGTCCTTGATGACCATCCCCTGGCAGAGCAATGCCGAGAAAGGCTCTCTTATCTTTGTGAATCCGAGATCGCTCAAAGCCTTAGTCCAGAAACGCGCGTACAACAGATGCAGTATCGCGTGCTCGATGCCGCCTATGTACTGGTCTACAGGCATCCAGTAATCAGCTTCACTGCCGAAAGGCTTCTTCTCATTCTTAGGGTCGCAATACCTGAAGAAATACCAGGAAGAATCTATGAATGTATCCATTGTATCAGTCTCTCTCCGCGCTCTGCCCTTGCATTTCGGGCAGGAAACATTGATGAAGGAATGGCTTGATGCCAAAGGGTTGCCTTTTCCTGAGAATTTTGCGTCTTCAGGAAGAATGACTGGAAGTTCTTTCTCAGGCACTGGGACAATGCCGCACTTGCCGCAATATATTATAGGTATAGGCGTCCCCCAGTACCTCTGTCTTGAGATCAGCCAGTCTCGCAGCTTGTAATTGACTGAGCGCTTGCCGAGTTTGCGCTTCTCAAGATGGGCGGTGATTTTATGTTTTGCTTCAGTATTGGCAAGCCCATCAAATTCTCCTGAATTGATAAGGACACCATCATCTATGTATGCTTTCTTAAGAGCCAATATATTATTCAATAATTCTGGGAACTTCTCTGATTTCAACCCTGTCAGATTGTAATGACCTTTATTCTTGTGCACGATGAACTCGCCATTAAGGTCTCTGGAGTAATATTCTTTGACCTTCAAGGGAATATAAGGGTCATCTTCAGAGAAATAATAAGTCACATCATTGACCAATGACATTATCTTCTTCCAATCAGTGGGTTGCTGGCTTACTTTCTGGATATTTTTTGTGTTATCATTATCGAACTCTTTCTTAAACCAATCCCAATCCAGATCCTTATGTGTGGGAGCTACGAGTATCAATCGGTTAATTCTCGTGTTTAATTTCTGTAGATACTGTAATGCTGTGGGGCATCCTAAACTATGGCCGATTAGTATAATATTCTCATCTATGCTGTCCCTGTATTTTTCCAGCTCTTTAAGCCATTTATCCAATTCAGGATAATCCGAATCAGGCAGGTCAGGCACAATCACTTTATATCCACATTTCTCCAATTCTGCTTTCAGCCAGGCATACCAGTTCTTCTTGCTGTTGCCTTCTGTGCCGTGCAATATCATCACAGTCTTCTTTAATTTTGGAGAGATTACCTTCTTTATCGGCAGCTTGTACTTCTTCGCGAACTCGTAATCTCGTTCATCATGCGCTGGAACAGCCATTATCGCTCCAGTGCCGTACTCTGTCAGGACAAAGTTAGCGATATAGACAGGTATTTCCTCTCCATTGGCAGGATTGAGAGCGTACTTGCCGATGAACAACCCTTCTTTCTCTTTATCCTCAGCAGTGCGGGAGAACTTCTCTTCAATCACTACTTTGCTAACAAAAGCCTTCACTTCCTTCTCGATCTTAGACCCTTTCACGAGATCCATGACTTTAGGATGTTCAGGAGCGAATATTATGCATGAGACTCCATAAACAGTATCTGGCCGTGTCGTGAAGATTGTTATCTTTTCCTCAGTCCCTTTCAGCGTGAAGTCTATGAGCGTTCCCTCGCTCTTGCCGATCCAGTTCTGCTGCATAGTGCGGACGCGCTCAGGCCAGCTCTCAAGAGTGCCTATGTCCTTGAGCAGTTCGTCAGCGTACGCGGTTATTCTTAGGAACCATTGCTCTAGATCCTTGATAGTGACTTTGTTCTTGCAGCGCCAGCACTTCCCTTCCTCGACTTGCTCGTTCGCTAGCACAGTGCCGCAATTATCGCACCAGTTTATAGGGGCTTTCTTCCTGTAAGCGATCCCTTTCTCGAGAAGCTTGAGGAATACGCTCTGATTCCATCTGTAGTATTCAGGCTTGCAGGTTATCACTTCCCTCTCCCAGTCATAGCTCATGCCGAGAGTCTTCTGCTGCTCGTGCATCTTCCCGATCATCTCTTCAGTCCACTTCTTAGGGTGAGTGTTGTTCTTTATCGCCGCGTTCTCAGCAGGAAGCCCGAAAGCGTCATAGCCCATAGGGTAGAGAACATTAAAGCCGGTCATGCGCTTGTATCTCGCAAGGCAGTCTCCTATTGCGTAATTGCGCACATGCCCCATGTGCAGCTTTCCTGAAGGGTAAGGGAACATCTCTAAGCAGTAGAATTTAGGCTTCCCTTTCTTCGCTACAGCCTTGAAAATCCTGTCCTTGTCCCAGAGCGCCTGCCATTTCTGCGCAATCGCTGAAAGATCGTTCATCGAAGCTCAGCGCTGCCTGAAGTATTTAAAGATTATGGGGGCGCAGGCGATGTCCTAAAATTGTTCTAAGAAATCTATATCTTGATCTCTATCCTTATCTTCTTCTTAGCGCTTTCAGCGCTTTTCAGATTGACAAGGTAATAGCCTTTCAGGCCTTGAGCGGTAGCCCATCTCTTCGCAGCCTCTTCACTGGCGAAAGTCTTAGGCCTTTGCTTGCGGTTCCTTCCGCGATTCAATAACGGGATTCTTTTGTGCGCTATGCTCATGTTGTCACTTCATTATTTATTTGCGTTATAAAGATGATCACGCTTTCTTGAACTGCGCTGCGGTCTCGAGCAGGTCCACATGGCCCATGAATACCGCTCTGCAGCAGTATCGTTCAAGGCCTAGGCTGTCAAGCACTTTCTTGCGGTCCTCTCCTTTAGTGACGCGCTTCTTGAACTCGTCCCATAAATGGCCGACCGGTTTTCCGCAGCTGAAACATCTCACAGGGATTATCATTTAGCACCTCATCTATAGGATTTCTGGCGCTTGGCGCGCGCTTTTGAATCGTTAGGCTTGCAAGTCTCTTTGTACCTGACATCCGCGACGAGCAAAGTCCTGTCGTATGACAAGAACCTGTCTTTCAGCGATTCATCACCTGAATACTCGACTAATCCTCTGGCGATAGCGAGTCTCGCCGCTTCCGCGCCCGACATGACTCCGCCGCCGCATAAGCTCACGGTTATGTCAACAGAATTCGCGAGATCCCCTGAAAGTATCAAAGGCTCCTTTATCTTCAGCTGCGCAAGCCTTGGAGAGTACACATCAAGGCTGCGATGGTTGATCTTGACCCTTCCCTTGCCTTCTTTGATTGTCGCTCTCGCGATCGACAGTTTTCTTTTTCCAGACGTATTAACAATCTTGCTCATAGTGTCGCTCCGAGGAATCTGCATATCTCTTTAAGCGTGACATATTTTGTGTTAGGCAATGAGGATTTGTGCGCTTTCTCGATAGTCTCGATCTTCTGGTCCTTGAACTGCAATGGGACGCCGATATAGCACATGATCCTCGCGTAAGCCTCTCTTCCTCTGCCGACCCTGTGCCTCAGCATGCCTCTCGCTATTCGTCTCATGAGGCGGTCAGGCATCCTTGGATTATATGGGCCTGTCAAAGGAGCTCCGAAAGCCCTTCGCCTCTTGAATTTCGCGAAAACATCATCCCGGCTTCCTGAGATTATCGCTTTCTCAGCGTTGACGATATCAACTTTCTCGCCCATCAAGGCTCTCTTCGCCGCGACTGTGGCGATCCTTCCAGCGATAAGGTCTGTTGCGTCGATTATCATCCTATGATCCTCACATTCTGCCCTTTAGGGTTTTTTTCGATAAGCTCCGCGATGCTAGTGACTGAACCTTTAGCAGCGGCGATCTTCTTCTTCGCGCTCTCGGAGAATCCGTACGCAGCGACAGTGACTTTATGGTTCAATGCTCCGCTTCCAAGGACTTTACCCGGCACTATTATGAAATCATTATCTTCGGTATATCTGTCGATGTTCTGGAGGTTGACCTCTCTCCTGCTCCTTGTCGGGCGTTCGAGGTCTTCAGCTATGCGCAGCCATAAAGGCACGTCCTGCTCTTTCGCTCTCTTCTTCAGAAGAGTTATCAGCGCCTGGAGCTGCACATTTGTCGGTCCTGTACGTTTTACCATAAATATCCTTTGTTATGATCTGTTGATGCTGTTCATATGATGCGGGAGACGGGTCTTTCGTGACACTGTCGCACCTTTCGGTTACGGCTGGTCTTTCGAACCCGCGCAGGCACTAAGCCACACGGCCCTCAACCGTGCCCGTTTGGCCACTCCGGCACTCCCGCATAAGCATTATTTACGCGTCTTTCAGTCTCTGTCCGAACTCGTCCAGCTTATGCTCGAAAATATCCAGCGCCTCATCCACCATCTGCGAGGGTGAGAGCTGTCCGAATGATTCGACAAAAAACACGAAGTCCTGTTGATCTGGATTTGGTGAAGTCCCTTTCTCTGAAGGGTCCTCTTTGCCGCTGGGCTTCTCGACATTGTCTTCATCAATGTCATACCTGTACCAGGCGATTCCCGGGCTCCACTTGACGTGGTCTTTTCCTTTCCCCAATATCGCTGTGGCCTCGAACTCTATCTGCTGCCCTTTGAGCAATTGCACGATAGGTATTCCGTCAAAGACAGGAACGACTTTCTTGTCTTCAGACTCGATCTGTCCTGAAGTGACTATCCCTTCGCTCTTCACTTTCAATGAGAGCTTCAGTGAGCATTTAGGATTCTGCAGGTCTTCAGGCTTCTGAGGGAGCTCATAGCTCTTAAGGTCTGTCTTGAGAGGGATGAGCCCTAACCTGTGAGCGACAATCTCATCATAGAGTATTGATCCGTTCTTGCGGAACTCCACTTCCTCGATCGCCATTGTGGGGACTTCCGCCATTATGATACGGCGTACAGCGTTCATGAACGCGGGATTAGATCCGTTGACTTCAAATGATATCTTTCCTGCTTTCTTGTCCTTGCTCAGCATCTTGATCTTCATATTGGCCTCTTCTTTTCAGACTCTTCGCCCTCTTTTTCCGCCTTTCTTACGGCAGGTGTCATGAGGGAAAGGAGTGACATCATTGATGATCCCTATGCGGATGCCTGTCCTTGAGAGAGCGCGTACAGCCGCCTGAGCTCCAGGGCCTGGATTGTTAGGCCCGTTCTGCCCTCCCGGCGCGCGGACATTGACGTGCAATCCTCCGATCCCTTTCTCGTAAAGCTGCTCAGCGACTCTCTTGGCCGCTATCATCGCTACTGTCGGAGAGGATTTCAGGCGGTCTGATTTCGTTATTATCCCGCCGCTGGCGCGCGCCAAAGTCTCTCTTCCTGTGACATCTGTGACATGGATGTGGGTATTATTGTAAGAGGCATAGATGTGAGCCACTCCCCATTTGAAATTCCTTCTGTCATCCTGCTGTCGCTGCTCTGGAGCTGCCGTTTGCGCGGGCTGCGCGTTCTCTGCAGGAGCAGCAGATTCTTTCTGTTCTTTAGGTTGTTCTTTTTGTTCTTCAGCCATGATCATCACATTCTCATTTCTTCTGTGAGAAGCGTCTGCCTCCCATCCTTCTCTGCGGTTTCCGTTTTTCAGGTTTCTGCTTCTTCTCCAAGACCACTCTCTCAGCGTGCTCAGCATTGTTCAGCGATGAGTGAGGGTAAAAGCTCAGCAGGCTCTCTTCCTGCATCGTCAATAAGTAGGAAGGGACTGAGACTGTCTTGCCATTGACCATTATGTGCTGGTGCGTGATGAACTGCCTTGCCTGTTTAGGAGAGCGCGCGAACCCTTTCTTGAATACCTGAGTCTGCAATCTTCGCTCAAGGATGTCTCTCAATGACAGGTCAAGCACTGGATCTACGGCTGTAGTCTCTTTGACTAGGCCGTAACGCAGTAGTTTCTCAAGCAAGGCCCGCTTCTCTTTCTCTGCCTGGCTTCCTCTGAGCGCGATGAGTTTCTTAGCTTGAGCCTTATAGTTCCTTAGCATGGATTCCATGCGCCAGATCTCTTTCTTGTTCTTAAGGCCGTACTCGCGCAGCAATTTACGCTCTTCCTCGATACGCTCCCTGATCCAAGGATGATGCGGAGTCGTATACGCTTTCTTTGGCCGTTTTGGATCTCCCATGAGTGTTCACTCTCTTATGTCGTTCCCGCTTTCTTTCCTGCGCTCTTGACTCCAAGAACCTTGCCTTTGTTCTTCCTGAAGTTGGATTTTGTGCTCTGACCGCGCACTGGCAATCCTTCCATGTGCCTAATCCCTTTGTAGCACTTGATCATCTTCATCCTTTTCAGGTCATTGCTCTTGAAGAAATCGATATCTGCTGTAAGCACGTGCATGTCCTCTCCTGATTCGTAATCTCTCCTTCTGTTTAGCATCCATGCCGGAGCGCCGTACTTCACAGGATTGCGCAAGGCATCCTCTATCTTCTCAAGAGCTGAATCGTTCATATCCCCGATCTTCGCATGCCTGTCGAGAGAAGCGAGAGTGCAGATCATGTTCGCGTACATGAAGCTGACTCCTTTGATCCTGCGCATAGCGTCCTGCACAGTCTTATTGCCGTCAATATCAGTGTTCGCGATACGGACTAAATGCTTGAAATCTTTTGATTGCTCTGCCATAAGTATCAGTTGCCGTATTTTCGTAAATCATACGACACGGTCGAGAAACAGCTTTTCGCTTCACCCTTCAAGGCGCCCAGCTGCGCTGGACTCGGGCGTGTCTATCGAGGCAAAACTTGAGGGGGTTTATAAAGGTTGCGGAAAATTCATTTTTCGCGATATACTCAGTGAAACTTCCTAGGTCTATTATCTGTTGTCTTTTTCAAGAATAAACGGGCGACAACCGAGGATCGAACTCGGGCCAAAGGCTCCACAGGCCTCTATGCTACCATTACACTATTGTCGCCATGCCGTCGAGAGACCTGCACTAGATATATAAAGATTGTGGGGATATCGGCTTAGTAGCGAGTCTTTAATATTGTCTATTATTCATCCGCCCAGGTCATGCCGCGCATGACCTAATTTTTCTCTCCTCCGACTCTGTCAAGGGGAGAAAAATTAGCCTTGGCTTTCAGCCAAGGCTGGGCGGTTTAAA
>DATDYN010000054.1:0-10365 GCA_035289005.1 Candidatus Nanoarchaeia archaeon
TCGGCCTATTGCGATGTTTGAAGGAGTGAAGAAGCTCGCTGACGCAGGAGTGAGATATTTCTTTCTTGATCTTGAACGTGATACGACAACGATCATCAAGACGTATCAAGGAATACTCGCAGGAAGGAAGCCAGACACGAGCATGCTGAAGAGAGGGACGACTTTAGGCAATTACGAGAAGGTTGTAGGGTGAGCAATCGAGTCAAGTATCATTTAGAATAAGATATCTGGGCATAATCTAGGATATTTGTCTTCAAATCCTCTCGTTCTCATCATAAAACTCCTGGAATGGATCAATCCAGTCATCAGATTGTTCTACTCCTATCAGGTGCTCAATAAGGCATTCTTCACAATCTTCTTTTATATTCTCAGGCGTTGGATTGCCTTCAAGCAATGTCTGGAGAGTGTCGTAAGCTGATAGGATATGCAATACCCCCACTTCTGAAATGACATGTCTAAAATGTCTCTCATACCTGTCTTTGAAATATCTCTGGCG
Organism: Candidatus Nanoarchaeia archaeon; assembly: GCA_035289005.1. Lineage (GTDB taxonomy): Archaea > Nanobdellota > Nanobdellia > Woesearchaeales > UBA12501 > DATDYN01. Next base: position 497 of record DATDYN010000054.1, read on the forward strand.
GTCTTTTATGTAATCAAGATCAGTCTCGTGGCCTGCATGTGCGATGATGTTGAGAGTCCCTTCTAGTTCTTCAGCAAGCTGCTCTAAGAAAGGCATTTCAGGCAATACTGGATAATCAAATATCTTTGTCATACAAATTAATGTTTTGTGTACATATTTAAATTTTGTGACAATCTAGTCTTATTTAAATATGGTTGAGAACCTGTGCATCTATCTTATTCTGTCCAAAAATAGTTACCCAACAACCCACGTCAGCAGCGGCAGAGTGATGGCTGAGAGCACTGTGCTGATTATAATGGCGTACATTATCATTGTCTTCTCAAGAGGGTATTTCTCTGAGAGCGCGAACACTGTCACAGCTACAGGCATGCCTGCTTCAATTATTGGGATCGTGAAGCTGATCTCTCCAAGAAGTGATCTTGACACCAGAATAAAAAGGAACGGCAGCGCGGCAAGCTTCAGCGCTGTCATGAACGCCGCATGCGCCATATCCCTGTCAAATCTCAGCTTCTTGACAAGGAATATCCCTAGCGCGAGCAGGACTAAAGGGGAAGCGCCGACAGCCAGCATCTTGACAGTGCTCGTGAAGAACACTGGCAAGGGTATCCTGTACTGCGCTACCAATAGGCCGAGAATCACTGCGATAAGCAAAGGATTCTTCAGTATGTGCTCTAATACTTTCATCGCGTGCCTGTTGCCCTTGATTGAGACCTCAAGGATGATCAGGCCGAGAGTGAACACTATGGCAAGGTAAGAAGCCGCTATCAGGCTCACGTTTCCTTCAGAGCCAGGAAGCGCTGAAGAGATATAAGGCAGTCCTATGTAGGCCACATTCCCGAATATCGCGCAGAGAAGGTAAGTGTTGCGTAGCTGCGCCCGTATTCCTCCCATCCAAGAAATTATCAATATCAGCAGCATGATCGCGGCAAGAATCCCCGCGTTTATGAAGAACAATCTGTAATCTAAGGCTTGTTGCGCGCTATCCATACTTGTCAGGCTTGAGAATATCAACGCGGGGAAAGCGACATAAAGCCCTAGCTTGTTCAGTGTATCAACCCATCTCTCATCCGCAAGCCTTAACGCCCTGATCACCGCTCCGAGAGCGATAATGAGAAATACAGGCGCTATAGTGGATAATATCTCAAGCATGCAGCCTTATTCTGCATCAGAGGATATAAATGTTTCTTTCTTATTGGCGATGTCCTGAATCTCTCTTTTTTTTCTTAAAGATTCAGGACATCGCCAATCACCTCCAGAAATGCCTGACTTCATCCTCCCAATGCTGTCTTCGCTCTCCTTTCCCTCTAAGAAACTGAAGGTAACTGAATTCATCCTCAGTAAGGGCTCCCGCATGCTTCCTCAACTCATTTTCCATTGCGACACCTCCAAAGCAGCCTCTTCAGCTGCCATATCTTATTAGGCTTAGCAGCCATTAATACCCTGTGGAGCCAACTACCGCTAGTCAGTTCCACAAGTTTTTTAAACAGTAATATAGCATAATAAGATCATGCCTGAGTTCGACCTGGTTTATAGTCCTCACTGGTTCTATGGCAAGGATATAGCGATAGATTTTGTCAGCATAATAGTCCTGCTGCTGATCGCGTTCTTCAGCTACCAGTGCTATAAGACTCGCAAGACCTGCAGGAACCCTTTATGGCTGGCGGTCTCTTTCTTCTTGCTGGCGCTCTCTTTCGCTGCGAAGATACTCGTCAATTTCACGCTTTACAGAGAGGTCTTGCGCACTGAGAGCATAGGGCCTTTCTCAATGATATATGAGACGATGGCTGCCTCTCCTGTGCTGTTCATAGCGGGATTCTTCGCCTATCGAGTGCTGACCCTGCTAGGCCTGTACATGCTTTACTCAGTCTATTCAGAAAGACAGTCCTTTACGACAAAGGTCCTGATAATGTTCTTCATACTGATGTCGACGCATCTGAGCTATTCTTCCTATTACGCTTTCCACGTCACAGCTCTCGCGCTTCTGGCGCTGACGACTTACACTTATATACAGAAGATGTGCGAGTGCGGAATGAAGACCTCGCTGCTGCTTGCCTTCAGCTACGGCCTGATAACATTGAGCCAGTTCTTCTTCATATTCATACGGGCGCAAGAATCACTGTACGTGATTGGAGAGGCAGTGCAGCTTGTCGGATACTTATTATTGGCGTTCATATTCCTGAGGGCACTATACCATGGCAAAAAAGCGTGCGCGAATTGACATAATAACAGATATGCTTTCCTCTATCCAGAACAAGGGTGGAGAGATCAAGCCTACACACTTGATGTACAAGTCAAACCTCTCTCACGGCCAGCTCGTGAGCTACCTCGATGAACTGCTAGAGAAAGAGCTTGTCAAGAAAGTCAAGAAGAAAGAATATGACTATATCATACTCACAGATAAAGGGTTCTCTCTGCTCTCAAGGCTTAAAGAGATGGTCGAGTTCGAGAAGACTTTCGGGTTGTGAGAGAGTTGTTGAATCTTTCAGGATCATCCAGCCCTATGGCTTTCCGGATTGTTCATTCCTGCGCTTTTCACAGCCAATGCCGCAAGTATGACCGCCCCCCCGATGAATGCGCTGTTGATGCTGATGATATCTGAAGCGTATCCGGCGATTATTGGGCTGAGGCCCGCGGCGAAACTTCTGATGCCGTAAAGTATTCCGCTTAATTCACCTATCTTCTCTTTAGGCATCAGTTGTGTCAGTCTTCCGGATATTATCGGGGTCGCGGCAGCGAGAGTTATCCCAAGCGCGAAAGAAAGCCCGAAAGAAGCGAGTACGTCATGCGTGAAGAACAGCGCAAGGAACAGCAGCGCGCTCAACGCAAGGCTTGCTGTCAGCAAGGCTTTCTTGTTCCTCACAGTAGAGAAATAAGGCTCGAAAAGTATCGGAAGGAAGAATATCGCTGTGATTATGCCTATCAGTGGCAGTGACGCTCCGATCTTGTCAAGGAATAACGGGAGAAGCATGGCGAGGAAGCCTGTTCCCAGTGTGAAGAAGAATGAGAATATCACCAGATTGCGGAATTCTTTATTCGCAAGGAAGTCTTTAAGCTCGCTCTTGAGTATGTGCTCTTTTAGCGAGTATCCAAACCCTTGCACTAAAGGCTCTTTCTTATGGTCTGGCAGCGAGAATGCTGCTATTAGCGCTAGTCCTGCGAATAATGATATTGCGTAAAGTATGCTGTAGCCATATCTCACTATTAGCGCAGCTCCGACAAGCGCGCCTATGACCTGCGCAAGGCCTGATCCTGCGTCGAACAAAGCCATAGCTTCTGACTCCTTCCCTTTATTTGAATGGCCTCTGACATAGGATTCGCTGCTCAGCCAGTAAGTAGTGGCAATAACTGCATGATATGTTCTGAACAAGAGAAAGTGAGTGAGGGTTCTCAGTCCAAGCAGCAAAGGGCTTATCGGAAGATAAAGCGCAAGCACTAGCGCGATGAGCGAGCGTTTTGAGACCCTGTCGATTATCGGACCGAGCATGAAAGCGAGCAGGAATGAGAACAGCTGCAATACTCCAGTCACAAGACCTACAGCCGAATAGCTGCCGAGGATCTCTTTGAAATATAATGGGAGGAAAGGGACGGTTATCCCCCAGCCGAGATAATAAAGCAGCGTGATAAGAGTCATGCGCTTGACAGGCTTTGATAAGCCTGCAAGGTCTTTGTAGGAATGCCACTCTCTTATGTGCGGGATGAACTGCATTATTGAGGAGAAATCATAGCTGTTTAAAAATTTGGCGGGTTTTTGATTGTTTTTTCTGTTTATCTTAGCCGTATTTGTAGTTGTTTTAGGCATTGCTGTAATAATCCCGACAGTGCCGGAAATCTTTCGTCTTTTTCTGACAAACGTTTATTAACAAGAAGAGACAAAGATTATTCTGAGGCAGTATATGATTAATAACAAGATAAACGCAAATAGTGAATTCGCCGCAATTGTGAAAGAGATCAGACTGATAGTCAGCAAAGCAAGATACAACGTTTTTAACGCTGTGAATACCGAGATGCTGAAAGCTTATTACGAGATCGGTAGAAAGATTGTTGAAGAAGAACAGAAAGGTGAAAAACGGGCAGGATACGGCAAACAGTTGATAGATTCTCTCTCAAGAGAATTAATCAAAGAGTTTGGCAAAGGATTTAGTGCTACAGCATTGAAGAATATGCGAATTTTCTACAAGATATATAAAGACAAGATTGGTCAGTCAGCGACTGACGAATTCTATAGATTAAGCTGGACGCACTATTGCGAACTAATAAAGATAGATGAACCTTCAAAAAGAGGATATTTTGAGAAATACGCAATAACTGAAAACCTGAGTGTCAGGGACTTAAAACGACAGATATACTCTCTCCATTATGAAAGATTGCTCATGAGCAAAGACAAGAACGCATTGATAGGATATGAAAAAAGAGGGAATATCCCTTCAAGGACAGAAGAATTGATCAAAGACCCTTATGTTCTTGAATTTCTTGATCTAGATGAGAGCAAGACATACACTGAGAAGGAAGTTGAGACGAAAATACTTGATGATCTGCAGAAGTTCCTGCTTGAGTTAGGTCAAGGGTTCAGTTTTGTCGCAAGGCAGAAGAGAGTCACTATAGATAATGATCATTTCTATATTGATCTGTTATTATATAATATCCATTTAAAGTGTTATGTGGTTATTGAGCTGAAGAGCGCAAAATTCAGGCATGAGGATGCTGGGCAAATAAACTTCTATCTCAATTATATCAAGAAGGAATTAAATAAAGAGGGAGATAATGAGCCGATAGGGATAATACTTTGCGCAGAAAAGAATAATGTGCAGGTAGAGTATGCAGTTGCCGGGATGACGAACAAGATGTTTGTGTCAAAGTACAAGCTATATCTGCCAAGTAAGGAAGAGCTAGAGCGGGAAGTCAGAAGGCTTTTGTGAGAGTTCCTGGAAGAAGTTTTAAGGAGTATCGATAGATGTCATGATGTCATCGCCCTAATTCCGGCAGCGTCTGAAATCTTCTGCTTTTTACTGGTAAATGTTTATTAACAAGAAGATACAAATATTTATATATAATGATAGCATTACAGGTTATACCTATGACCTGTGGAGTTATAGGATGCGGAAATCAGTAGAGTATTTCGTTTCAGAGCGTGTGCGGATAGTGAAGACGCTTAATGAAAATGAGGAAGGATGCACTTTCGCGCTTGTCTATCTCGTATTCGCTGACGGATGGAAAGAGCTTGCGCGAATAGACAATTATCCTCATGATGGCACGAAAAGAGCGCATATCCATCGTTGCGGCGAAGAAAGAGTTGAGTATAGAGAGATGAGCATCGATGAGGCAGAAGAGACTCTTCTTCGCATCGGGAAGAGGATCAAGGAGGAAAAGTATGGTATCTATTGAGATTGTGGAAGATGCGCGAAAAGCGTTCAAGGAAGCTACACCGCGGCGCATGCGCAAAGATTCGCGAGAGCGTGTCATCCTTATGACTCCTGAGATATTCTCTAAAGTCTTCAGCCCTGAGCGTGTGAGGCTTCTCAAGCATGTGCAGAGGCATGGCGCTGAGAGCGTTAGCGGGCTAGCGAGAGAGCTTAAGAGGACGTTCGAGGCAGTATCCAGGGATCTTTCCTATCTTAGCGGGATAGGGCTGGTATCGCTGGAATGGGATGAATCGCGGCGGAAGCCGAAAGTTGAGAAAAGGATAGAGATACTTGTGTGAGCGGCTGGTCTATAATTTTCCTTCTATAGCCCTCAGCATCTCTCTCTTCATCAGCTTCTTCGTGCGGTAATCTCGGATGACAGGCACTTCTTTGAGAGTGAAAGGATCCAGCCCTGTCCAGTACATGCAGGTGGAGTCGCTCATTGGCGTTGGAGTGAACATCTGGAACTGCTCGACGTTTTTCATGCCGCGCATCTTCCTCACCATCAACGCTATCTCTTCAGGGCTGTCTCCTGGATGTCCGATCATGAGGTAATACTTCAATTCCTGCTTTCTATCCCTGTTCAGCCGCTCGAAGACTTTCCTGAACTCCTCAAAGCCTTTCTCATCCTTGTTCATGAGCCGCAATACTCTTTCTGAGAAATGTTCAGGAGCTATCTTGAGGCAGCCGGATATATGGTGTTCTGATATCTCTTTGATGTATTCCTTGCTATTGAGCGCGAGGTCATACCTTATCCCGCTACGAATGAATATCTTCTTTATCCCTTTGATCTCTCTCGCTTTCCTGAGCAGTGAGATTATCCTGCTGTGGCTTTTGTTCAATTTCAGGCAGGAGAGACAATCATTAAGGCATGGGGTGGCGCAGTCCATTCCGTACATGTTCGCGCTCGGCCCTCCAAGATCATCAATAACCCCTTTGAAGTCTGGGTGTTTTGTCAGTCTCTCAATCTCTGAAATGATGCTTTTCTCAGTCCTTGAGATTATCTTGTCTCCCTGATGCAGGGTTATCGAGCAGAAATTGCACCTGCCTATGCATCCTCTGTGCGTCACTATAGAGAATCTGGCCATGCTCAGCAGAGAGTTCTTATTCAGTCTTCGCGTGTAAGGGAGAGAGTAGATCCAGTCAAGATCCTCGGGAGTGTATCTGGGGTACCTGTACTGCAGGACGTAATTGTTATCATATCCCTGCGCGAGATCCTTCCAGTTAGAGAATTGGGCCTGCATCCTGCAGAACTTCATCCTGTCTGCCTTTATCTCTTTGAAAGAGGGCAGGAGCATGAATGATTCAGGAAGCGTCTTGCTCAGCACGCAAGTTCCTTCAATATCGATGAGGGGTTTGCCAGCCCTCAAATGCTCCGCTATCTGGATGATTTGCTTCTCCCCATTGCCATAAACAAGTATGTCGGCGCGCGAGTCCAGAAGTATGCTCTTTCTAACATCATTATCCCAATAGTCATAGTGCGCGAAACGTCTCAATGACGCCTCTATCCCCCCAATGACTATCCTTGACTGCTTGAACAATTCTTTGAGCCTGTTGCAGTAGACGATGACTGCCCTGTCGGGCATCTTCAGAGCGTTACTGTGCGCGTCCTCAAACCTCTTCTTCTTCAAGGGAGTGTAATTGTTGACCATGCTGTCTATCGATCCTGAAGTCACGCAGAAGCATAATCTTGGAGCTCCTAATCTTGAGAAATCCTCTTTAGAGAGCGGCTTCTCTATAATCCCTACCTTAAACCCTTTAGCGTCAAGGACTCTCGCGATCACTCCGGCCGGAGAGAGCGGATGATCTTCATAGCATTCCGCTGTCAGGAGAATGATGTCGTACTGCTCTTCCTGCTGTCTTGTTGAGATCATAAGGATTTCTCTGGAAAGATGGATTTATAGACTTTGTGTATATCGTTTCAATAATCCGGATTATGCTTCTATTCATCGCTTATATTGTCAAGAACTATGCTCTCTTTATGCTTTGGATGCATAAGCTTTCAGGATTCAGGAACAGTATGCCTTCAAGCCGGTTCTCTTCATTCTTTCTCAAGAATTCGCTGAGAGTACTGCTAAGGAATTTGCGGTCAAGGGATCTGTTGCCAATAGATATTATCTCGCTAAGCCGTATTATCTTCCAATCTTCTTCACGGCTCTCTGGAGAGAAACGATACGCTGGAGAATCTTTCTGAAGGCGTTCTTCTACAGTATCATTATCCCTAAGGCCTTTAATGAAGATCTTTTTTCTGAAATTCACTTCAACATTCACTGCTTCAGGGATTATGTAATAAGTCAGTGTCTTCGCATCAGACTTCCTGAATTCACTCAGCAGCGACTCATAAGTCCTGAGAAAGCAGCTTCCAAATTGGCCGCCTATCCCGTAAATAGGCTTGTTCCACGAATCAATTATCGGCTGAGAGTACCTCCCTTCAAGAGAAGGAATGAAAACATCCCTGTCTGATATCCCTATCATATCCTTCTTGAATGCTGTCTCGCATCCTGGAGGGACAAGAAAGACGCGGCAGTGTGATTTGCTCAATAAGTCAGAGACTGCCGAATCGTATCTTTCATCGATCTTTGCCGGATGGGTGTAGATCGTTATCATGGCTGCTGAAAATGAGGTTTTATTTATAATCTTTGTGATTACGCAGTGATGATATATCCTTTTTTATTGCCTGTAATGGCTCTTTGGCAGTGGAATATGCGCATGGATCGCGAGTCGTCACCATACATGCAGTGCATCATTCATCGTCACAAAACAATATTCTGGCGCTTCCTATATCTTTGATGACCATAATAAATAAAAACAGCACTGCTGATGCCTTTGTTATGGTTGATGTCTTTGTTATGAATATTGATGATCTTGAGGTTTTCGTGAGACGGATATACTCAGCTGGGGGAGCCAGCATGATGGCTGAAGGAATCCTCAAGGCAGTCCCGCCTATACCTGAATTTGTCATAAAACGCGCGTATTCCAATGACGAGAGCAACCGCTTCAGCGGCATAATGGCATCACTGACTCAATCTTTGGATAGCATTGTTTCTGGCAAGACCTATCATTTCGCGAACAGGGTCGGCAAAGCATTAGGTTTCCCTAATTTCGGCTCGCGGCTAGCGTTAGTCTCTGCCGCCGTACGAACACCTATTGATCCGGACAAGCTCCAGCTTCTTGCAGAAGGCACAGATTTCCCTCTGACTTATGACCATTCATCCCATAAGTTCATAATCTCTCCGGGAGAGATAGATGTGACAAGCGAGGAATATGTCGCAAAAGTAGTCTTCTCAGCATTGAGAGAGATTGCCGGAGCTGAGATATTCTCAAGCCAAGATGTCGCAGTCAGCGATTTCTATGATAATCTCTGCTATGACCTCTATTGCATGCTCATAGGCAGGAAGAGAGAAGCGATTGACATCCTCCCTATCGAGAACAGTGAAGGGGCTTTCAGGGGGAAATTCGAATCCTGGGTCAATAACACTATTAAGAAGTACAGCAGATCCCTGAAGGAAGGGATAGATTTGAGCGATGAGAATGTCGAGATTGAAGAATCTATAGAGAATAGGTTCAAGGACAAATGGCATTCTCTCTCAGAACGCATCGAGAGCGCTGAGAATCATATCCCCTATCTAGTCATTGTTGAAGGCAATAATTCCGCGTATTACTCCTCGATATTAGCTATCTTCAAAGATTTCTTTGATCTTGCTGATTCAAAAGTATTCTTGTATGAGCCCTCATTCATTTATGATCCTAATGAGCGATTGTATTCTGAACTGCTCAGCCAATGGGATTCTTCAGACATAGGCAAGGATGCCCTGCATAGCAATGTGATGAAAGGTCTTGAGAGCAGCATCAAAGAGGTTATGGTGAATGAAGAGGCTGCCTCAGATATCGAGAAGCGCGGCCTGATAGGCAGCATCGCGTTCGTGTCCAACAGGTCAGAATTGCAGAAATCCTGGTCTAAAGCGTTGGTATTGCCTGTCTCTGAGATCTATAAAAGATACATCCTTCCTGAAGAGGAGAAGATAAGAAGCATCGGCGGGAGCTGCCATTCTTTAACGCTGCAGTGAAAGCTTTTGAGCGGCATTCTTTATTTCAAACGTGCCGCTGATATACTCAGCTCACCGGTTCTCTTTCACTAGCTGCGAAGCTCGCAGCAATGACTCGAAAGTTCCAGCGTCAGACCAATAGCCTTTCACGAACGCCGCCTGCAGCCGCTTCTTGCTCAAGTAAGCGTTATTCACGTCAGTGATCTCCAATTCTCCTCTCCCTGAAGGCTTTAGAGTTTTGATTATCCTGAACACTTCCGAATCGTAAAGGTACATGCCTGTCACTGCCCAGTCGCTCTTAGGCTTTTTCGGCTTCTCTTCAATGCTGACTACAAGTTTATTCTTCACTTCCGCCACTCCAAAGCGATGAGGGTCAGGTACTTGTTTCAGGAATATCTTCGCCCCTTTGCTGAATGACTGGATG
>DATDYN010000055.1:0-24693 GCA_035289005.1 Candidatus Nanoarchaeia archaeon
TAAATAAAGTATCATCTCCCGCCGCACCCGCAGCCTCCGCCACCAGCTCCACAGCTCCCTCCTGCCGGAGGCGCTGCCGCGGCCTGTTTCGCCGCGTTAGGGTCTGAAGTCCCGTCCGGATTGACGACTTCAAAGGATCCCGGCCCCATGCCCATCGAGCATGTGATCCAGAAAGTCCCTGCCTTATCCGGAGTGAATTCAATGATGTTGTCTCCCGAAGTTATCGTCTTCCTGACGCCAAAATCCTTGATGACGACATATTTCATGCATCCGCCAAGCGTGCTAGCATCGACCTCTATCCTTACAGGAACTCCCTTGACGAGCTTCCTAGGGGTCAATTGGTATGAGAAGTCGACCAATGCCATCTTCGCGTTCTGGACTCCTCCAGCGACATTAGCGACATTGCCTCCGCTTCCGGCAGCGGCGGGCTGAGCGCTTGCTATGAAGCTGTCGTCCGCGATTATGTTCTTCACTGAGAATACCATTATCAATACGAAGACCGCTATCGCTCCTCCTATAAGGTATTCTCTGATTACATGTTCTTTCTGTTCAGTATTTGTCATTTTCTCCTCCTGCTCACGCAAACAATTGTGATTTTGGGCCATAGATCATTATGGCTGTCAAGACCGCTGTGATGATCACGCACGCTGACGCGAAAGTATTGAAATCAAGCGATCTCTTAGTGGCATCTTTCTTACCTTCCACGACTTCCTCATAGAAGAGGTAGATGAGCCCGAACAGCACTAAGACATTCAAGGTTATATAATACGGCATGAAGATGAGCACGCGATCAGTGAACATCATCACTGTGATCATCGCGCCCATCGTGCCTGCCATGACTCCTGTCATCATCCCTTGCAATGCGCCCATTATTCCGCACACTGCTCCGGTGATTGTCCCCGCTATGACCGCGACTGTCATTCCGACCATGGCTCCTGTAAAGAACCCATTTGTCGCGCCAACAACAGCCCCTATCATCATCCCAGCCTGCATTCCGACCGTCATGCCTATCATCATCCCAGTCATGCAGGTCACTGTCCCTTTATAGGATGATATGTATAATATTGTCGCCCCTATGCTCGCTACGCTTATGTCTATATATAACAGCCACCAGGCGTAATGGTCAAAGAATCCTGGTATTGTGTTCAGGAATCCGAAATAGGCCAATGCCTGAAGCGCAATCAATAGCATGAACACCATGGCTCCCTGACCGATTGTCTGGGTTATCATGGCATACTTCTGCGGGTTTTCCTGAAAGCTTTTCCATCTCTCTCTGAAAGAAAGCCTTTCAAAAGGGCGCACTGCTGCCCGGAATCCGAGATCTTCGATAGCCATGACAAGATCCTCTGCTTTGATCATGTTCTCATCATAGGTCATGTCCACTGAATCAGCGTGGATGTCATGGCGGATGACTCCTTCGATATTGGCGACTTTCTTCCTGATGAGTTTTGCGCAGCTGTCGCATTCTATGTCAGGGATATAGATCTTCGTCTTCACTCTCTTGACTCTCAAGTCTTCTTTCCTGACCATAGGTTCTCTCTCTGCAGAGATAGTCTTATCCTCAGCCGCAAGGCTATCTCCCTTATCCACCATATTCTCTTCTCCATCCTGATTTTCGTCTGTCATTTTTCCTCCGCTCCGATTCAATCATAATCGCGTGATGGTTCTTATCACGCTTCTTTTAATCATAACTTCTTCCTCTTCAGCAGCAAAGAGTTCGTGACTACTGACACGCTGCTCAGTGCCATCGCTCCGCCAGCGATTATAGGCGACAGCAGCCATCCCGTGAATGGGTACAGCACTCCCGCAGCTATAGGTATCCCCATCACATTGTAGAACAACGCCCAAAACATGTTCTGCCTGATCTTTGTCATGGTCTGCTTGGAAAGCTTCACTGATTTCGGGACATCAAGCAGGTCATTGCGCATAAGCACTATATCCCCTGATTCCATCGCCACATCAGTCCCTGAACCCATCGCTATCCCGATGTCCGCCTGGGCAAGCGCCGGAGCGTCATTGACTCCATCCCCCACCATTATCACTTTTGAAGGATTCCCTCTCTTATCTTTTAGATCCTGCAGTTTCTTGACATAATTGGCCTTGTCTTCAGGCAGCACTTCAGCAAAGACATTCTCCGGCTTTATGCCTGCCTGCTGCGCTATGGCTCTGGCAGTCCTGACATTGTCTCCTGTGATCATGTACGCGTCGATGCGCATCTCATTCAGCTGATGCACTGCTAGCTTTGAAGTCTCTTTGATAGTATCAGCGACCGCGACCAGCCCGATCAATTTTCTGCTGTCCGCGAGCAGCATCACTGTCTTGCCCTGCTCTTCCATATCCTGTACTGTCGAGTCATGCGCGCTGAACGCTATGTCCTGCTTCTGCATGAGTTTGACATTGCCGAAATAGTATTGCTTCTTCGCGATCTTCGCGCTGATGCCGTATCCTGGCATCGCTCTGAAATTTGTCACTTTTGTGAGCGCTATCTCTTCCTGATGCGCCTGCCTCACTATGGCGTCCGCGAGCGGATGCTCTGAAGGCTTCTCGATGCTTCCCGCTATCTTCAGTATCATCTCTCTAGGCACATTCTTGACAAGGGACAGCACGTCTGTCGTCTCTGGCTTTCCCTTGGTGATCGTCCCTGTCTTGTCGAAGATGACATATCTTGTCTTGTGCGCAGCTTCAAGCGAATCCGCCCCTTTGATGAGTATCCCTTCTTTTGCTCCTTTGCCTGTGCCTACTATTATTGAAGTCGGCGTAGCAAGCCCGAGAGCGCATGGGCACGCGATCACGAGCACTGCGACAGCCGCTATGAGTGAGAAAGCCATTGTCTGTCCTATCGCGAAATACCATACGCTGAATGTAGTGGCGGCGATGACAATGACCGCAGGGACAAAATATGAGGAGATGCTGTCAGCGAATCTCTGGATCGGAGCTTTCTTCCCTTGCGCATCCTCGATCAGCCTTATGATGCTTGCGAGAGTTGTGTTCTCGCCGACTTTCGTCGCCTTGAACCTGAAGCTTCCATGCTTATTGATGGTTCCTCCTATGACTGTGTCCCCTTTCTTCTTCTCGACAGGTATGCTCTCTCCGGTGATCATGCTCTCATCGACAGCGGAAAGGCCTTCGATGATCATCCCGTCAACAGGCACTTTCTCTCCTGGCTTCACTATGATGACATCATTCATCACTACCTGATCGACAGGGATCTGAACTTCCTTGCCGTCCCTTATGACTGTGGCTATCTTAGGCGAGAGCTCCATGAGTTTCTTTATCGCTTCTGACGTCTTCCCTTTAGCTTTCGCTTCCAGGAATCTTCCGAATATCACGAAAGTGATGAGGATCGCTGAAGTCTCGAAATATTGGCCTATCGACGGATCAAAGAATACCGCATAAATGCTGAACAGGTAGGCGGCGGTGGTTCCAAGCGATATGAGCGAATCCATGTTCGCGCTCTTGTTCTTCAATGCGACCCACGCGCTCCTGTAGATATCCGCGCCAGCGATGAACTGCACTGGGGTGGCGAGCAGGAATAATATATAAAGGTCATAAGGCACTTCAACTCCAAGAGGCATGAGCACCATCCCGATAAGGAATGCGGGGATTGTGAATATGAGGCTGAAGAATAGATTATGTGTTATTGTCTTGATCTCTCTCTTTTGGGCGGCTTCCTTGTCTATCGCGTCATTCTTTCCGCTAATGGCGGCTCTGTACCCTTTCTTTGTCACGATCGCGATGAGGTCTGTCTCTGAAAGCCTATTCTCGTCAAATACTACGCGCGCTTTAGCGGTCGCGTAGTTCACATTCGCTTCGCTGACGCCTTCAGTCTTTGAGAGCGCTTTGTTTATGAGCGTCGCGCAGCTCGCGCAATGCATCCCTGTGATGTTCAAGTCAGTCTTTTTCATGGGTCCATCCTTCTGTGTCTTTTCAGTTGATTGTATCATCAAATCGCTTGTATGTTTATATCTTGTCTGGTAATTGTCTTTCCTGCATTACGCGTCATTTTCATCGTCATTTTACCACTTTGTACCCTTCATCGCCTATGATCCTGATGAGCTGTCTCTCATCAGTTTCTTTCTCATCATATTCTATGACCGCTCTTTTCAGGTCAACGATCGCGCTCTTCACCCCTTTCTGCCCTGTCAAGGCGTCCTTGACAAGCATTGTGCAGCTCGCGCAATGCATCCCTTTTATGTTCAGTTCAATCTTTCTCATGGTCTCACCTACACTAAGATTATTTCTATCGCTTCTTCAGTAGCATCTTCCGCTTCTTCTTCTGGATCGTCTTCATTATCTGAAGCGGTTCTTTCTACTCCTTCTGCCTGGTTGTCTGAGGCATTGGGCTGGACATCAGGATTTATCGCTGCCTGCCGCTCTATGATTGCCGTCTGTTTCTCTATTATCGTAATCTGTCTTTCTATGATCGCCATCTGTCTCTCTATGATACCTGCCTGACTGGCATAGTCTTCTTTTGATTGTGCATTTGCTGAATCGGCATCTGCTGGCGCGTCTTCTGCCAATTTCGCTCTTTCAGCATAGATTACCTCTACTGTATCTGCCGCGGATGCCTTTTCATTATCTATACCCTCTTTGGATATGCCTTTTATCGCAAGCGCGTCATCAACTGCAATGCCCTTCTCGTTCTTGTCCATCTGTCTTGGGGCGACTGTGAAATAGGTCACGCTTCCCGCGATCAATAGCAGCAGCACTATGATGACTGGCACTTTCCTCTGACTGAGATATTCTTTCATCATTTCCACCTTGCATCGGTTTATGTCCGGTTTTCTATATCCTGTGTATCTGTCTTGATCCTTTCTTGAACCGTCCTTTCCTGATACCCATATTCCTTAGGATATCCCCCTATTATCATCATATCCTTATTATGCCCTTTTTTCGTATTGTGAGAGTAGAATCCTGGAGGTTTAAATACGATTTGCAGACTTCCTCTATAGTTCACCTGCAGAAAATTTATAAAGAGTAAATATCTGATTTCCCTCATGTCGACTATCTTCTTATCTCCAGAATGGTTCTTTGGCTATGATGTGTTGTTTGAGGCATTCTTCTTCATGATCTCTCTTATAACAGCGTTATACGCGCTGAAAGTGCATAGAGCCACAGGCGAAGAATTGTCGCAGTATTTCGGCTATGGGTTCTTGCTTATCTCAGCAGCGTATCTTTTCCAGTTATTATCCAATTTCCTGGTATATTCCAGGCTTAACACTGAAGTGTGCCAGATCGCTAACCTGTCCTCTGTAGCCACAGTAGATTCCATAGGCATCTACGGATATATGCTATTGATGATCTCCGGGCTTGTCCTGCTGCTGTTCGTAAGCCTGAAGAGCAGGATGAAGCGCACATTGCTGATCCTTTTGATACTCTCTTTCATACTGATCCTTTCAAGCAAGAATCAGCTGTATACCTTCTTTCTGCTATCCTCGATCTATCTCGCGTTCATCGCCTGGCATTTCCTGGAAAACTACCTGAAGCACAAGAAAGCGACAACATTGAGCGTCGCATTGGCGTTCTTATTCCTTCTTTTCGGGTCATTCCATTTCCTGATCTCTGTCAATCATGAGGCATTCTATGTCATAGGCCACATATTAGGGTTTTTCGCCTATCTCATGATATTAATAAACTGGTACTTGGTAAGAAAATGAATAAGAGAGACCGCATCACTATCATCAATGATATCCTGGAATTCGTCCGGGATAAAGAAGGGAAGGCTAAGCCGACGCATATAATGTACAAGGCGAACCTCTCGAATGAGATGCTGAATGAATATGTCAGAGAGCTTCTTGGCAAGGAATTCATCAAAGAGTCAAAGGATAAGCGAGAGAAGAGGACGTATTCCCTGACTGATAAGGGCTTCAAGTTCATCGCTGAATACAAGCAGATGAAAGGATTCCTCGCTTCATATGACCTGATCTGAATGCCTTGGGCGCGGGTGAGTTCTTGCATGATATTTCTACCGCAATAGGCTTAGTAGCGATCACGCTCAAAGTAATATCTTCAGATCGCTCAGCCTTGGCCTTCAGCCAAGGCTGGGCGGATGAAAAATGAACAGCATTAAAGCCTCGCTACTAAGCCACCCCAATAGTATTTTGCTTGTTACACTAAGAGTATCATGCTGTGGCGCAGAGCAAAAAGTTTTCTACAACAGCTCATGACAGGCCTCAAAGACAGCAATCTATTTAAACAACCTCTTTATTCTGCAGTGTTATGCTGCGCCTTAGGCAGCAGATAAGGGTCATAAAGATATAACAAGGCAATCCAAGGGGTGGAATGATGAGAATTCTGTCAGCGATCATGAGTTTAATGATAGTTGCGCTTTTGCTAGCGGCAGGATGCAGCGATAGCCAGCCGTCAGCTCCAAGCACTGGGGCAAGCACAGGCGATGGCGCGACAGCGCCTCCGACAGGCAAGACCTGCGCTGAGACTTACACAGGACAGGTGCCTTACAATGACACTGAATTCTATTACGAGAAAGAAGGCGTCGGCAGGAAGTTCTGCCAGGCAGAGCCGTACACGGATTTCACCCACAAGATCGACTCTCTCGGCAAGATATGCAATATCTATATCACCAATAACGGCAATATAACCGGCGATTGGATCATCAAGGCGAAATTCATAACAACCTCTGCAGGCGGCGGACCTGAATCAGAGCCGATAACGAAGACAATCGCTACAGGAAAGACTGAGCTGTTCTCATTCCAGTACGACCAGGCAGACACTCCGACTTCCTGCATCAACAAGAATGTCGAGATCCCGACCATTGAGAAGTGCAAATATTCCTTCTACTCGGACGTCAAGAAGAGCCGCACAGTGGTCAAGTACAGGGAAGGAGAGCTGACAAGGCAAGTGCCTTGCTGAGCTGTTTTTTTGTTGTCTTTTTTTTATTAATCTATTTAATGAATATCACTGAATCAGGTGCTGTGGAATGCTGAGAAATCACTCATCAATCATTCTTTTCGCGCTTATCGCGGTTTCATTGCTTTCCTTCAATGGGTGCGCCAAGCAGCAGGAAGAAGATAAAGGGATAATCACTTCTGGAGATGCAAGTGTTAACGCTTCTGTTGTGGTCAATGTTGAGGATCAAGCGCAGAACGCGTCGCAGCAAGAGCTGAATAATGCTTCTGCGGTCACACAGCCAGCCCCTGAGGCTCTCACGCAGGTCGCTGTGGCTCCTCAAGCCTCTCTCTGCGGCAATGCTAAGACTGAAGAGGGAGAAGAATGTGATATAGGCGGCCTGAAGCTCTCCAATGGGTCTGCGTATCCTTCAGCGTCTGACAGCTGCTCTAGCGGGACAAAATGCTCAAGCTGCGATTGCCTTAAAGATGTCTGCAGCGGCCCTTACCTCTTCTATGACAATGAGTGCGATGAGAACTGCACTACGAACCAGCTATGCCTGCAGTACGCTGCTAAAAGCAATTGCTACCGCTGCAAGGACATGTGCCCTGATGACTATTATTACAAGGATAATACCTGCGGCAGCGCGTGCGGCAACAGCTCGCATTGCCAGAGAGATGATTCAGCAGCTCAGGACTGCTATTTCTGCGCCCAGAGATGTTCCGCAGGCCAGTATTTCGGCGATGGGACCTGTGATGACGGATGCGATCAGGACGAGAAATGCGTAGCTGCAGCAGAGGCAAGCTGCTATACCTGCGAGAAGGCCTGCTCTAGCGACCAGTTCTATGATGATGATTCCTGCGATGATTACTGCGTTGATGAAGAAGAATGCTCTCCTGTTAGCGGCAGCGACAAATGCTATGAATGCGCAGCTCCGGCTGCGTAATGAGTCGTTGAATCTTTTTCTATATCTCTAAATCAGTGATTATCATATAGGTTCCTGTTATCGTCACCATCTGCTGGCGAATCATATCCCAATAATTTTATATACCTGTGCGCGTTAGCTTGTCATATGGAACACAATGGCGGCGGAAGGATGATGGATGCGGATAGGAAGGAGCGAAAGCCTCTTGTAGAGCTAGTTGAGAAGTTTGATGAGGTAAGAGGCGTTCATTTATTATACCATAAAGATTATCTATATATGGTTCTTGTGCAGAGATGCAGTGAACTTATAAATCCTATTGTATATAGCAATGAAAGGCATCTCAGCAAGCTCATAGAGGAATGCCGCCCGCATGATGCTGACGCTTATGTCATCAAGACAATCCCTCTTCCCAGCAAGCTGACTGGAGGGGATGTGTCCTCTTATGGCGTCGCGTCAATCATGTACTATTCGATAAAAGATTCTCCAGTGATCAAGAAGCATCATGGAAGCATGTATCCGACAAGGCGCTCTCTCTATAGCGGGGTTTCTAGTCCTCCAGCGCATAATAGGCAACATTAGATAACTCTCTTCTTGTAATGTCTGGATATATAAGAAAGATAGTCAGATGACATGAAGAAATCATTAATGATAAGTAAAAGTCTTTCGCAACAGGCTTGAGCCGCAGCGCCTAATTCTTCTTCGCAAGCACTATCGCAAGTATGACCACAGCGATCACAAGGACAATCAATGCCGTTATCAGTCCCAGCACTAATGGCTGGCTTAAAGAGCTCTCTTTCTTAGAAGCAGGGATTATTGTTGTAGTCGGTGTTGTTGTTCCCAGATTCTCTTTCGGAATTGGCTGGTTTGTGTCCTGGCCGTCTCCCGCTGAGATGAAATCAGGATTAGGAGCGCCGCTTGGAAGCACTGGATCCTGGGTATAGTCTCCTTGCTGCGTTGCAGGGGGAGCTTCTATTCCGCATTCCTTGTCTATAGTGAGATTCAATTGCTGGTATTTGCTGTCAGTGGAGTATATCGCTGAGACTATGACAGGATATTTGCCTATGTTCGCAAGAGTGCTTATCGGGAATGAATAGCTCTTAGAGAAGCCGTTAGAGGCGTCATCGGCGTCATCGCTCATGGTTGTGCTTTCCTTGAAGTCTATGCCGAGATTCTTGTTCTTGATAGTCAGATTGACTGATTCCTTGTTCCTTCCGATATTCCTAAGTTCGACAGCTATCGCCGCGGTCCTTGGGCAGCCGGCAGTCGCGTTCGCGAGTTCAGCTTTCTGGATGATTATCTCATGGCTTCGCATCTTCACAGTGAATGTGCCTACAGTCTCTTCACGGGTTATTGTCTCGCTTGTGTCCGCAGTATCTGCTGTCGCTTTGATATAGATTGAATATTCATCATTAGTATTGACATCCCAAGGAATCTGGAATTCAAAGCTTGCTGTGTCGTCGTCTCCGGCGACAAGGTCATTGAAATCGAATTCAGGACTGACCGCATCATCATTATTGTCTCTTAATTTCTTTGTTCCTTTCTCGAACCACATCTCAGCGGTTATATCCTCAAGATCCGCGTCTCCTGTGTTCTTTATAGAGAAGTCTATCTTCAGGATCTCTCCTGGGGCGACAAGGTTGTCCTCTTCCTCAGAGCTTATCTCGACGTCTCTTATGCTGATGCTTCCTGCAGCGCTCGCGCTGGCGGCAGCGATGCCTGATATCAGAAGTAACGCGATTGAAATGATGATCATATTGATTTTATTTTTCATAAGGTTCATCCGGTCCATCCCAAGAGAGACAGTATCCCTGTCATTTATAAATTTTACGGTATTTTGCTATCTATCAATGGTGAATAGCCTTATGATCGGATGGATATGTGTTATTCTTAACAAGGCTTTGGCTGTCCTGAAAGAATCTTTAGGTGAAACTCCAGGATCACGATAACGCTGCCTGGTAGCTGAGCATCATCATTATCCTGTAGAAAGGGAATGATTTCAGCAGTTCCCATTCCTCTCTGGTTGAAGGAGAGATCTGCTCTGAGGACTTGCCGAACATGTTCGTGAAGGCGCTCGCTCTCGCTATCTCACTGACTTTCTCGTAATTGTTCTCTACACGCTCTTTCCTGCCCTCCTCAACATTCTTGCTGTCATTTTCTGACTCTTCGATGTAATGGTCGCGGTAGGCTTCTGTAATGACATTATTCCGCACATAATCCTTTGCTTGCTTCAGTGAAGGCGTTGCAAGCGTCTGAAGGGAATAATCTTCTCTGCCAGGAGCAAATCTTGGCTTTGAGTATTCCGCGCCTGACGTTCCTGAGCTTTCTCCAGTCTTCAGGCCAGTCTTTACCCTCCCGAATTTATCCTCGAGAGCTTTTACCAATCGTTTTATCCCTGAATCGCCGCCAGCAACTTCTTCAGGATCATCATTCAAAGAGCCATCGCCTGACCGTTCCTCTTCTGCGATGAGATCGCAGATCTTTCTTGAAGCTAGCGACTTTTCAGAAATCTTTGTTGGAATATCAGCGACAAGCATGCCAAAGAAAGCCGCCACTCCAGCGTTATCAGAATATCTCTGTTCTTGCTCCAGAAGCCGCTCACTAGATTGCTGCGCGGAGTCAGCGCTATCCTCACAGCGCGCTTCAGCTAAGTTTTCTTCAGGATTCTCTTTTAGCGATAAGAATAATGGCGTCATCATCTTTTTTCAATCCTCCTAAAACTCAGCTTGTCTCAATAAGATTTCGCTATGAACGCTATCGCTACAGCTTTCTTGCCGCAGAGCGCGCAGCTCTCTCCGGCATTCACTTTCTCTCCTAATGGGAGGCAGATTATCTTCGCGCCCTCAACTTTGTCTTTTATAGAGGTTTCGCACTTTTCATCATTGCACCACGCTGCTCGGGCAAGCTTCTCTTCCTTGATGGCTTTCTGGAGCTCTGGAATGTCTTTAACCGTGACAGTATTCGCTTTGCGGTGTTCAAGAGCTTTATCATAAAGGTCTTTCTGCATTGCGCAGAGAGCGTCTGCCGCTCTGGCCGCGATCTCTGAGAGCGGGATGAATTCTTTCTTGCCTGTATCCCTGCGCGCCATGACAGCCTGGCCTTTATCGATATCTTTAGGGCCGATCTCTATGCGCAATGGCACTCCTTTCATCTCCCATTCATTGAATTTCCATCCTGGAGTGTATTCTGCGCGGTCATCAAGCATGACAGAGCAGTCTGGAGCGAGCGCGTCGCGTATCTTCGCGGCCTCTTTCAGCACTCTCTCTTTCGAGTCATCGAACATTATCGGCACTATCACTGCCTGCAAAGGAGCTATCGATGGCGGAAGCACAAGCCCTTTGTTGTCAGAATGCATCATGATCATCAGTCCGAGAGTCCTTGTCGTGAATCCCCAGGAGTTCTGCCAGGGATGTTTCTTCTGCTCGTCCTTGTCGATGAAAGTTATATCAAAAGCTTTCGCGAAATTCTGGCCTAAAGCGTGCGAAGTGCATCCCTGCGCGGCTTTTCCGTTCGGAAGAAAGACTTCGCAAGAAGTCGTATACAATGCTCCCGCGAATTTCTCTGAATCAGACTTGATTCCTTTGATGACTGGGATCGCGTAAAGCTCTTTGTAAGCTTTCTCATAAAGGTCTAAGATCTCGAAAGTCTCTTTTTTCGCGCACTCCTCAGTCGCATGCACTGTGTGCCCTTCCTGCCAAAGGAATTCTCTGGACCGTATGAAAGGGACAGGATTCTTGAATTCCCATCTCACTATATTGCACCACTGGTTTATCAGGAGAGGGAGATCCCTCCAGGACCTGATCCATTTCTTGAAGCTCTCATACATTATTGTCTCAGAAGTAGGCCTGACAGCAAGACGCTCCGCAAGCTTTGTCTCTCCGCTGTGAGTTACCCATGCCACTTCAGGAGTGAATCCAGCGATATGGCTCTTCTCTTTATTCATCAGTCTCTCAGGTATGAATAGCGGGAAATATGCGTTCCTGACTCCACGTCTCTTGAATTCAGCGTCGAGAAATGATCTTGTTTTCTCCCACATCTCGAAAGATGCCGGCCTGAAGACATAGCATCCTGAGACCTCGGTGTATTCTATGAGCTCGGCGCGGGTTATGACCTGGCTGAACCATTCGCCGAAATCTTCCTCTTTCTTCGCGGTTATCCCAAGAGTCTTGGCAGGCTCAGTCTTCGCTTGCGGCTGCGCCTGCTTTTTTGCCTGGCTTTTCTCTACCGGAGGTTTATCTGCCATTAATTGATGGGAAATCGTTCTTATTTAAAAATTCTTTGAGTTATGAAGCTTTATTCGAAAGCGAATTATTCATATTATTCTCTTTTATGATCATGAAATTTTAAATCGTAGTAAGCTGATATACCTATCAAATTAGAACTTGGAGAGGGGTATTTATAAAGTTGTTTCATAAACTATTTAAAGACAAAAGTATTTGAGGTCTAATATGGAACAGGAATTTGAATTTCAAGAATTAACATTTGAAGAGAAGAAAGTACTCTTAGCCGCTTATAATTACGATGTTGATAATGACGGAATAATTATAGACTCTTTACTTAATGAACCTATACGTTCAAATACGACTGGAAAGCCGTTAACTATCAATAATGCAGCATTTATTTCAGGTTCTTTAAAGATTATAGATTCTGATCCATTAACTTTAGCTCGTTTCTTGAGAGAGAAAATAGAACATGGATCTTGATCAAATAATATTATTAATCAAAGATTTGCCTTTAAAGGAAGTTCTTGCTATCTTGGCTTCTCAAGGAATATATGATTTTAGTAAAAATGGATATGAAACACTAAGAAGTCTTATTTATAAAAAGGTTTCTTTAACTAAATTTTGTTTTGTTCCAAATAAAGAAGAAGGAAATATTCTCTTGAAATTTAAAGATAAAAACTGTTATAAATCATTTTGCAGATTACTTCCAGATCATAAATATTCTGATCTAATTAGGGTTGGTTATTTAATGTCTCAATATAACAAAATTGGTGGGGCAGAAAATAGAAAAAGATTCGAGCAAATTAAAGGCGAAATCTATGGGAGACCTAATGGGGTGATTCTTTTAAGAATAGCGTATCTAGTTACAACTGGAGCAATAGTTCCAGTTTTAGACTATTTAAGTGAACTTCAAAAGAAGAATTTTGATACTCATTATTTAGAATCCGCTTTTGATGAGACAATCAATGATTGGACTAAATATTCTATATTTGTAGAAAAAGAAAAACCCGAGCAAGAAATTATTAGTGATGTAAAGAATAAAATGTTAACTAGGCAAAAACTAATTCTCATTTTTGCTTATGGTTCTGCCGAGATAATCACTGTGAGAGCATTAGCTCAGATTCTAAAAGAAGATATTTCTAAGAATTATTTTTATGTGAGTAGCAATAATATAGAAGGAGATAAGCCCGTACATCATAGTTCTTTTATTCTAATCGAATAATCGTATTTGTTTAGCTGATTTCTGAAAATTTGGCGATTTTATGTTCTGTATCACCATAATCTATAAATAGTAGTTAGCTACACTGTAGCTAATATGAAAGAGACAATGATTCGCTTGACTGGATTTGAAATGCTTGAGAAACAGGTCAACAAGAGTGGTAATAGTGGTCGTGTGTATGTGCCCGTGGAATGGATTGGGAAACGTGTCAAAGTGGTGTTGCTCGAACAATGATACATGTTGATAGGCAAGATTACAAAGAGAAGTCGAAGGATGAGTTGATTGATGATATTGAGAATGGATTAAATGAGATTGATAAGCTTAAGCGTGAGCTTCGTAAGTACAAGAATCCGAATACTCCGCCTTCTGCGCATCCTTTTCTTAAATCAGCAGTGATTCTTTCGCGCAATAAGCGCGGGGCGCCTCTTGGTCATGTCGGTGTGACGCGGGAGAGAAAAGAGAGTGGGGAGTCTCGTCGTATCGTTGCTGAAGAATGTCCGAACTGTCAGAGTGATGATTTCGTGGTTTTACGTCAGAAACGGCAGCAAGTTGAAGAGTTGCCCAAAGATATCCAGCCGAAGTCAGTCAATATTTTACGGGATGTCTGTCATTGTAATGCTTGCAATATTGATTTTGTGGCGAGAGATGGTAGCACTCCGATTCAGGGTAGGTTCGGAGTGAACTTGATGGTTCTCGTCATATTCTTAAAGTTCATCGTGAGAGGAGTGTTGCGGAAGACTTCAAGTTTCTTGGATGCGAGTTTCGCGCTCAAGCTCGCGCCTGCAAGCGTGCAGGCGATTATTGACCGGGCTGCCAGTGCTGGAGAGAAAGAATACTCCTCACTAAAGCAGAAGATACGGGCAGCAAAGCTGCTTTACGTCGACGAGACGAGCTTTCGCGTGCTTGGAAAAAACTGGTGGGTCTGGGCTTTTCGGTCAGACTCTGACTTATTGCTCGTGATCCGACAAAGCAGAGGTAATAAGGTTCTTGAGGAAATACTCGGAAAAAGTTACGCAGGAATCGTCGTGTGTGATTGCTGGCGAGCGTACGACTATCTCAGCAACGCTACGCTGCAGCGTTGCTGGGCGCACTTGCTGCGCAAATCCAAAGAACTCGAGAGTGTAGCAGGCAGGCACTTCCACAAAAAGCTCTCCGAGCTTTTTGGTCAGATAATCAAGTTCAACAGCAAAGAAAGAACAATCAAGCAGCGACAGTGCAAATATGAACGATTGACTCTCGAAATGCAGAAAGTCATCTCGCACTACTCACGCTACGAAAAATGTAGGGCAGTCACGAAATACATTGATTTTCACCTCGAAAGCTGGTTCACCTGCATCAAGATGGCAGGAGTGCAGCCAACCAATAATTATGCGGAGCAAGCAATACGCGAAACGGTTTTGGTGCGCAAGATCATCGGAGCGTTCCGCTCCGAAAAAGGCCCCAAAACATATGAAACCCTCGCTTCACTCATCACAACATGGCAAATACAAAGACTCGACATAAAACAAGAACTACAACGAATGCTAAGCACAAACCTCTGCTAAAGAACTAAACAAATACGAATAATCTAATTAAATATATCTCCTTAAGTCTTATTTTTAATAGAAAACGCCTATTTAGCTTATTACGTTCAATTTAGAGAAAAAAAGCTATAAAATTAAGCGAGCCTGGGAGGATTTGAACCCCCGTCAACCGGTCCGAAGCCGGTCGCACTATCCAGGTTATGCTACAGGCCCTTGATATATTTAAAAGAATAACCTCATTTATAAAGATTGTTGATTGGATCAAAGCGGTCTTCGTCAATTTCGCAGGAGCAAACATCACACCTTATAAGAAGTAAAGCGGCTTCCTTCGCTAACGAAACATTTATATATAACACTATTCTTTGAACGTAACAGGTTGAGATAACTTTCTCAACAGTCAAAGGAGGGCAAGGAGGGTTGGCACCATGAAGGGGTTTTTCGCAAGATTAAAGGACAAGTTGAGCGGAGCTGACGATTATGATATCCCAGCAGATGGGGATCAAGGATATGTTGAGCTTTCTAGTGAGCCGCAAGCCGATAGGCAGGCTAAGATCAATATAAAGCCTTTCATTCTCGAAGATTTCGCAGAGACGAAATTAATTCTTGACGCGCTGCGCGAGGGTTACACTATCGCTTTGGTCAACATAAGGCCGCTGCGCGATAAAGACCTGACAGAGCTGAAGAGAGCTGTGAGCAAGATCAAGAAGACCTGTGACGCCCTCAACGGCGACATCGCGGGTTTCGGCGATGACTGGATATGCGTCACTCCTTCATTCGCGCAGATCTACCGTGAGAAAAAAGCTCCTGTTGGAGCGGCGATGCCTGAAGAGCAGGAAAGCGGCGCTGTAGGCGTTGAAGAATACTGATTTTATTGCTTTTTAATTTCTGTCTTTTTAAATATATGTCTGTTATTATCTGGTTTATCTTTCTTTATCGATTCAGGACTTCGCTACTTTGACAGACTCAGTCCTGAATCTTTTCTTTTTTGCCGTTGCTTATGATATGTTGGGATAAGTTCTGCTCAAAGTCTGATCATTCAAGCAACGACAAAAAAGTCTTCATTCGTAGATTCAGGACTTCGCCACAGCAAACTTTATATACGTTTCCAGCTAACAATATCTTATGGCAAGCGAGAAGAATCCAGCGCTGAAGAAAGGGAAAGCGGACCATCCGGGAATAGCTGACAAGATAGATGTTGTCGAGGGAGAGGAATGCCCTGTCTGCCATGAGAAGCAATGCACATTGACAGAGATGGAGAAGACAATCCCTTTCGGAGAGCGTGAGCTTCCTATATATGTCTTCTCTATGAGCTGCAATGCCTGCAAGTACCACAAGGCTGATGTAGAGTTCGGAGAGCAGCAGGAGCCGGTGAAATACACTTTCGAGATATCAAGCGAGGCAGACCTGAATGTCCGGATCGTCAAATCAGGCGACGCGACAGTCAAGATACCTAATATCATGACTATAGAAGGCGGGCCTAACTCTAACGGATACATAACTAATGTCGAAGGCCTTCTCAAGAGAGTGAAGCACGCGATCGAGATGGCGCGAGACAGCTCTGAAGATGATGAGGGCAAGCGGAAAGCGAAGAACCTGCTGAAGAAGATGATAAAGATAATGTGGGGCCAGGAGAAACAGAAGATAATCATCGAGGATCCTACAGGCAATTCAGTGATAATCTCGGACAGGGCGGTCAAGGAAAAGCTGAGAGTGAAATGATCTGCATGAAGGATTATCCATTTTATTTCATTTCTGTAAATATATGAGAGATAAAGATGGGGGACGCATGGTCAAGATAGGGATTATTGGCGGCTCAGGGCTTGATGATCCTGACATCCTGGAAAATCCTAAAGATTCAGAAGTCAATACCGAATATGGCGCTCCTTCTTCTCCGCTCAAGGAAGGGACGATCAAAGGAATCCCTGTAGTGCTTCTCGCGCGGCATGGAAGGCAGCACACTATCCCTCCGACGCAGGTTAATTACCGCGCGAACATAATGGCTCTGAAGCAGAAAGGATGCACGCATATACTCGCAACGACTGCTTGCGGCAGCCTGCGCGAAGAGATAGGCAGAGGAGATTTCGTCATACTTGACCAGTTCATTGATTTCACAAGGAGGAGAGCTGTCTCTTTCTTTGAGCGTTTCGAGCCTGGGAAGATGGTCCATACGCCGATGGCAGACCCGTTCTCAGATAAGCTGCGCAAGGCATTGATCGATTCCGCCAAAGAGCTCAAGCTCAAGCATCATGCTAAAGGGACTGTCGTCACGATTGAGGGCGCGAGATTCTCGACAAGAGCTGAGAGCAAAATATTCAGGTCATGGGGCGCTGATGTCATCAATATGTCCATAGCTCCTGAATGCATCCTGGCGAATGAGGCTGGGATACCTTACGCGGCTGTGGCGATGTCCACCGATTACGATTGCTGGAAGAATGATGAAGAGCCGGTAACTTGGGAAGCGGTGCTAGCGGTGTTCAAGGAGAATGTTGAGAAAGTGACGAAGCTGCTTGTTGCAGCTATTCCGAAGGTGAAATGATGAATATAGTCCTTGCGACAGCTTCCCCTTACAGGATTGAGGCGATGAGAGTCGTAGGAATCCCTTTCGAGGCTATAAAGAGCGATGTTGATGAATATTTCGCAGGCAGGCCTTCTTCCCCTTATGAGCTCGTGAAATGCCTGTCCAGGATGAAAGCTGAAGAAGTGGCGAAAGACTGCATCGATTCGTTAGTGATAGGTCTTGACAGTGTCGGATTCTTTGGCGGAATAATCCTTGAGAAACCAAGAACGAGAGAAGAAGCGGCAAAGCGCTTGAAGATGCTGTCAGGATGCTCGCATGAGTTCTATACTGGTGTCACCGCGATCAATACGAAGACTAAAGATATCTATCAGGAAGTCGTGATGACTCAAGTGCGTTTCAGGGAATTGAAAGCTGAAGAGATATCAAGATATCTTGACCAGGACGCAAGCCATCTCACGTGCGCGTTAGGCTATGATCCTTCCAACCATCTCAGCGCGACATTCATCAGGGATATACACGGAGATTTATTCAATCTCTCCAAAGGGATCCCTATCGCGACAATACTTTCGATGATTCAGAGCATTAAAGAATGATGGTGTATGGGAGTCACAACATGAAAATAACAATATGCAATTCAGTGCATTTCTGGAAAGAAGCGATGGCGGCGCAGAAGCGCCTAGAAACTATAGGCCATGAAGCGTTGACCCATCCTATGGAGATAGAGTTTGAGGGAAAAATGCTCCCAGTGATTGAATATTACCGTATGAGAAAAGCGCAATGGAATGCCAAGATCGAGGATCTTAAGGAGTGGGCGATGAGAGAGCATTTCACCAAGATCAAGGCAAGCGACGCGATATTAGTCCTTAATTACGACAAGGAAGGGAAGAAGAATTATATAGGAGGCAATACCTTCCTTGAGATGGGTCTGGCGTTCGCGCTTGATAAGAAGATATTCATGTTAAATGATGTATCAGAAGACATCCCTTACGCGGAAGAGATTAAAGGCATGCGGCCTGTCATAGTCAAAGAGGATTTCAGCAATGTCAAATGAGGTGTTTCATGGAACAGATAAAATCACGCATAAGGACTGTGCCGCACTGGCCTAAAAAAGGGATAATGTTCAGGGATATAACCACGCTTCTCAAGGATCCTGTCGGATTCAAGGTCATGATCGAGGACCTGCACAAGCGCTACAAGGACAAGAACATCGATATTGTAGTGGGGATCGATTCAAGAGGTTTCATCCTCGGCGGAGCGTTGGCGATGCTGCTGGGCAAAGGCTTTGTTCCTATAAGGAAGAAAGGGAAGCTTCCCGCTGATAAGGAAATTATAGAGTATGAGCTTGAGTACGGCAAGGACGCGCTAGAGATCCATAAGGACGCGATAATCAGAGGGCAGAAAGTGCTCATCGTCGATGACCTGCTCGCGACTGGAGGGACAGCTCTCGCTGCAGCGCAGCTTGTTGAGCGCGTAGGAGGCAAGATTGTTGAGCTCGCGTTCATTGTCGATCTGCCAGACATCGGCGGCAGGAAGAAGCTTGAGCTGAACGGATATTCAGTGTACGCGCAGTGCGAGTTCGAAGGGAAGTGAGACCATGCACAAGATATTCCATATGCTGAAGTTCTTCATCCTTATGTTCATCGCAGGAGGATTTGGATACTACGCAACAGATCTCTGGGCGAGATATCTTTTCGGATTTGTCGGAGTGATGAGCGTCTTATTCATCCTCGCGGAGCTTGCGGGCTATGGAGAGCTGAGGAATTGATCATTCATGACGACAAAAGCTGTAGAAGAGATATTGAAAGAGTACCCGTTCTATCAGGAGTATCTCAAGACTGATGATTTTCTTAAGTTTCGGGATAATCTTATGTTCTTTGATAAAGAATTGCGCGCTAAAGGAGTGACTGAAGACGATTTATCACTTTTAATGACGCCTCCAGATGTACCCACAAAAGGGATGTTATTTCTGAGAAATATCCATTTTCCTATTGACTCTCATCCTGATTTTGCAAGGTTTCTCGCTTCACATTATTCTGATATTGTTGAGATGAAAGATGCAAAGGATTCAGATGCTGCAGCCTTGTTTAGGCATGGTATCTTGGCAGTAGAACACATGGTCAATGAGAAGACATGGCCTATGGTCAAGAAAGGCTTTATTGAGATGGCAAGGGCAGCAGAATCTAATGCAGGATATTTATTTGGTTATGGTATTCTTTCCGTTAAACCTATAATCAATGAAAAAACATGGCCAATGATCACAAAAGGCTTTATTGAGATGGCAAGGGCAGCAGGAAATAATTCTGGAGTATTGTTTCAAGATGGTATTTTTGCAATAAAGGACTTGATCAATGAGAAGACATGGCCTTATTTTGTTGAGATGGCTAAGGGGGCTAAAGAGAATTCAGGTGCCTTATTTAAAATCAGCATTCCTGCAGTAAAAGATATGATCAATGAAACAAATCTGCCCATGGTCACAAAAGGCTTTGTTGAGATGGCGAAGGCGGCAGGAAATAATTCTGGAATATTGTTTCAATATGGTATCCCTCTAGTGAAGGATTTGATTAATGAAAGAACCTGGCCAATCTTTGTTAAGATGGTGAAAGCAGCAGGAGAGAGATCAGAAGTATTATTTAGCGCTATCATCCTAGTAAAGGATCTGATCAGCGATAATAATTTATCAGCTGTAGCAGAAATACTTCTTGTGATAATTAGAGATAATCCTGTTCTATTACAAAAAGAGCATCTGCTACATTCCTTCGTCGAAAGGAGTCTGAATGGTGAAAAGCTTGATATTGAAACCTTCCTGCGAGGCCATGTTCAGGAGAAGTTCGGATTCATCCCTACTGGAGACATTCAGGGCATAATGAAGTTGGCAATTACTGAATTCACTGATGATAAAATCCGCAGGATCAATAGAGTCTTTTCTGGCAAGATAGAGAAGCATTTTCCTTTAGGCAAGGTCTATGGCGAAGTTAGTGTGAGCGGCATCGCTGAGCTTTCTGACCCTGTGGAACTGACGATGATACTTGTTTCTGTCTTATTGACTCCTGACAAGTCTGAGAATGTCCCGATCATCGAGAGGTTAAGAGATAAGAGGTATGTGCGTTTCTTGAGGAATGTCGCCAAAGCGAAGTCTGTGTTTGACATGAACAAGCTTGAGGTCGCAAGAAAATATGTGCTTACTTCCAATCTTAACACGAGGAAGATATTCAACGACATCAAGGATGATTTTGAGAGAGTGAAAGAAAGCGGAGATAAGGATGCCGCAGAACGAATAATCAAGTATTTTGAGGAGATAGTCAAGAAAGGCCACGAAGGCAAGATTGAGCCTTTATCTGATATCGTCATGGGCATCAAATCTTTGTTCAATGAATCTTTCAAGTTCAACAGGGTTGTTGCGAAGATGCAGTCTGGAGTGGTCACTGACTTGTTCGACTCGAATAACACTATGTGCTGCGCTTTCTATCCTGATGGCGCTAATAAAAGCGCAAGCATAGGGTATCTTGAGGATCCATACATCGGGTTGCTGCAGCTGAAGGCATCGCAGAAATCTCTATTCAAAGAGATTGTCGAAGTGGAGATCATCGGTGTCGCGATACTCGTTCTTTGCGTCGATGAGAATGGCAAGAGAGTGCTGCTTGTCGATTCTGTCGAGGGCAATGGAGAATATCTTGGAGTCATGAAGACAAGTGTGTGGAAGGAATTGTTCTATAATTCGATATTGCAGATAGCTAAAGATACGGAGTCTGCGTATATCTTATTCAATGCAAGCATCAGTAATACCACTCCTGAAAGATTTAATGCTTTTCTTGAGGAGCAGGGATTGCAGAAAGCAAAGATTCTTTTGAAAAAGCTTGGTACCCCTAAGGGTAGATATATAGAATCCTTTGGAGAATGGGAGGAAGGGCTCGGAGGATTGGTATATATGGGACTGGAAAACTCAGAAGGCAGTGTTGAAGGATTCATCAAAGAGTCAAATTAATATGCCTATATCAATTCAACAATAAGAGAATCAATGGAACTCCACATCGTGAAATTCGGATTCATATTATTGCTCGGCATGCTCATCGCGCTGCTCTCAAGCTCTCAGCCCATCGTCTATCTCGGATATCTGCTGATTGTAGTCTCTATATTCTTCATGGTGGCGGCGTTCATGACCAAAGAGAGCAGGAGATACTGAGAAATTGTCTTCTCATCTCTCTTTCAGAGTCTTCCTGGCGTAATCATTCGGCAAGTTCAGGGTGATAAGCGCCGCTTTCACGCAGTCATCCTCCGGCATGTTCCCTTCTTTGAGACGATAATGGAAATTCAGGCTCAATATCGGGGTGATTCCATCAGGCACAGAGGCATTGACAACGACTTTGCTTATATTGCCATTATAGTCCAGTATTCCGTTTCCTTCAGTGTACTGCTCTGTCTCTTGCGTTATAGGCAATGTGAAATTCACATCCAGACCGTTCCTTTCGATCACTTCAAACCGCATGCCTGGCTGAATGAGGGCTTCGAGAGGTTTTGTCAGGTCGAATGATTTGAAGCGGCCTGGATACGCGTTAAACTTCCTTGCGGCTATCTTCTTCCCTGAATGAGAATAAAGATTGAGCGCGGCTTCACTGTAAAAGAAATTCATCGATTCGAATTCGATAGGATAAGCAGCCTGCTTTTCCTGTTTAGGGGCGCGGCATTCCTCAATCTGCTGCTCAAAGGTCTTTGGTGCGGATACGCAAGCTGTCGCGAGAGTAATAAGCCCGCCTGCAGCTAACGGTAAGAATTCTCGCCTAGTCAATCCAGCCATATGAATCCCCCTCAATAAGCGCTGATAAATGCTCTCGCTATATAAATATTTCGGAGCTGTCAGTACTATTTAATAGAGAATCATTCCACAGTGACCGACTTCGCCAGATTTCTCGGCTTGTCGACATCGCAGTCCCTGTCGTCAGCTATGTGGTAAGCCAGCAGCTGCAAAGGAATCACAGAAAGCAGAGGGTTCAGCAGCTCTTCAGCTGCGGGAAGATAGATGACATCTTCGCATTGCCTGCCTATCTCTTTATCGTTCTCTGAAGCTATCGCGATGACTTTGCCATTCCTCGCCCTTATCTCCTGGATATTGTTTATCATCTTGTCATAGACAGAATCCTGCAGCGCTATCGCAACAGTAGGCACTTCATCAGTGACAAGGGCTATGGGGCCGTGCTTCATCTCTCCGGCGCTGTATCCTTCAGCGTGTATGTAAGAGATCTCTTTCAGCTTGAGCGCGCCTTCAAGCGCGATAGGGAAGTTGATATTCCTTCCTATGAATATGAAATTGTACACCCTGAAATATTTCTTCGCTATCTTCTCGATGATTGGAGCGCTGTCAGCCAGCACTTTCCTGGCGAGCGCGGGGATCACTCTCAGTCCTGGAACCTTTTTCCCTGAAAGTTTCTCAGCGAGAAGATAAAGGACTGTGAGCTGCGAGATGAAAGCCTTTGTTGAAGCCACTCCGACTTCCATCCCTGCGCGGGTGTATATCACGCTGTCCGCTTCGCGCGCGATCGTAGAGTTCATGACATTTATTATCCCTAAAGTCATCGCCCCTTTCTTCTTCGCGAGCCGCAGAGCAGCCAGAGTGTCAGCGGTCTCTCCTGACTGCGAGACAGCGATGAACAAATCTCCTTTGCCTATCAACGGATTGCGGTATCTGAATTCAGAAGCGGTATCGACTATGCATTGGATCCCGCAATGCTTCTCAAGGAGGTATTTGCCAACAAGGCAGGAATGCCAGGCGGTTCCGCAAGCCACTAGATGGATGCTTCTCAGCCCTTTCGCGCTCTTGATGAACTTCTCAGGGATATCAACATGAAGCGTGTGCTCAATGACTTCAGGCTGCTCATTGATCTCTTTCAGCATGAAGTGCTTGAATCCCTGCTTCTCTGCCACAGTGACGTCCCAATCGATAGTCACGATCTTCTTCTCTATCCTGCGCATCTGCTTGTCATAGATCTCTACGCTGTCCTTGCGCACAAGCGCTGTCTCGAAATCATCAAGATAGATCACTCTCTTAGTGTGCTCGACAACAGCTGAGATATCTGACGCTATGAAATTCTCCCCTCTGCCTAATCCGATTATGAGCGGGCTTCCATTGCGCGCGGCTATCAGCTCTTCCCTCTCTCTTTGAAGGACGCATAATCCGTAAGTGCCGTAAAGTTTTTTAGCGGTGTTGAATACCGCTTTGAGGAGCGCGTCTTTATTGCCCTGACGTTTCTCCGCATCGCTCACTCTCCCGTCTTTCCTTATGGCGGCAAGCTCATCCTCTATCAGGTGAGCGATGACTTCAGAATCTGTAGTTGAGGAGAAGGAGTGCCTCTTCATCCCTGCTTTGAGCAGCAGATAGTTCTCTATGATGCCATTGTGGGCTATGATGAGATCATTGGTGCAGCCTGTGTGGGGGTGGGCGTTCTCTATTGTCGGTTTGCCGTGCGTAGCCCATCTCGTATGCCCTATCCCCTGAGTGCCTTTCAGCGGAATATCGCTCTTCTTTGCTGCGCCTTCTTTGTTTGTCTTTGAAGCGTCAGAGCTGTCAAGCCGCGCCACTCTTCCGACAACTTTCCTTAACTCCACTTTTTTCCTGTCAGGGCTGACAATAGCTATTCCCGCAGAGTCATATCCGCGATATTCAAGCCTCTCAAGGCCATTGACAAGCAGGGGGAAAGCCTGTCTCTCTCCTATATACCCTATGATTCCGCACATAGTGATTGAGAACAAGACTGAGTTTTTAAAGGTTGTCACCTCATTGGCTCTGTCCTGAATCAATCTTTTTTGCCGTTGTTTATAAGCTTCTTGGAATTAGTGCTGCTCTAAGTATAGCTATTCAAGCAACGTCAAAAAAGTCTTAATTTAAAGATTCAGGACATCGCCCACCTCATTTTCATGCGTTGAAATCAATAACTTTATAAACATCACCCCTCAAAAGTAGTATATGGATAGCCCATCAAGCCTTAAAGATCCTGTAGCGATACTCATCGTAGATGATGAAGAGATCCTGCAGACAACCATCAAGAACTGCATCTCGAGATTCGCAGGAGTTCCTCAGGAAAGAATATACCTCGCTTCTTCAGGGGAAGAAGGGCTTGAATTATTGAGCAAGCAGGATGATATCGGCGTAGTCTGCTCTGATCATGACATCTTCCGTTCGATGAATGGTGGAAAATTCCTTTCTATCGTGAAAGAAAGATACCCTAAGGATTATAGGATGCTTCTCACTGGAAATCCTGATAGATATGATGAATTCGTCAATTCAGAACTATGCCATGGCTGCTATAAGAAGCCTTTTGATATCAAATTATTCGTTGAAGGAATAAAGAAAGGCATTGAGTGGCATCTTTCTCAGGGATGAGCATGTTTAGGACATCGCCTGTTCACAGGGCTCTGTCCTGAATCATGCTTGAAAATCAGCGCAAGTTAAT
>DATDYN010000056.1:0-13509 GCA_035289005.1 Candidatus Nanoarchaeia archaeon
ATACCCTCCTTTTGAGAAAGGATTGCAGCGAAGAAGCCTTCCAGCGGCCATCGCGCTGCCTTTGATATTGCCATATCTCTCTATTGACTGCTTCGCGTATTCAGAGCATGAAGGGGTATATCTGCAAAGCCGTTCAACTCCCAGCTGCTGTTTCAACTTTGGAGAGATCTCTCGCTGGTATATCTTTATCTTCTCTATTAGGAAGTTAGATTGTTTTTCAGGAGCTGTTATGGTCTCGCATTTATCTTCTAGGCCGTCATCCGCTGGATTTTCAGCGATCAATGGCGTGGCTTTTACGCTCTCGGTATCTGTAAGTCCTTTCTTATCAGAAGGCGCGCAGCAAGAATTCAGCAGCAGTGATGTCACGGCAGCGCCGACACAGCATCCGCAGCAGTAGTCAGTATTCACCCCTATCGCAGTGTATACTCCGCTTGTGATTCCCATGGGCTTCAATAAGTTTAGAAATCATTTAAACTTATGCAGTGATGATCACCACAGCAGATATCTCTGTCAATATAAGCTTTATTACAGCAATATCGATTAATGTTCTCTTATCAGAGCGCACCGCATTTGGATAGCCGCAGTTTTACCACTAAACCAGTGAACAGAAACCTTTATAAATAAAATATGTTCTTTGCTGCTTATGGTTGGGAATAACTACCCTCAGCATATAGGCATCATTCTGGACGGCAATAGACGCTTTGCCAAGCGCCTGATGATGAAGCCTTGGGAAGGGCATAGGCTTGGGTTTGACAAGCTGAAGCAGCTGTTCAGCTGGTCCGCTAAGCTCAACATCCATGAGATAACCCTTTACTGCTTCTCTATGCAGAATTTCAACCGCCCTAAAGAGGAATTCAATTACCTTATGGGGATCTTTGAGGAAGCGTTCACTTCAGTGCTTACTGACGAAAGCATCCATCATGACAAGATAAGGATCAATCCTGTCGGAAGGATAAACCTTCTGCCGAAGAAAGTCCAGGAAGCGGCGGCGAAAGCGGTGCAGGCGACCAAGGATTATGACAGATTCATTATCAATATCGCCATCGCTTACGGCGGCAGGGAAGAGATTGTCGACACTGTCAAGAAGATCGGCCGACTCATAGAGGATGGGAAGATCACTGACAAGGAGATCACTGAGGAGCTGATAAGCAAGAATCTTTACCTTTCAAGCGCGCCTGACCTCATAATCCGCACTGGAGGGGATCACAGGACAAGCAATTTCCTCGCCTGGCAGTCAGTCTATTCAGAATGGATATTCCTTGAGAAGACATGGCCTGAGTTCGATGAGAAAGACCTTGTCAAGTGCATCGAGGAATTCTCTAAGAGAGAGCGCAGGTTCGGCAAATGACTGTCTGATTCGTGAAAGAGATATCGTGTTAGATTTTTTTTGCAGTCAATCTATGGCCATCTCACCTGATTCATAAAAGGCAAGCTATAAATACTTCCTGATGAAACAGCGCTCACGTCCGGCGATGTCCTGAATCTGTAGATTAAGACTTTTTTGATGTTGCTTAAATGGCTAGACTTCGAGCAGAATTGATGCCAGAAGATATAAGCAACGACAAAAAAGGAAAGATTCAGGACAGAGCCCTCACGTCCATAACATTATTAAACAGCAGCGTATCTGCTGATGGTAAGTCTTCGGGGTGATGCCAATGGTTAAGAGAATATCAGTGAGTCTATCATCATTGTTCAGCAAGACCTCAATTTCTGCTGCAATCATCGTATTTCTCGTTTCACTGTTATTATTGAACGGATGCGGCGATGGCAGCCCTGCTCAGTCTCCTGCGGCAGCATCGCCTGCCCCTCCAACGCAGCCCTCTCTTGCAGTGAACACCACTTATGCCCCTCCTGTCGATGAAGGATGCAAATGCCCTCAGGAGATAAACTATGTATGCGGATCTGACGGCAGAAGATATCTCAATCCTTGCGAGGCCGAATGCAATAAGATAACTTACCGCGCAGGCGAGTGCAACACTCAGCTTGATGACCTGCAGCTCTTCCCTTGCGGCAAGACTTCTGGAGGATTGTCAGGAACCTATAACCCTGTCTGCGGCAGGATAACTTATACTGATGGGTCATTCTATCAGTGGCAGACATTCCAGAGCGCTCAGACAGCCTGCGATTTCAGGGAGATGAAGAAAGAAGTCCTTGAATATACCCGAGGAGAGTGCAGGTAATATTTTTAGTCTTTATCGTGAATATCTACATATATCTTTTCGTCTTCTTTTGTTTCTATCCCGTTCAGAACGCTGACCATCACCATACAGTCATATATCTACCGACGAAAAGCTTATAAATGGTGCAGCATCACATCAGCGCATGACCATTCGAGGTCAGAAAGAGAGGATCACTTTTGAGCGCTTCTTCCAGTACCTGAAAGGCTTGCCTGACAGCGCTTTCGAGGACACTCCCTCGCCTTATTCTCTGGCTGACTGGGTCAGCGCTTTTGTGCATGATGAAGAGCTCTCTTCAGATGTCCAGGAGATTCTGGGCTATAATAACCTTAACATGTTCGTTCTTCTGGGAATCATCGAGGAGCGCGCAGGGCTTTGGCAGGCTGAGGAGTGATCAAGGATAGCGCCGCATAAAGCAATATTTATATATCCTGTCATCAATCCAAGAATGATGACCCATCACCACGAAGAAGCCGCGCATCCTGCCGCAGAAGGGGAGAAGAAGCCGATGTCTAAAGGAGAGAAGCTTCTCATGCTGGTTCTATTTGCGCTCATCGCGGTGATAGTGTATTACATCGTATTTGTCAAGATGAGATATAGATTCTAGCTTAGTAAACTATTGTTTTACGCAAACGTTCGCGATCTCTTTTAGAAAACTTATTATACCTCGATCAATTTATATGCATCATGTCAGAACAGCAATTTCCAGAACCAACTTGTGGGGCTTTAATCCTCAATCCTGAGAATAAGATATTCTTGATGAAGTCTCACAAATGGAGAGATAAGTATGTGATTCCCGGAGGCCATGTTGAATTAGGAGAAACACTTGAAGAAGCATTAATGAGAGAGATCAAAGAAGAGACTGGATTAGATATCTTTGATATTAAGTTTCTTTGCTTTCAGGAATTCATCTTTGATGATGCATTCTGGAAGAAACGGCACTTCATCTTCTTTGACTTTGTATGCAAGACTAATTCAACAAAAGTAGAATTAGATTCTGAAGGTCAAGAATTCGTGTGGGTCTCGGTTGATGACGCATTAAGATTATCAGAACCTTACACGAAAAAAACAGTTCAAGCATATTTAAGACTAAAGAAAGAATGATTGTAATCTATATGCGATTTTATTGATATCTGAACTTTACTTACTTTGGAGGAAGAGACAACTAATACTCATGCGGGAGACTGTCAAAACCCTTCCAATCGCGCCTGTCCAGTATCGCAGGTCTTGCCCGCGTTGCAGATGTAAGCGCAATAGGCGCAGCCGATCCTTGATTCAGGCATCGGCTTTGAGAGGCAGGAGAGAGCGTCGTCTATCAATTGCTGCGCGTCTTTGACAGATGTCACTATCTTGATGATGTCTGTGTGGAACACGATATTGCCGTTCTCTGCGACATGAGTTGGGTGATAAAACAGAAGATAGGAATAATCTTCAGTGTCAAATCCGTTTTTGCGCAGGAGGAAGTTATAGATATTCATCTGGTCAGTGTAATAATCCACAGTCTCTCCTTTGAGAGGATATCCTCTTGTCTTGTAATCGATGACTATAAGCTTGCTGCCTTTCTGCAGGAGATTGTCAATCGCCCCTCTTATCAGATTGCCTTTCGTGTCAGTCCATTGGAGCCCTACAAAATTCTCCCGCCAGCGTGAGAGAAGCTCGATATTGTTGAACAATGAGTATCCTTCAAATCCTCTCAATTCAGGAGGCAGCTGCTTGCGGTCTCTGAATGCGTCAAAATGCACTTTTAATATCCTGTCCACGCCGCTAGGGAGTGAGGGGAAAATGCCTTGTGGCCGTTTCATCCCTTTGTTGAACTGCAGCCAGAAGCATCTTGGGCAGTCCTTGAAGATGCTGAGCGTGCTTGGGGAGATTGAGTTAGGCATGAATGAGAAAAACCAGTGGATGCTTTTAAATCTTGCGTGAGAATGTCCAGTGGGAGTGAGATACAATACGAAATCAGGCCATTCTGATATGATCTGTCTCCAGCAGGATCACAGGATCATCACATCTCCTAAGAAATCCCGAATCCTCTGCTCGAGCGCGTCAAGCCTGTTGAGGAAGTCATAATCGGTAGAAGCTCTTCTTACTTGTCCTATCCTGTCGATGATCTGCGAGAAATACCTTATCAGGTCTCCTTCAAGCAGGTTTGCGACTTCAAGCGCGTCGAAGAAAGACTTGCGGTTTATGCATGGCTCGACCAATGCAGCAACTTTGTTCAGGATATCTCTCTCAAGCAGCCTGCGCAGATCAGTATGGTTCAGCATCCTTTTCCGGATAGTCTCAAGCCTTCTGTCTCCTGATTTGATCCTGAATTCAGTGCTCTCTTTCTCCTCAAAAGCGAGCAGCGCGAACAATACCATTATGCTGTAATCATCCAATCCCTGTATGAAATCAGTCTGGAATATCTCTGTCGTGTATATCTCATCGCTGTAGATCTTGCTCGCGAACTTCCCTTTCTCAGTCAGCGCTCCATCGATTATATATCCTCTCTTCTCGAGGATCCTTGCCTTGTTGACGAATTGGTCTTTAAGGGAATGGATCTTCCGTTTGCCCTGCTTCGCCATTATCTGGAAGCTGAGGAAGCTTTGGGTGAGTATTATATCTATCTCCTGCTGTGAGTGCAGGTCTATCAGATTGAGCACAGTATTGATGCTTAGCCTGAACTGTGATCTGATAGGCTCAGTGTCTTTGGTCGTAAGCCGTCTTATCGCTTTGAGATCGAAAGAAGGCCTGTAGATCATAGTGACCACCAACCCGGTCTTATCGATCCCTCTGCGTCCTGCGCGGCCTGCTATCTGGAAATATTCCTTAGTGTTCAAAAACCTGAATCCATGGCCGTCGAATTTCCTGAGAGACTCAAAGCATACAGTTTTCGCCGGCATATTGATCCCTACAGCGAAAGTCTCAGTAGTGTAGAGCGTCTTTATCAGTCCCAGGCCGAAAAGATCCTCAACTAGATCCTTGAGCACAGGAAGCAGCCCCGCGTGATGGAAGCCTATCTGCTTAGGAAGGCATTCTCTCAGCAGCCTTGTCGAATTCAGGTCAGAGACCTGCGGCGGAGCTGTAGTCAGTTTCTCCCGGATCATCTCCCCTACCTTGGGATTGTATCCGTAAGGATTGTGCTTTGACAGCTCTGCTGCTTTCTTCTGGGTGTCAGCGCGCGAGAATACGAAGTAAAGGCAGGGGACATTCTCAGCTAGCTCCCGCATAAGATTGATATGGCTCGGAGGGGCGATCTTAGGCTTCCTGTGATGTTGCTTCCCCCTGATATAATTATAATCCGGGATGTTCGCGAGGTCATTGATCTCTTTCAGGGTCGCTATACCTAAGTCCGTGTCATAGAACTTATGGACTAATGGAACTACACGCGTGTCATGATATACTGTCTTCACTTCATGCTTCTTTATCGCCTGTATCCAATTCGCGAACTCATGCGCGTTAGGTATTGTCGCGGAAAGGCAGAGGAAGCGCACATGCTCTGGGCTGAAGATTATCGATTCTTCCCAGACATGGCCGCGCTCTATGTCATTGATGAAATGCACTTCATCGAATATGACGTAAGAGATATGCTTTATCTGCTCATCATTCGCGATGACCATATTGCGATAGATCTCTGTCGTCATTATCAGTATCGGGGCTCTTGAATTAATGACTGTGTCACCAGTGACAAGGCCTATGTTCTCCTTGCCGTAATCCTTGCAGAAATCCTTGTATTTCTGGTTCGAGAGAGCCTTGATGGGAGCGGTGTAGACGACATTCTTGCCGCGCTTCAGCTCCATGTCGATTATGTAATCAGCGATGAGAGTCTTGCCGCAGCCTGTCGGCGCGCTGACTACGACTGAGAAATTCCTGTCTATCGCTTCGATAGCGTCGACCTGGAAACGGTCAAGGACGAAGTTCTTGAAGTGCAGTGTTGGCATTATCTATAATAAAGAAGAGGGGGTATAAAAAGGGTTGTGTGGGTCAAGAAACATATTGAAATAAGAACAAAAAACGCCCGTTGGAGTTATTCTCACCTGAGGGTTGCCACCCTACAGGTACCCGCTGAGGGATTCCTCACTCCGTTCGGAACCCTCAATGATTACGAAGAACAAAAAACGCCCGCTGGAGTTATTCTCACCTGAGGGTTGCCACCCTACAGGTACCCGCTGAGGGATTCCTCACTCTGTTCGGAACCCTCAATGATTACGAAGAACAAAAAAAAACGCCCGCTGGAGGATTTGAACCCCCGATCTCAAGGTCCGCAACCTTGCGTACTATCCAGGCTATACCAAGCGGGCTTGTCCGAGAGAAGAACGTCAGGGGTTTAAATATCTTGTTGATTCGGCAAATCAGCGAATTGCGCTCTTCAGGACATCGCCTCACGCGACGCAACATTTATATATCCTCTGCCCTTACTTGCACTCAGTCTTTTCATCAAGGCTAAAAAAGAGAGGTGGGGTATGATTCGCGTAGCTATCAATGGTTTCGGCAGGATAGGCCGCATGGTTCTGAAAGCAGGAATATCTGATCCTGAACTTGAGTTTGTCGGCATAAATGACCTTACAGACACTAAGACTTTAGCTCATCTCTTCAAGTACGATTCTGTGCACGGACAGTTCAGCGGCGAGATCTCATTCACTCAGGATTCTCTCATCATCAACGGAAAGACTGTCAAGGTCTTCGCGCAGAAAGAGCCTGAGAATCTTCCCTGGGGAGATCTCAAAGTCGATGTTGTTGTCGAGAGCACAGGGATATACACCAAACGCAAGGAAGCGTTGAGGAATCTCAAGACTGGAGCGCGCAAGATCATAGTCTCAGCGCCCTGCAAATGCGATGCGGGCGAGGATACTGTCAAGACTATAGTCAAGGGAGTGAATGAGCACATCCTAACGCCTAAAGATATCATCGTATCCAATGCGTCATGCACTACAAACTGCCTCGCGCCGATGGTCAAAGTCCTCAATGACAATTTCGGGATTGTGCATGGATTCATGACCACAGCGCACGCGTACACAGCAGACCAGAAATTGGTCGATTCTCCGCATAAGGATCTGCGAAGGGCGCGCCATGCCGCGCTGAGCATAATACCTACTTCGACTGGAGCGGCGAGCGCGCTCGGCGAAGTCATCCCTGAAGTTGCTGGCAGACTGGATGGATTGGCTCTCAGAGTACCTGTCCCTGACGGTTCAGTCACAGACCTCACCTGTGTTGTAGGCAAGGATGTCACTGTCGAAGAGATCAACGCTCTTTTCAATAGCGTCTCACAATTTCATCTCAAAGGGGTGCTGCAGTACACTGAGGATCCGATAGTGAGCTCAGATATCGTCGGCAATCAGCATTCCTGCATCTTTGACGCTGGACTGACAAAAGTTATCAACAAGCGTCTTGTGAAGATTGTCGGATGGTATGACAATGAATGGGGCTATTCCTGCCGCATGATCGACATGATCAAGATGATGGGCAAGAACTGATCGCAGTATCAATCCTGCTTGAGCCCGCAATTGAAGTACGTTATCGGAGCTGACTGAATAATGGTTCTAAGGACACTGAAAGCGGCGGATCTGGAAGGGAAGCGCGTCCTTGTGCGCGTTGACTTCAATGTCCCTCTCGATAAAGGCAATGTCATGAATGACAAGCGCATAAGAGAGGCGCTTCCGACAATAAATCTTATCCTTGAGAAAGGGGCAAGCCAGGTATTGCTGATCACCCATATCGGCAGGCCTGAAGGGGAGATTGTCGAGAGCCTCAAGACAGACAGTGTAGCGCAGCGCTTGGCGCAGCTCATGAAGCAGGATGTGGTGAAGCTTGATGACTGCATAGGCCTGGATGTCCCTGAGCATGAGAAGATTATCATGCTCGAAAATGTGAGATTCTACAAGGCTGAAGAAGCCAACAATGAAGGATTCGCTCAAGGCCTTTCAAGATGCGCTGATGTCTTTGTCAATGACGCTTTCGGAACCTCTCATAGGAAGCACGCTTCAGTGCACGCGATAACGAAATTCCTTCCGAGCTACGCAGGCTTGCTGCTTGAGAAGGAAGTGAATATGCTCAGCGCTCTTCTGGTCAATCCCAAAAAGCCTTTCATCGCCTTGATCGGCGGAGTGAAGATCGACACAAAGATCGCTGTCCTTGAGAACCTGGCAGGAAAAGTCGATAAGATGCTCATAGGCGGCGGCATGGCATTCACATTCCTTAAAGCGCAAGGCTTTGAGACAGGAACGAGCATCGTGCAGGATTCAGAGATAAAGATCGCGAGAAGGATAATGGATGGAGCGGGAGATAAGCTCATACTTCCTGTCGATATTATCGCAGCAGAGAAAGCTGAGGCAGGGATATCTTCTAAGGCCATGAACATCTCCTCTTTCCCTAAGAATCTCAAAGGACTTGACATAGGTCCTGAGACTGTCGAATATTTCTGTCAGGAGATCCAGAAAGCGAAGACAATATTCTGGAACGGCACTATGGGCATCAATGAGATTGAAGATTTCGCAAAAGGGAGCAGGCTCATCGCAGAGGCGATGGCGGCAATGCAGGGCAGCGCTATCACAGTCATTGGCGGCGGAGACACTGTCGGATTCATAGAGAGATTAGGATTGCAGGACAAGATTACTCATGTCAGCACTGGAGGCGGAGCAGCGCTTGAGTTCTTGGAAGGGAAGACGCTTCCTGCGGTGGCTGTTCTTGAAGAAGACTGATCATCTTAAGTCAGATTATTTTCTCCCAGCTATAAGCCCTACGCCGATCATTATCAGAAATACTCCTATAGCGGCAATGCCGAACTTGACTATGAAATCCAGCGAGAGGTAAAGCCCTATCACTATGAAAGCGATGCCGATGACAGTCTTGACAAGCGCCAGAGTCCATTTCATGGTTTCAGCTCCTTAAATTACCATTTCCGGATAATATCTCTTGAATTGTTTATAGTGCATATTCTCTTAATATTCAATATGGGTCCTTGCACTCCAAATCCCGTTTCTTTAATTGTTTTACATTCAGATTCATTTTCGCAGTTCATTCCTACTTTTTTGTTTGCTTTGCACATTAATCTAATCATTTTTGTATTTCTTGCCATTATAACCTCCTTCTGATATTTATTTGTCTTAATAATATTGGGGTATAAAAAGTTTTGTGAAAGTATTTTACTTAGTTAGAAACATTGTTTATAACAAAACATTTATATACTTTAGTTCTATCTTTATTTTATGGAAGAGAATGTTCTTTATTTGCTTCAAGACGCTAAAAAAGTAGTTCTTGAAGAAGTTTCTAGAGGAATTCGTTTTGAGTCGGGAATACAATTTGAAGAATTTGTATTCAAGACTTTAGTCGCTATTATTAAGAAACTAAATTTGAAAAGTAATCACCTTAAGCATAGTGGTGCGCAAACATTTCCAGATATCAT
This sequence comes from Candidatus Nanoarchaeia archaeon, assembly GCA_035289005.1. Taxonomy (GTDB): domain Archaea; phylum Nanobdellota; class Nanobdellia; order Woesearchaeales; family UBA12501; genus DATDYN01. The sequence goes on from DATDYN010000056.1 coordinate 9,559, forward strand.
CTTTGAACATTACGGTATCGAAGTTAAACTGACAAAAAGCGATTCTTGGCAGAGCATTGGGAATAGTATTAAAGAATCCACTAAGATTAGAGGTTTAAAAAAGATTTATCTCTTTTTTCTAAAACAAGGTGGTAATCCTGATGTAAGATTTGGAATTTATGAAGATCATTTAAATGATATTCTGGTTACACATTCTCCTAGATATCAGATAGATATGGATATAAAGTCTAATCAAACTATATTCAATAAGATAGGTTGCGCTTATAAGGATTTTACTGGTATTAAAGCTATACGTAAATATATAGATTATTGTAAGAGTCAAGGAAAAGATGTTTGGTGGATAGATCCATCTGACCCAAGTGAGAAGAATAGTAAGGCGTATTTAGTTTCTTTTGAGGATTTAGCGACTGTTGAGAGAGAGGAGTTTATGTTAGACGTATTTATTCTTTTCCCTGAAGTATTCTCAACTTCAAATAAAAAGTTTAAAAGAGCTTCCATCTATTTATTAGAGAATTATAATTGTTTGTGTACCAATCTTAGAGATATCTTTACTGCTGGCGGTAAATTTACATTAAATAAGGAGTTACATGATTTGCCACATATATTTGGAGAATTCTTTCGTTTAGCGAATAAGATTAATAATAAACTAATGAAAATAAACTTAGAAAATGTTGCTTTTCATTGGGGTATTGATAATAAGATCTTAAGGAATAATATTAAAGATATATGGTTAGATAGAATCACAAAAGAATCTAAGAATAAGAATTTACGGAGAATATATCACGAAGGAATTAGTATTTAACTCGTCTGATAATCTCTTTGACTATTCTATCTTTATCTTTCTTTATATCACTCTCCCAGTAACGAAGAACAGTCCATCCTAACCATTTTAATTGTGAATTATCTCGTTTGTCCCTCTTTATGTTAGTCATTATTTTTGATAACCAATATTCTCTCTTTCTTTCAGAAAACTCTTGCGCTCTACTCTTTAATTTTCTTAGTCTCCAATTATTTCCGTGCCAGAAATCGCCATCAATAAAGATTGCTACTTTCTTTGAAATAAACACTATATCCGGACTTCCAGGTAGTCTTCTATAATTTATTTTATATCTTAACTTTCTATTCCAAAGTTCTTTTCTTAATATCTTCTCAGGTTTAGTGTCTCTTGAATAAATCTTAGACATTATTCTAGATGTTACTTCTTTAGTTCTGATCATCTTTATCAAGAATTTCTTTTATTGATTCTGCAATGTGCCACGCTAAGACTGGTGGGACTGCATTTCCTATTTGTACATAAACATTACTTGTGCTTCCCCAGAATTTATAATCATCTGGGAATGATTGTATTCTCGCACATTCTCTAACAGTTAATCTTCTTTTTTTATTATAATGGAATTCAATGTTTCCGTGATGTTCCGCCCTTATTGTTGGTCCAACCTTATTTGGATCTATAGATCTATTTCCTTGTAAGTGTGTTCCATAGTTTTTTGCTCTTGAAAGTTCATTTTGTCTATCTATCTTGCTTTCTTCAAGATCTTTAATAGTTTCTCTCACATTTATCCATTGAGGCAATTTTGAGTTTATCATTGAATGGGTTGGTTCTGGAAAATTAAACTTAAATTTTGTCTTTTTTGATATTCTCTTAATAAAATCTTCTCTTATCCCAATAATAAAGACTCTCTCACGACTCTGAGATATTCCATAATCAGCCGCCATTAGCAATTTGTAATTTACTTGATAACTTGGAGTTGAATTTGCGAAATCTGAGATTATTGTTTCAATTGCATTACCAAGATTAGTAAGTCCTTTAACATTCTCAGCTACAAATATCTTTGGTTTAACAAGCTCTATTACTTTCTTCATCTGTTGGTATAATCTTCCTCTTTCTGTCTTTAATCCTCCTCTTTTTCCAGCTACACTAAAATCTTGACAAGGAAAGCCACCAATTATTACGTCTACGTTTCTTGGGATATCTTCAGGAGTTTCTGAAATCACTTTTTTTATATCTCCGCAAATAACTTCTGATTCTTGAAAATTTAGTTTGCATGTTTCGCATGCTTGTTTCATTATATCATTCATGAAGACCGTCTTGAAGTTATGTTTAGGAAACGTTTTATTCAAGAAAGTAAATCCCCCTTCAAAACCTTTATCCATCCCACCACACCCACTAAAAAGTGAGACTATTTTATATTCTTTTTTTGACATATTAGGTATATTCTGCAGGGGGTTTTTATATGTTGTGTTTTATTCAGATGTCTCGTCCCATCCTGTGACTTTCAGGCGTATCCCTAGCGCGCTTTCGGCTTGTTTTTCTATATCGACTATTATCTTGTCAGGAGTTATGCTCTCAGCGTGCTTCTTAGTCTTAGTCATCTTTAATTCAGCGACCTTCTGCATCTGCTGAAGGTGCGATAGCTTGTATGAGAGTTCGCTCAATTTCTGCGCAGCGGTGCTTATTCGCTCGCGCTTGTCAAATTTCTGAAGGCTCTCTTTCTGGTCTATGAACGCTGCGCGCAAAGCCTCGAGGCCTGATTGGCTTATTCCGGATATCGTATCCACTGCTTTCTCTTTTTTCTTGTCATCCATCTCAAGCAGGCCTGCTGCTGCAGCTTCTTTTGCCCTGCTTAAGACATCAAGTATCGCATAGTTACTGTCTGTTGTCAACGCATTGAGCGGCGATTCAAGGTATGGGTTTATTATCTTCTCATCAGAAGGGGATATCTTAGAGTACTTTCTAAGTGCTTTATCTAGGGGGGAGAATATCGCAGAAAACGCAGCCTCTGTCTTTTTCATCTCTTGTTTTGTGTCTTTCCTCTGCTGTTCAATCATCTCATATTCTTTATAATCCTTAGTCTTTCTCACTTCTTCAATCCTGCGGTTTATGTCCGAGATATCTGCATCAATAGATTGCATCTCAGCTTCCTGATCTCCTGCTTCGTCCTGTTTTATTTTCTTCGCTTTCAGGACTTTGTTAAGATGCTCTATATTGAGCTGCATCTCTTCAAGGTCTTTATTTTTGTTGTCTGTCAGCCCTCTGACTGCTGCCTCTAAAGCATGGATATGCCTGAGAACTTCAGAGCTTTCATTAGCAAAGAATTCCCTAAGAACATGATAGTTGCGTGCCGATGATTTCGTGAAATTCGAGAGATTATCCTCAAAAGAGGAGAGGAATTCGCGCACATCTCCGAGAGTCAGAGCTGTTGGGGTCTTTATTTGCGAGAGAAAATTATTGACTGCGATGATATATGCGTCCCTATTGCCTTCCATCATGTGCAGAGCTTTAGGTGGCATATTCGGGTTCATGAGCTCCGCTTCAGACAGTATTTTAGCGCTCTTCTGCGCTTCAGCTTTCTCACGCTCAATGACATCCATCCCGCTTTTTATCTCGTGCTTCATCTGCATTAGCAATGGTTCGCTCTTGTCTTCAAACCATTCTGCGAGCCTGCTTAGAGGGACAAAAGCCTTCTTAGGTTTAATTTCCTCTTTCTTGAACAATGATGCGAGCCAGGACATAACTTTGATGATGATCAGGTCATTTATATAGATTATGATAGTGCAGTCGATGTCAGGAATCTATAGGGCATCAGCTTATTCAGCAGTTGTTCCTTAAAGGGGCAGTTCCCGACATAGTGAATATTTTTAAAGCAGCTGACTACCCTCGACTCAAGGGCCCGTAGTCTAGCGGTTATGACGTCTCCTTTACACGGAGAAGGCCACCGGTTCAAATCCGGTCGGGCCCACCATCCATTTTGCAGTAACCAATGGCCAATCTAAAACGTTCAGAAGCGAAATCAATATCAGCGTCTCTCTCTGCCTCGCTGCTTTCTCTCTCACTGCTCTCTTTCGCATTATTTCTGCTTATCTATCTTGATATCTCTCTGAACGGACCCATTTCTGCTCTTGACTCAAGAATAAGCTTGGGCATCGCGTTTTTCAGGACTCCTTTCCTGA
>DATDYN010000057.1:0-18040 GCA_035289005.1 Candidatus Nanoarchaeia archaeon
TTCTTGAAGACAATATCACAGAGATCTATGAAGAAACAGTAAAACCGATTGGAAATGGTGCGATGATAATGTCTTCAAAGAAATTCATAGGCAAAAAAGTATATGTACTAATAAAAAACTAGCGAATTATGCAACACAGCATTTATTTCTCTAATTGATTCAAAGAGGCTGTCATGACAACTAGAACACTTACAGTCGGAATGGGTAATGTCCTTCTTCTGAAGAGTTCAGCGCTTCAATTAACTTTAAAAACCCTCTTGATTAGTCAGGATATATTGCTCTTATCTAATGGGGCAATAATAAGATGATATGCTCAGGTGCTAATGATGCGCAGAAGATCTCCCAAGACAGCAGTAAAAGAGAGTCCTGCTCAAGCAGCGCATGTTTTTCATGGCAGCAGCAATAACAGCGATAATCTTTCTTCATTCGCGAGACTCACAGACCGCAGAGTTCTTCTCGCGTTATTGTTCATCCTCTCGCTCATCATACGCATCATGTACGCGAACGCGGGAATCCCTCACTTTGATTCTATAGCTGACGCGAACAAGGCTCCGCTCTCTATCGAGAACGGGAAGCTTGAGTACTCTTACGGCTATGGCGCTCCTGGAATCGTTGTCCTGCTCACTGCGGTCTATGCTGTGGATCATTGGATCACTGGCGCGCAGAACGCAGAATTCGCGTATTTCTTCATAACGATACTCTCAGCTGCGCTCGCGATAGCTGCGCTGTATCTTGTCGTTGAGAAGCTCACGCATGACAAGTTCATCGCGTTCTTCAGCGGCCTGTTCTTCTCTCTCACGCCGATATTCCTGTCGATAACAACCTATCCTAAGACGCACGCTCCAGCAGCGTTATTCTCTCTATTAGGAGGATATCTTCTATTGAAAGCGCGCGATGAGGGAGCGGATTCTCAGGCCAAACTTCTCATACTTTCAGGGCTTTGCTTAAGTTTTGCCATCTCTATAAGGATATTCAGCCTCTTCTTCATCATCCCTTTCGTCATCCTTTACCTCAATCCGCGCTTATCCGGAGGAAAGCTGCTGCTGAACAAGAACGCGCTGTCATTGAGAAATATCTCATTATTCTGCGCAGCTCTCTTCATTGTAGTGTTTGTATTGTTCATACCTAAGTTCTTAACTGTTGGATTCGAGGGATTTGTGAACTCGCTGATAGGAGAGCGCGGCACTGTGGCATGGCAGGGCGCGTTTTCAGACAGGCTTGGAGAGGCGTTCTCTGAAATAAAGATATCACTGACTTTTCTCGGAATAATCGCCATTATCTTAGGGATACTCTGGCTGCTGAAGCGGAAGGAGTACCTGACTCTCACAGCTCTCGCAGCTTGGTTCTTTCTTTTCTTCCTCTACTTCGGCAATCTGCGCGGGGTAGAAGCGAGATTCCTGACAGAATCATTGATTCCATTGATGATACTCATGGCCTGCGGAGTGAAGCTTCTAGCTGAGCTTGATTTGAAAAAGCTGAGTCCTCAGATAACGCGCGAGCATGTTATGATCGGCGCGGCAGTCATCGGGATACTTCTCTCGCTGAACATGTTCTTTGTCATAGAGCCGATAATCTCCGCGCGGCATGAGTATTCAGGCCAGAAAGAGTTCGCGAAATGGGTCGGCAGCTTCACAGAGCGGAATTCCATGCTCATAACTAACGATGAAGGGTTCTTCTACACTTTCTACACAGGGAAAGATTTCATTGGCCATTATTACAGCGCGTCTGAGCAGGATATAATTGATACTGTCTCTAAGATCAAGGCGCTGCTCGAGAGCGGAGTGTCTGTGTACATGACAGATTCAGGCATTGGGGGGGGGATGGCGCAGCAGTTCGCTAACGCATTGCAGCAGAATTTCGACATAGCAATCTTAGGCGCTAGGCCTAATGAGTTTTACAGCAGGAACACTCTGCATTTCCAGAAATATCCTGATCCCGGCGAGAGGCTTTTCAGGATCACTCTCAAGAAGGCTCCTTAACAGTGACAGGAGACAGCATAATCAATAGCTGACGATTAGTCAAATCCGGAAAGGCAGTCATCTATATGCCTATCTAAAATGACCTTCTTAGAGCTTATAGCTTAAGTATAATGCATATTGGTAAGCAGTAATCTCTATCTTTATCTTTATCTTTATCTTTATCTCTATATATCTCTTGTGCTTCGGTGCATCATCTTCTTGTGTTCTGTCGCAATATTCCTCAGACCCAGGGACTACTTGGTAGATACTTGGCAAACATTTATATATCCCTGTCTAATAGAAACCATCTCTGAAGGCATATCAAGGTCTTATAGCATAGTATTAAAAGCCTGTAAAAACAAGAGTAACTCTTCAGGAAAGGATTTTGAAAAAGAAAACAAAGAAAGAAACACGGAACGCGCGCAATCTTCAATAACAATTAGGTATCGCAAGCAATAATTCCGGTTTCTGAAAGATGATCAGGCAAAAGAGAACGAATCATGGATATAAGAAAAGTGCAGAAGACAGGAAACATGCATTATCTTTACTTGCCCACCTCCTGGTGTAAAGAACAGAAAATCTCTTCAGGAGCCAATGTCACTCTTGATCAGCAAGCAGGCGGCAGGTTGATCGTGACTCCTGGCATGGTCCAGAAGAAAGTCAGGCATATCGAGATAACTTCTCCTGTGGACGATATTGATGTGATCAATAAGCTTATAGTCTCATGCTTCATAAATCCGGCAGATTCATTCACGATCGGGTTGATGAAAGAGATGAATTATACTGAACTACTCAACCAGAAACGGCTTGTGAGTGTAGACATGGTTGAGCTCGAGGGCAAGACCATCAAGTGCGAGTCACCTGTCTCTATCAGCAGTCCTGACCTGCTTCTGAAGACAATGATCAGTAAGATAACAAACATGCTTATGGTCATGACTTCAGGATATAATGAAGAGCTGATAAGAAGATATGAGGAAGAGATAGATAAAAGCAGGCTGTTGATCGATAAGGCGACAATTGCAGCATTAACTTACACTGGGACAAGCACTGTGCGCACTATCTCTATGCATTATATCTCTATAATCTCTAAGGAACTTGAACGTGTAGCGGACCATCTCATAAAACTGGATAAGGCCAACAAGAAATTTTTTGAGGATATGATCAGCATCATGCACGATCTTAAACCATTGATAGAAAATGCGATAGATGAGCGCATCTTTTTTGATTATTTACTTGCAGTAAAGTTCGCGATGAAAGTCAGATCCTTAGGGAAAGAAGAAGTCAATGATGTCAGCTCTTACTCACGCTCAGAAATAGGCAACAGGTTCGATAATATCTCTGAGGTCATGCTTGACTGGGCAATAACCAGAAAAGTCACATGATCATGAGATGAATAAACATATACTCTAGGGAAACCAAATAGTATCAAATGGCAGTCACAAAGAATATATGGAAACACATAAAAAGGAAAGCACAACGCAGATGATCATGACAGATAATCTTAATGATTGAATTGCTGAGATACGGGAATAATCCGCGGAGGTTAATATGGATCACACATTGAATGATATACGTGCCGCAGAGCAGAAAGGCAGAGAGATAATCGAAGAAACCGGCAAAGAGAAGGATGTTTTCCTCAACAAAGCGAGACAGGATAGCATGTCTGAGATAATGGCTGTAAAGAAAGGGATTGATAGTCACAAAGACCATGTCATAGCTGATGAGCGCAGGAAGATCATCAAGGCGCAAGAAGAGCTTAAGATAAGAACCAAGAAAGAAGTATCAGCACTTGATGAGAAAGCGAGAAAGAATCTCTCCAAAGCTGAAGATTTCATAATTAAGAAATTTGAGGAAGAAGTAAAAAAATGATAGTGCCTGAAAAGATGTCGAGGATAACTGTGATAGGGCTTCAGACTGAGATGGGAGCGGTCATTGAGCGGCTGCACTCACTGAAAGCCTGCCACATCAAGAATCACACTAAAAAGAGCCAGGAAGACCTTGATATAGCTAGGCCATTGTCGTGCGCTGAACAGGTTTCATCAATGATAATAGATATCCGCAGTCTGTGCTCGACACTAGAACAGAATTCTTCTCCCGGTCTGAAGATCGGACAAGCAGCCGTAATATCCGGATCATTGGCAAATGCGGCATCAATGATAATCGATACTGGACGTACAATCTCACAGGCGCAGAGAAAGACAGCGATCATTATTGGACAAGTCAAGGCAATAGAGGAAGCGCTTCGAAGAAATAATGACGAGCAGAAACTTCTTGAGACGATAAATCCGCTTGATATCTCTCTGGAGTCTTTTGCACAATATTCTTCATTGACAGTATTCATAGGTTTTGCAGAGCAGGTAAAGAATCTCTCAAAGAGCATCTCAAGCCTGACGGACAGGCATTCTCTGAAAATCGCAGCTGATAGTGAAAGAAAGAACCTAATCGCATTATTCATAGATAAAGAATTCTCGGTTAAAGCGCAGGACATCCTTGCAGGGTGCAAATTCTCAGCTATCGATCTTAGCCAATTGCGCGTCCAGAAAGGAAAGCCATCGAAGAGAATCTCTGAGCTTAAGCAAGACAGCAAAGAGCTATTGAGAGTGAAGGACCGTCTTCAGGAACAGTTTGACGATCTCGCCAGACGTTCGCTTCCTCAGTTCAGGGGTATTGAAGAGGCACTGAAGATTGAGGCGGTAAAGGCTGAATCTCCACTGAGATTTGCCGCTACAGAACGCACGTTTATACTGACCGGATGGATACCTTCAGCGCAGGAAAAGACAGTGGCTTCAGAAATTGAGAAATCCGCTAAAGGAAAGATATATGTGGGCATTGAAAAGATCCATCGTCACGTAACTCATGATTCTCATGCAGGCGGAAGTGCTGAAGCGCATGTTAGCGAAGAGGTTCCAATAAAGTTCAAGAATCCTAAAGCTGTGCAGCCGTTCGAGTTCTTCATGAACCTGTACACGCTGCCGCAATACAAAGAGATTGACCCTTCATTCCTCATGTTTTTGTCATTCCCGATATTCTACGGATTCATGCTTGGAGATATGGGCTATGGCCTTGTCACTCTCGCATTGTTCCTCTGGCTCAAGCCTAAGATTCCGGGAGAATTCGGCAAGCTTGTCACAGCTATGATCTATGGTTCTATATCCGCAATATTCTTCGGGGCGTTATTCGGAGAACTGTTCGGCCTTGAAAAGATCGGCCATCTCGAGCTTCCGCATCTGATCAGCAGAGCTGAGCAGATAAATGAGCTCATGCTTGTCGCTATAGCCATCGGAGTTGTCCACATAAATATCGGCTTGATAGTCGGATTTTATAACAAGCTAAGGCAGCACGGATTATGGCATGCGTTCACAGAAAAGATCAGTTGGATACTTCTTGAGGTCGCAGTCGTTTGCTTTGCGCTCGCGTACAATCCGATGTTCGGATTGATAGTCCAGAAATGGGTTGGAGCATCTCTTTTTTTCTTAGCTGCCATGCTTCTGTATCTTGGAGAAGGACCTAAAGGCTTGATAGAGCTGCCCTCAATATTCACAAACATACTTTCTTACGCGCGGCTAATGGCTGTAGGCCTGGCTTCAGTAATACTCGCCACAGTCGTGAATGAGCTTGCCGGAGAAATGTTCCACTTAGGAATCGTCGGAATACTCGGAGGGATAATCCTGCTGGTCATAGGCCACGCGATAAACATCATGCTCGGACTCATAAGCCCTTTCCTGCACGCCACAAGGCTTCATTATGTTGAGTTTTTCGGTAAGTTTTACGAAGGAGGCGGACTTAAGTTCCTTCCTTTCGGAGCAAAGGAAGAATTATGATTTACGGTAAGAATGATGATTTACTGTTAATAAGGTAATTACAATGAAAAATATAAATAAATCAAAAGTTGCAAAAGTTGATGCCTGCTGCGATAATTCAGTGCAGAAAGCGCAGGAAGAACTGCTTGAGAAGCTTGAGCTCTCATTGGAGAAGATGCGCAAAGAGCTAGGGGTTGTTCCGACAGTCGATCAATTAGATGAAGTATTCTATCTCAGAGACTATGCTGTCAAGGAAGGAATAATGAGCATCCGGCTCTCAAGATGGGCATGCGGCAGGATTGTCGACACTTATACTTATTGGGCAAGCTATCTGCACAGCCTGATAATGCCGAATCCCGGCTCCCTTTTCAGTCTTACTGAGAGCCAGACATTCAATGAAGAAGAAAAAGAGAATATGGGAAGGATGATAAGCACGATTATGTCAATGGTCAGCGCGAACATCCTGGCAGGACTCACCAAAGACAGGAAAGCGGAAGGGAAATTCATAAATTCAGCTTATGATTATTGGGTTAATACTTTCAATCCAAATATGCGTGTCATAATCTCAAAAGCAAACAATATGTGGACAGCGAAGGCGGCGCAGTATTCCGATAAAGAGCAGGAAAAGAAGAAATCGCAAAAACCTTGAAAAGTGACAGGATAAACCTTTCATGAACATTGATAAATATCAAAGAACGAATAGCAAAAGATGCGGGTATCACAGTCATTACAGACACAAAGAAATACCAGATTGTTACGGAGGTAGAAACATGGTAGATGTAAACACAGGAATTATAGCATTAGGTGCAGGCCTTTCATTAGGCTTGAGTGCGATAGCAACAGGGATGGCAGAGAAACATATTGGTGCTGCAGCAGTAGGTGCGATGGCAGAGAAAGAGTCTCTATTCGGTAAAGTGCTGATATTGACGGTCATTCCGGAAACTATTGTCATCTTTGGGCTTGTGGTAGCCATCTTGATAATAGGGATGGCGAAATAAATATCTTACAGCTTTGCTTCAGATATTATCTGAGGATAAGGCAGTGAGGGGTAAGGAAGATCACTATGGGACTTGAAGAAGTAAAGAAAGAAATCCTGAATTGTGCGCAGAAAGAGCGCGAGTCAATACTTGCTACCGCACGCAAAGAAGCAAGCATCTTCAAGGAAGAAGCGCAAGCTGAGACATCAGCTTACAGGAAGAAAGTGGATAATGATACTGGACTCCTTATAGCTGCTTTTGAAAGGAAAGAGATTGCAGCTGCAGAATTTGATCTGAAGAAAGCTCTGCTTGAGAAGAAGCGCGAGATTATCGACAAGGCCTTTGAAGAGGCGTATAAAATCATTTCAGGCCTGAGCGGTCAGAAACGTGCAGACTTTGTGAAAAAGCTTGTGATGCGCGCACAGAAAGAGATTCCAGTCAAGAATGTATTCGCGAATGCCATTGACAAGGCCGCAGTGCAATCTATCAAAGGAATAATGTTTCATCAGTCAGATATCTCAGGAGGGATAATCGCTGAGAATGATGATGGGACTGTGCGAATAGATTACAGCATTGATGAGCTCTTGGCATGCGTGCGCAAGCAGTATCTGCAGGAGACGGCAGCGATCCTTTTCGGTAAATAAGCCTGTGTGTGCATGCACTAATGATGCATAAGCGCGCGCATCTCAGTGCCGCAAGAGGACAAGGATAGGGATATGACTATTAATGGTTGCGAAAAATGGCTCAGAAAATGATTTATCCATCGGTTCAGGAAGAAAGACGCGAAAGCACTCTCAGATTAGGGGAGTATCCTTACGCTTACGCTAGAGTCAGCGTCATGCGCTCCTCTCTGCTAAGGAAGGATGATTATCATCGCCTTCTCAAGATGGGGATCTCGGAGATAACCAGATTTCTGCAGGAGACTGTCTGCAAGAAAGAGATCACAGAGCTTTCTTCAAGATATAAAGGCGTTGCGTTGCTCGAGATCGCTCTCACATTGCACATGGTAAGAGATATACTCAAATTGAAGCGTATAGCTAACGATGAGACTCTTCAGGCAATCATTGATGAATATCTCCAGCGCAAAGATGTCTACAACTTAAAGACCATATTGCGAGCGATATACAGCAAGCAGAACAAGGAAGAGGCAAAGTCCTTGCTTATTCCTGTAGGAAGATTGGATGAGATGCAGTTGGATAAGCTGCTTGAGAATGACAGTGTTGAAGAGGCTATATCAAACATCCCTTTCATGCCTCCGCAGATATTGCGCGAAGCGCTCGAGCAGTTCAAGAAGTCAGGCAATCTGTTTGAGGTTGAGAATATGCTCAGCCAGGAATATTATCGGGATCTTTTGCGCTTTGCGAAAAGGATTCCTGAACAGGGAAGCATCATGCGCACATTCATAGAGGAAGAGATAGACATACTCAACATAAAGGCATTGCTCAGGTTCAAGAAAGAGAAGATGCCAGCATCTCAGATCCAGCCGCACTTATTCCCTGGCGGAGTGAGATTGACTGAGGCTATGCTGAATAAGATGGTCTCAGCAGCGGATGCGCACTCGATACTCAATGCAGTAGAAAAATTAGGTTATGGTGTGAGCAGACAGGATATAGAGCAGTATCTCAAGAGCGGATCGCTCATACCTGTTGATGCAGCGCTCAGCAGACATTTGCTTGAGAGAGTTGCGTTCCTCACTACAACAAATCCTCTCTCAGTAGATGTCATACTGGGATATCTGTTCGCTAAAGAGGTTGAGATATCCAATCTCAGGATGATGATCAAGGGCAAGCAGCTCGGGATAAAGGAAGAGCGCATAGAGAAAGAGCTTGTGATTGTCAGATGATGATCTCAGATGATAATCTCAGATGATAATATGCAGAATAAATAACACATTTATGGATGACGGGTGAACATGATGGAAATCGCAGTGCTTGGAGGGCAGGAATTCAATCTTGGCTTCAGGCTGGCAGGAATACGCAAAGTAATCGAGGTGCAGGGCAATCCTACTGAAGAGGTAAAGAGGCTCATGGCTGATACTTCAGTCGGCATAGTGATAACTGATGATAAGACCTTAGAGCAGCTTGATGATTATTCGAAGACAGACATGCAGAAGAGCGTCAAGCCTGTGTTCATTGTGCTCTCTGCAGAAGCTGTCGCACAGGACGCATTGAGAAAGATGATAATAAAATCAATAGGGGTCGATCTCTGGAAAGAGTGAAGTCCTCTTTGATTGAGACAGATAATGATGGAAATTAACGGTATAAATCAGCTAAGCGATTCAAGAAATATGAAAACAATATGTGCGATCGATTGACGCTTTCGGAGGGAATACTATGGCAGAAGAACATAAGAAAGATGGAGTGATTTACCGAGTCGCAGGGCCTGTCGTCATGGCCAAGCAATTCAAAGCGAGAATGTATGATCTTGTCCGTGTCGGCAATGAGCGCCTGCTCGGAGAGGTCATCCAGATACTTGAGGACAAGGTGACAATACAGGTCTATGAAGACACTTCAGGGATAAGGCCTGGCGAACCTGTAGTCAATACTAATAAATCTCTCTCAGTAGAGCTAGGTCCTGGACTGCTCACGAGCATCTATGACGGGATCCAGCGACCTCTTGTCGTGCTTAAAGAGAAAGTCGGAGATTTCATAAGCAGAGGAGTTGACGCTCCAGGCCTAGACCATAAAAAGAGATGGGATTTCAAAGCTGTGAAGAAGACAGGGGATAAAGTCAGGGAAGGAGAAGTCATTGGGGAGGTTGAAGAGACGCAAGGAATGAGCCATAAGATAATGGTCCCTATAGGGATGCATGGCAAGATCACAAGCATAAAGAGCGGCAGTTACACAGTGCTTGACATTGTCTGCGAGATTGAGGGCGGCAAGAAAATAACCATGAGACAGGAATGGCCTGTCAGAGTCCCCAGAAAAGCGGGCAAGAAACTTGTGCCTGATGCTCCGCTCATCACTGGACAGAGAGTCTTTGACGTCTTCTTTCCGCTCGCAAAAGGGGGAGTCGCGGCTATTCCCGGTCCTTTCGGCGCAGGAAAGACCGTCTCTCAACAGCAGCTCGCGAAATGGTCTGACGCAGATATAATTGTCTATATCGGTTGCGGTGAGAGAGGTAATGAGATGACTGAAGTCCTTACAGAATTTCCGCACCTCATAGACCCAAGGACCAAGCGTCCATTGATGAACAGGACGGTGCTTATCGCTAACACAAGCAATATGCCAGTTGCGGCGAGAGAAGCTTCAGTGTATACCGGAATAACCATAGCGGAATACTTCAGGGATATGGGTTACTCAGTCGCATTGATGGCTGATTCAACATCAAGATGGGCTGAAGCGATGAGAGAGATTTCCTCGCGCCTTGAAGAGATGCCAGGAGAAGAAGGTTATCCGGCTTATCTCTCGACAAAACTCGCTCAGTTTTACGAGCGTGCAGGAAGAATCATCCCTTTAGGGCTTCCTGAAAGCCAGGGATCAGTGACAGTTATTGGGGCAGTATCTCCACCCGGAGGGGATTTCTCAGAGCCAGTCACCCAGAACACTCTCAGAGTCACGAAGACATTCTGGGCTCTGGACTCAAAGCTCGCGCAGCGCAGGCACTTCCCAAGCATCAATTGGTTGAACTCTTACTCTTTATATCTGGAGTCGTTAGAGCCTTGGTTCGCGCAGAATGTCGCGGGAGACTGGAGACAGTGCGTCGAGAGGCTCATGTCGATACTCCAGGAAGAGGAGAAACTCATGGAGATCGTGCAGCTCGTAGGCTCTGACGCGCTTCCTGACAAGGAGCAGGTCACTCTTGAAGTGGCGAGGCTCATAAGGGAATTCATACTGCAGCAGAACGCTTATCATGATATAGACACATACTGCAGCCTTAAGAAAAGCTATATGCTCATGAAGACTGTGCTGCAGTTCGCAGAATTAGCGTACCGAAGCCTTGAGGCTGGAGCGCGAGTGAATGATATAATGGCGACAGCGGCAAAAGACAAGATAGCGACAGCGAAATTCGAGAAAGACCACGAGAAGCTTCTCGCGACCATCAATAAGGAGATGGAAGCTGAATTCAGCAAGCTCGTCCGCAGGTGATTGCAATGAAAGAATATAAAACAATAACAAAGATCGCAGGCCCTCTAGTTTTTGTCAATAAGACAGAGCCGATAGGCTACGCAGACCTTGTCCAGATAAAGATGTCCAATGGTCAGATGAAGAACGGTCAGGTGCTTGACACAAGCGACGACATGGTTGTCGTCCAGGTCTTTGAGGGCACGAGCGGCATCGACAAGGAAGCGAGCGTCAAATTCCTTGGGGAGACGATCAAGCTCTCAGTCTCTGAAGACATGATGGGAAGGATACTTAACGGCGCGGGAAAGCCGATAGATGGCGGAGCGGACATAATCCCTGAGAAACGCCTTGATATAACCGGCGCGGCGATCAATCCGTACTCAAGAGCCCCCCCTTCTGATTTCATCCAGTCAGGAATATCTACCATTGACGCTATGAACACTCTCGTCAGAGGGCAGAAGCTCCCTATCTTCTCAGGATCAGGGCTTCCGCACAATGAGATCGCCCTGCAGATAGCCAGACAGGCCAAAGTGGTCGGTCAGGAAGGCGGCTTTGTAGTCATCTTCGCAGCGATGGGGATAACGAATGAGGAAGCGCAGTACTTCATCAAGGATTTCGAAGAGACCGGAGCATTGCAGCGCGCTGTCGTGTTCCTGAATCTCGCGGATGATCCTGCAGTCGAGCGATTAGTGACTCCAAGGATGGCGCTGACAGCAGCGGAATATTTCGCGTACGAGAAGGATATGCACGTGCTTGTCATCCTGACAGACATGACCAACTATTGCGAATCATTAAGGGAGATCGGCGCTGCGCGTGAAGAGATCCCTGGAAGGAGAGGATATCCAGGATACATGTACACTGACCTTGCGATGATATATGAACGAGCAGGAATGATCAAAGGGAGGAAAGGCTCGATAACCCAAGTTCCGATTCTCACAATGGTCGGCGATGATATCACGCATCCTATCCCTGATCTGACAGGATATATCACTGAAGGCCAGATCGTGCTCTCAAGAGAGCTGCACAGGAAAGGAGTCTATCCGCCTATCGACGTGCTTCCTTCATTGTCCAGGCTCATGAACATGGGCATAGGTAAGGGCAAGACAAGAGATGACCACAAACAGGTCTCAGACCAGCTTTACGCGAACTATGCAGAAGGGAGAGATCTTAGAGGTCTAGTCGCAATTGTAGGCGAGGAAGCATTGTCAGAGAAAGATAAAAGACTCTTGCACTTCGCTGCAGCTTTCGAGGACAGATTCGTAAGGCAGGCCAGGCAGGAAGACAGGACTATCGTAGGAACTCTTACGGTAGGATGGAACCTGCTGAGAGCCATCCCTGAGAAGGATCTCACGCGCATAAGCCCTGAACTGAAGGCGAAATACTATACTAAAGAAGGGGCTGCAGCTCTGGATGAGAATCCTGAGAAGAATAAGCTGAATGAGAAGCAGAAAGAGGAGAGCTCAAAATCCTCTGCGAAATCTTCTTCAGCTTCTTCAAAGAAGCAGGCTCCGGCAAAGCAGAAAACTCCTGCGAAGAAAGGGAAGAAAAAGAAATGATGATACCTGCAATGGTCTGCGCTGCATCAGCGATGATGCGCGCAGGCTAAAACGTTCATCATCGCATAAAAGGCAAACATGGCTGATGTCAAACCAACAAGGTCAGAGCTGATAAAACTCAAGCAGAAGATTAAGCTAGCTAAATCTGGTTATAATCTTCTTAAGAGAAAGCGCGACGGCCTCATACTTGAGTTCTTCAAGATACTCAAGAACGCGAAGACTGTGAGGCAGGAGCTGACAGAGAGGTACAAGGACGCTGTCGAGAAGATCAACAGCGCGCGCATGAGCGATGGCGACGCGAGGATAAGGTCCATCTCTATGGCGATCAGCAGGCAGCCCAGCATCTCTTTGACAAAACAAAATATAATGGGAGTCGTTGTCCCAAAGATTGAAGGAGAGAGCGTTCAGAAAAGCATGGCTGAGAGAGGTTACAGCCCTCACGGCAGCAGCGCGGCTATTGATGAGGCAGCGAAATCATTTGAGGAAGTGATTGAGAAGACTATCCGCGCAGCGGAGATAGAGACTTCCATGAAACGGTTGTTGCAGGAGATAGAGAAGACCAAGCGCAGAGTGAACGCTCTGGAGTTCGCTGTCATCCCTAAGCTGCAGGCGACTGAACGGTTCATCAAGCTGCGCCTTGAAGAGATGGAGAGGGAGAATACGTTCAGATTGAAGAGAATCAAGGGGTAATATATCCCTAATAATCTTTTCTCTTTGTCTTGGAATGCCCGGATTTATCTCTATTTGTATACTGATGCAAAAGCTTTATATACCAGTAGTCACTATACAGTAGAAAATGATACTCAATAACTATGTTCCCCCTACATCTGAAGAGGATGATGTGGAGCAGAACGCATGGATGGATTTCGGAGAACAACGGGAGGTATTCTCTTTTGTACAGCCAGGGAAAGATCTTGCTGGACGAATCCGTGCGCAGAAAGGATTTGAGAATTCACTTGTTGATACGCTTGATCCTCAGCCCTGTTCCGTGAATGTGCATCTTCGTCGATTCAGCGACATGAACGAGAAGAACCTTCATTTTCCATTTGTCATACAGCCAGGAGGAGAAGTCATTGGTCATTCTGATTTAGAGGCGGGTTATTCTCCCGCATTGCTTTCTTTTGAGACAAGAAGCAGAGTAGCGCGTAAGGGTCTTGCTTGCCTCGGATTCTATAATAAAGGAATTAATGGGAATCAGGCACAAAGAAGAGCCTTTGGCGATTGGCCTACCGCCCCGCTAGATTTTGTATTGCACAATTATTTTCCAGCTCCTTTACTCATCACTGAACCTTTCTCACCAGTGCAAGTATCTTCTACTGTCGCAGATTTCCCAAGTTCATATCATGATAACCCTTATGAAAAAGCCCCAATTGCCATAATAAAAGAGGGAAGAGAAGTCACTAAAGAAAATCTTGTTGTGCTTGGGGAATTTATAGCGTATAAGATTCATATTCTTGATGATGTATTTTATTTCCTGAAGATGGATGATCCTGTGGATCTTCTTCATGCTGATTTTAATGAACTGGCTAGGCGCGGAAATATCGAAGAAATAAAGTCTATAAAGCCAGATTTCTGCTTGACATCTACAGATGAGTCTGTTGTGACCAACGGCTGTCCTGTGTATATGTTCCCTTTTCATTTTCTTGATATCATACGAAGCCCATCTAGTTATCTGGATAAAGCGCATTTTGAGAAAATGTCCCAAAGGTCTTTTGCGCAGCAGGAATCCATGCCAGTCACTTTGAACGCCGGCCTTATAAATCCTGGCTGCAGCGGCAGGGTTGTGTGTGAGAATGTCACTAAAGGGAGAGATCTTGAGAGATACTTTAGGAAAGAAGAGCCTTTTGCTTTGGTCATACCAATCCCTTTTGTCAATGAAAAGCTGGATAATGATAGTTATCAGGGCGCCACAAGAAATCAGACAGGGATATGTTTCTAAACTGCTTCTTTAGTGGATGATGACAGAGAATTCAGGACTGAATATACTTTTTGATAGGAAAATGTGAAGTGCGTAGAACAAAATATGTAATTCTCCCGAAAGCTTCATAAATAAGCTCTTACTTACTGAGAATCAGAGGTTAAGAAGAAGATGTATAATGATATAAAGAAAGAGAATGCGGGCTGGATGCTTCTCGGCGAGAAATCTCTTAAGGATCTCTGGGACAACCCTAAGGATGATAAAGCCTGGAAGCGATATCTTGCGGAATAGTTATTTTTTGAGAATATCTCATTGTGATTTCCTTCGTCCTATTAAGCGTATTTCTGGCAGGTGACTATCTCTTAGTCATCTTGTAGTCACCTAAGAGAGCTTTATTCGCAAGCAGCATCAGCGTTTTGACGCTTATCCTTCTTAATCGTGTGTCAATGTTACAATATCATATTACATCTATGTAACACTGCACAGTCTCAATGCCTTGCCAGCATCTTCCGCGCAATCCTGAGCAGCCCTTCTTTCTTGATGAAAACAATGACCGCGGCGCAGGCTATCAATATGTAGTTCGTCGTCATGAACGCAGCCGTCCCCCAGCTGATGCCGGGGAAATGCCAGCTTGAGAGCGGCCAGAGAAAAGGCGTAGGAAGGAATTCTCTTGTATGCGTGGGGATATCGATCAGGACATGCAGCGGCCAGGCGTACAGGAACAGAGGCACTTTCCTGAATAAGAGCCAGACGATCCCGAAAACCACTGCGATAATGATGATGCTGTGGCTGATATCATACAGAGTGAAAGTCCAGTCCGGAATGTTGTTGATCATAGGCCTTCCCATCGGCAGGTCTTTCGCGACCAGATAAGAGGAATATATCCCCCATGAAAGGATATCAGGCAGTATCCCGAAAAGAACCGCGAGCTTATACTTCTTACTATTGAAGAACACGAGCAGTGACCAGAAGAAATGCGCGAAGATGTCCATGGATTCAGGAGTGTCTCTGTAGTATAAATAGTTTTTCTCGGCCATTATCATATATCACCCTCTAATTTAAAAACCCCTTCTTCCTGCCGGAAGAGCATGCTCTCAGAAGCCCAATTCAAAGAGATAAAGCACGAGCTTGACACCTGCCAGAGGCCTCTCTTCTTCTTCCACGACGACGCTGACGGAGTATGCAGCTTCCTCCAATTCTACCGCTATGCTGACAAGGGCAAAGGGCTGATGGTCAAGGCAGTCCCTAACATCGGCGATAATTATCTGCATTCAGTGCAGAGCTATGACCCTGACAAGATATTCATCCTTGATATCGCAATGGTAGAGCAGAGCTTCCTTGACAGCGTGCACGTGCCAGTGATATGGATAGACCATCATGAGCCTGTCGAAAGGACTAAAGTCAAATATTACAATCCTATGCTTTCAACCCCTAAAAGCCATATCTGCGTCTCAGCGCTCTGCTATCTCACTCTGAAGAAAGACTTATGGATCGGCGCGGCAGGCACTGTTGGAGATTGGCAGCTTCATCCATTCATGAAGGAGTTCGCGGAACAGTATCCTTCATTGCTTGACAAGAACATAACAAAGCCTGAAGAGGCGCTATTCTCCTCAGGCATAGGACGGCTTAGCAGGATAATCTCTTTTATGCTGAAAGGGACTACTTCTGAAGCGATGAGCTCTATCAAAGTGTTCGCTCGCATAGAGGACCCTTACGAGATCCTTGACCAGAAGAGTTCCAGAGGAAGGTATATTATCAAGAGATTCTCGGACATCGACAAGCATTACGCCAAGCTCTACAAAGAGGCGACAGCATCAGTGAAGAAGGATCCTTTGCTGCTGTTCACCTATAAGGACGCGAAATACAGTTTCACAGGAGACCTTTCCAATGAGCTGCTGTTCAGGTACCCTGACAAGGTCATCCTTCTAGGCAGAGAGAAGTCCGGAGAGATGCGCTGCAGCCTGCGCTCAGCGAAGACTCCGATACTGCCAGTGCTCAAGAAAGCATTGGAAGGGGTCAATGGCTATGGTGGCGGGCATCCTAATGCCTGCGGTTGCGCTGTCAAGGTAGAGGATTTCGAGAAGTTCATCGAGCATCTCAGGAAAGCTTTATAAATCTCCTATTTCTCGTCAGAACAAGCAACGCATCGGTGGTCCAATGGTTAAGACTCCGGCCTTCCACTCTTACGAGAAGAGAGCCGGGTATCCGGGTTCGAATCCCGGCCGATGCATCATGCTCTCTTATTTTTGCTTCTGTCTCTGCTTTTTTTACAAGGATTAAATGTGCACGTTTTCTGCAGGTTCTGGAAGTTAAGAAGTTTCGGGAATGTGGCTGGCTTGGAGAGTTATGTCTTTTGAGGTTTGCTGATTCCTTAGGGTTTCGGAGTCACTCTAGAGTCTGGCTTCGCCCAGGCTTCCTACCAAAACATTTTTAATTCAAGACCTCAATACTTATGATATGGCTGATGAACTGATAGATATATGTGATGAGTCCAATAACCTCACTGGTGTCAAGAAGATGAAGAGCGAGGCGCATAAGGAAGGGTTATGGCATAGGACTGCCCATATCTGGATCTACAATCCTAAGGGAGAGATACTGCTTCAGCTGAGAGCTAAAGATAAGGAACTCTATCCTGATATGTGGGATATCTCCGCTGCTGGGCATATCGCCGCAGGAGAGGACGCATCAACTGCCGGAGTCAGAGAGATACAAGAGGAGATCGGACTGGAAGTAAATCCGGAAGATCTTCAGTTCTTCAGGATCAGGAAAGTCAGGACAGTCTATAAGAAGATCAGGAATAATGAGTTCTATAACATCTTTTTCCTAAGATTTGATGGCGATATCAGAACGCTGAGATTGCAGGACGAAGAAGTCCAGGAGATCCGTTTTCTCCCCTGCAAGAGGATCGAAGAAGAATTGAAGGCAGATCCTGAGAAGTTTGTGCCTCACGGAGATTATTGGTTTGAAGTGATTGATGAAGTGAAGAGGCGGCTAAAATAAGATAATGCCTTTCTTGAGATTCAATCTCCTTTCTACTCATACTCATCCCAGGCAAGGATCTTCAGGTCTTCCTGGCTGAGAGTTGTCAGTGCGTCAGCCAGTAGCCTTATCAGCTGCACATTGTTTATGACAGGCACTGAGTAATCTACAGCAATCCTGCGGATCATATAAGTATCATTGATTTCTTGCTTCTTCTCGCTTATCTTAGGGATGCTGAGCACCATCTCTATCCTCTTCTCTTTCAGGAAAGTGAGAATGTTCGGCTCTCTCTGCTCATGGATCTTGTGCAGCAATTCTGTGATTATCCCATATCTGCCGAAGAACTCGTGAGTATGCTCTGTCGCGAATATCCTGAATCCTTTGTCCGCTAAAGTCCTGACAGATTCAAGGACTTCGTACCTGTTCTCATCGCCGCTTATGCTCACAAGGACATTCTTCTTAGGCAGTCTTACTCCAGTGGATAGTAGCCCTTTGAGATAGGCCTCTTTGACTGATTCTCCGAAACAGCCTACTTCGCCAGTGCTTGTCATCTCCACTCCCGTCACTGGATCAGCCCCTTTCAGCCTGTGGAACGAGAACTGCGATGTCTTCACCCCTACATAATCAATCTCGAAGACTGACTTGCTAATCGGCTGCACATCATCAAGGAGCATAGCTCTTGTCGCAAGCTCTATCAGGTCATGCTTGAGCACTTTTGAGACGAACGGAAAGCTCCGTGAAGCCCTTAGGTTCAGCTCTATTATCTTGACCTGGTTGTTCTTTGTCAG
>DATDYN010000058.1:0-31095 GCA_035289005.1 Candidatus Nanoarchaeia archaeon
CTTCTTAGTCGGCTTGAGAAGACTATTGTGATGAACTTAAATACTCAAGGATGGAATTATCAGAGAAGAACAATAAACCAAAAAAATAATAAAAAATCAATCTCTAAGAACAGCGAGCTTAAGAACCCGTTTATGACCGGATAGTAAGCCACGATCACTCCTGCGAGCAGGAGCGCCAGAGTGTTCAGCACTTTTATGAGCGCGTTCAAGGCCGGCCCTGCGGTGTCCTTGAAAGGATCCCCTACAGTGTCGCCTACGACTGCCGCCTTGTGCGCGTCGCTCCCTTTGCCGCCGAAAGCTCCTCCCTCGATGTATTTCTTCGCGTTATCCCAGGCCGCCCCTCCAGTGGTCATGAATATCGCCAATAATAATCCTGAGACTATCGCTCCTGTCAGCATTCCCGCGAGAGCGCTTGGGCCTAGAAGCAATCCGACAACGAGCGGAGCAAGCACTGCGACCATTGCAGGGAAGACCATCTCTCTGAGCGCCGCTTTAGTCACTATGTCAACGCACGCTCCGTACTGAGGCTTCTGCTTTCCAGTCATGATTCCAGGCATCTCTTTGAACTGCCTGCGCACTTCTTTGACAATGGCGTGCGCGGCTTTCCCTACAGATTTCATGCATGACGCTGAGAAGATGAACGGCAGCATCCCTCCGATGAATAATCCCGCGAGCAGCAATGGGTCATTGACCATGAGCGAGAGTTTGAGAGAGCTGCCAGTCCTCGTGATAGCGTCCTCTATCTCCTGGGTGTAGGCGGCGAAGAGCACTAACGCTCCCAGGGCAGCAGAGCCGATCGCGTATCCTTTAGTCACTGCTTTAGTGGTATTGCCTACAGCGTCAAGAGCGTCTGTAATCTTGCGGACATTTTTTGGGAGATTAGACATCTCAGCGATCCCTCCGGCATTATCCGTTATCGGTCCGTAAGAGTCGATAGCCACGACAATCCCTGTAGTCGAGAGCATAGCCGCTGCCGCTATGGCGACTCCGTAAATGCCCATCATTCCGCTGCCCGCGACATAATACGCGCCGATTATTGACGCCACTATCAATATCACCGGCCAGAATGTGCTGCGCAGCCCTACAGCGAGTCCAGCTATGAGATTCGTCCCTGCGCCTGTCTCTGAAGCGTCAGCTATCTCCTTGACTGGAGAATAGTTCTTGCTGGTGTAATAATCAGTTATCATCGTTATCAGCGTGGTGAGCGCAAGGCCGATCAATGCCGCGATGTACAGCGACCAGGACATCTTCGTGAAGTAAGTAACCCCTGCGAAAAGCGCTGCCGAGATCATCATCGAGGCGAAGAACCCTTTATAGAGAGCTCCCATTATATTCCTTGATTTGCCCAGCCTGACAAAGAATGTTCCGATCATCGAGGAGATGATTGACATGGCTCCAAGCGCTAAAGGAAACAGTATTCCGTTCGCATTGCCTGGCATCACTATCTGGCCGATGAGCATCGCCGCGATCATTGTGACCGCATACGTCTCGAAAAGGTCAGCGCCCATCCCAGCGCAGTCTCCTACATTGTCGCCGACATTGTCAGCTATGACTGCAGGATTTCTGGGATCATCTTCTGGGATGTTCTTCTCAATCTTGCCGACAAGGTCCGCCCCTACATCGGCCGCTTTAGTGTATATTCCTCCTCCTACTCTCGCGAAAAGGCTTATGAGCGAGGCTCCGAAACCGAAACCTATTATCATCTTAGGATCTCCGTATATATGGTAGAAGAACGCGACTCCGAGAAGGCTGAGGCCGACAATGAAGAATCCTGTCACAGCTCCCCCTCTGAAAGCGAGCTGCAGCGCGGGATTGAGCCCTTTCTTGGCTATCTGGGCGGTGCGCACGTTCGCTTTAGTCGAGATTGCCATCCCTACAAAGCCCGCAAGTCCTGAAGAGATCGCTCCTGCTAAGAACGCGACACCTGTCTTGATTCCAAGGACCTGCCATAAGAGCGCGAAAATTATCAGGCCGAAGATCCCTATAGTGAGATATTGGCGCTTGAGGTAAGCCATAGCCCCTTCACGGATAGCATTCGCTATTTCCTGCATGCGAGGAGTTCCCGCTTCTTCCTTCATCACTGAGAACGAAAGGTATCCCGCGAACAAGAGCGCGAGGACTGCTATTATAAATACTAACGCGACTATCGGTACCATGCTCCACCCCATTTATTATTGCATATACGCTGTTGCTAAAACCCTTTCCCCGCCCTCCTTATTTATAAATATTGCGGTGAACTGTCTAGATCGCGTCAAGATCGTGATAAGTTCATATCTCTGACATCAATCTTAAAGACACCAAAAACTATTTAAACATTAGGACATCCTAATATGAGATTATGAAGGAATTATATAAGATTCATGCCGAATTGTGCAAGGTATTCTCAAATCCAACAAGATTGGAGATATTGAATCTTCTGAGAGACAAAGAGATGTCAGTGACAGCGCTTATTGGAAAGACAGGACTGAGCCAGGCCAATATCTCTCAGCATCTGTCTATCATGAGATCCAAAGGGATTGTCATTTCCGACAGGAAAGGGAAGAACATCTATTACCGGCTTACGAATCCAAGAATCATCAAAGCGTTTGATATATTGAGGGGAGTGTTAAGTGAAAGATTAAGCAGTAAGATGATGTAAGGTGAGACTATGAAAAAAGGGATATTGATCCTGGCAATGTTCTTGCTGGGTATTGTCGCTGTCTTGGCGCAAGAAAGCGCTGATAGTGAGACTGAAGAAGGCAGGAAGCTTGTGGAAAGCAATACGGGCTGCGACAGGCTGAGCGATGAACAGCTTGAGGATATAGGGGATTATTACATGGAGCAGATGCATCCTGGAGAGAGCCATGAGCTTATGGATAGCATGATGGGCGGAGAAGGTTCTGAATCCTTGAAACAAACGCATATCAACATTGCAAGACGGATTTACTGCAATGATGATGTTTATATCGGCTATGGGATGATGGGTTCTGGGGGCATGATGAATCTGCTGGGCAGAGGGATGATGGGCAGTTACCCAGCGAGTTACGATTACATCAATTATGGCTATTGGAGCATCTTCAGGATATCGCTTCTTGCAGCAGTCATCTTCTTGGTGGTGTGGATCATCCGTCGATATGGGATAAGACATATCTCTTCCGAGACACCTCTTGATATCCTGAAAAAGAGATTCGCTAAAGGAGAAATGACAAAGAAAGAGTTTGAGAGCATGAAGAAGGGATTGGAGTGATATCTATGGAAGAGAACAAAAACGCATGGGTCTGGGTTCTTGCGGCTGTAGCATTGCTCTTCCTGTTCGGCAGTCTTGGGATGGGAGGCTACGGGATGATGGGCTTTGGGATGGGTTTCGGATCCATTTTCATGCTGCTTTTCTGGGGAATGCTGATATGGCTGGTTGTCACTCTTATCAATGCGGGCGGCAAGAGAGAGGAAGACGCGTCAGGCATACTCAGGAAAAGATACGCTTCTGGAGAGATATCCCGAAAACAGTACGAAGAGATGAAAAAAGAGCTTTTAAGATGAATACATCCCTCAGGATCAAAGAGAAGTATGACCGCAACGCGAGATTCTATGACCTGCACAGCAGGCTCGCGGAAAAGGTATGGTTCGCAAGATGGAGAAGCCAATTCATTCAGCCATTAAGAGGAAAGATTCTCGAAGTAGGGATTGGGACAGGAAAGAATATCGGGTTTTATGGAGAGGGGGCTGAAGTCATAGGGATTGATTTCTCAGAAAAGATGCTGCATATAGCCAAAGAAAGATTGGTCAAGTCAGGCAAGAGGAATATCTCTCTGAGACAGATGGATGCCGAGAATCTCAGATTCAAAGATGATTCGTTTGATTATGTTGTGACGACCTGCGTCTTTTGTTCAGTGCCTGACCCGATAAAAGGCTTAGAGGAGATAAGGAGAGTCCTAAAGCCGTCTGGCAGGCTGATCATGATTGAACATGTGTTGAGCAGAAACCCAGCGATAGCGCTGATTGAACAAGCGTTTAACCCTCTGACCAGAATCTTTATGGGCGCAAACATCAATCGGGACACTAAGCAAAACATAATCCAAGCAGGCATGAGGATCGCAGAAGACAGGAATCTGGCATTGGTAGATGTGTTTAGGTTATTCATAGCGAGAAAATGATCTCTTAATGAGGCAAAAGATGAGAACTGATGACTTCGCATACATTGTTGAGACGGAAAAAAGTTTTGATGACGCGGTTGTCTCAGTCTTGAAAGCTGTTGAGCGGAAAGGCTGGGCGTTATTCCAGGTCTATGACATAAAGGAAAGGCTGGCCGCAAAAGGATTCAGCCAGAGACCGCTAAAGATTATCGAGATATGTTCAGGCAGATACGCGAATCAGTTCCTGAACAAGAACAGACTGATCTCTCTCTGCATGCCCTGTAAGATCAATGTCCTTGAGGAAGATGGAAGAGTGAAGATCGCGGGGATGAGGCCGACTATGATATCTCAATTCTTTACAGAAGTGGGCAGGAATGAAGCCGAACAGGCCGAGAAGGATGTGATTGAGATGATCGATGACGCGAGGTGAGAACATGAAGATAGGCATAATCTTAAACACAAACGATGCGGAAACCTGTTGGAACTGTTTTCGGTTCGGGAATGAAGCTATCAGCAAGAATCATTCAATGAAGGTATTTCTTCTCGGGAGAGGGGTTGAGGCTGAGAGCGTCAAAGACGCAAGATTTCCGCTGCTTAAAGGCGCAATCAAGAGATTCGTGAAGAATAAAGGGGTCATTCTTGCCTGCGGAACCTGTCTGAAGATAAGGGGAAGAGAAGGAAGCGATATATGCCCTGTCTCTTCGATGGGAGAACTGCTTCAATTGGTTGAAGAATCTGATAGGATCCTGACATTTTGCTGAAAGATGATGACGGCCAATAGATATACGCTGTCAATATCTCTTCATTGAAGATTGCGCTGGGTGTGACTGAAATCCGCAAGGCGATTTCCGGGTATCGCAAAAATGCATCTTGAATGCATTTTTGCGATTCTGAAAATCTACGATCTTCACAATCCCGGAAATCTACAGATTTTCGCGAACTAGACTTTCCTCTTCCTCGACAGAGTCAGGGGAAAGGGTGAGGAAAGCCTACCTCAGCTTTAGCTGAGGCGCAGCGACCGACAGCAACAGAATATCTTCCGCATAGCTGCGTAAAAGAAGAAATATTTAAATAACATGGCCTATTCTTTCCGATCATGCCGGAAGAACTCCTGCGGGAAGCGGGCATCTCTCCTGAAAAGCACCCTCATCTCGTGGATGAGCTCAGGGCGCATCTCAAGGAAAAGCCTGACTGGTTCGTCGCGACAGCGCTATGCACTATAATTTTTCTGCTATTCTGGTACTATCTTTACCTTCGCAGAGGCATTCTCGTCCCTTTCCTCTCTGAAGAGCCGCTGGCGTTATTCCTTGCCAATAAATCGCTCGCCCTCACTTCCCTGTTCGCGATAGGCATCTCATTGTCCATAGGCCCTCTCGCGAGATTCTTCAGGTCGTTCAAGCATAAGTTAGAGTACAGGAGAGAGATTGGGCTCATGGGATTCTTTGTCGGCGCGGCGCATATCCTTATCACTCTCGTATTTCTCACTTATAGATTCCCTCTAGTTAAGTATATCGAGAGATGGAAGGCTCCGCTTTATGGAATTATGGCGCTGCTCATCCTCATTGTAGTGGCATCCATATCAACAACCGCGGCGATACGGAAGATGGGCTACAGGAGATGGAAATTTATGCAGAGACTATCATACATTGCGTTCATCCTCATCGCTCTTCATTTCTCTGTCATGAAATATGCTGAATGGGTCAAGTGGTTCGCCAGTTATGATCCAGTATATCCTCCAGGCTCGCTCTTAGCGATCATATTTGTAGGCCTTGTGCTCCTGTTGAGAGCTTCTGTCCTGGTGATAGATCTTGCGCAGAAAGACAGATATTCATCAAAGATAATCAAGAATGATTAAGACAAGATAATTAAAAGACTAATAAGCAGCTCATCTACCTATCACCATCTTGATCTTGGCTAACAACGCTTCCTTCTCGAAAGGCTTTGCCATGCATGAGACATTCGAGTTCAAATTCTTGAACTGGCCTGTCAGGTCTCCAAGGACTGTTATGACAAGCACTTTAAGGTTCTTGAACTGTGCCATTTGCCTTAGCTGGACAAAGAAAGTGTCTCCTTGCACTTCAGGAAGGATGATATCCAGGATGAGCAGATCAATTGCGTGTTTCTTCAGGTTTTCCATCCCTTCTTTAGCAGCGCCAGTCATGATGATAGAATAATCTTTGCTGAGGTAGTTCTTGTAGATCTCCTGCATATCAGGGCTGTCTTCAACTATAAGGATCGTCTTCTTCTTTCCGTTAGAACTCTTTGCCTCGGTATTCGCTCCCTCGCTCTTCTTCGCTGGCATGATTTCACCTCAAAATACTGATTTTGTCTGTTTCGATGAATTTCTTGCTGAGCTTTAGATTAATGGCTGGTTAATGTCTTATTTATTATAAAGCATTCTATTTATTGAAGATTGCGCTGGGTGTAACTGAAATCCTCAAGGCGATTTCCGGAATTTCTATCGAAATTAACAAAAATCCAGTCATCGTATTTTCGTTATTGTTCTTGCCGTAGCAGGCAGCGTCACTGTGAACGTGCTCCCTTTGCCGAAATGTGATTCGACATCTACGCTTCCCTTGTGAAGTTCTATGATCTTCCTGCAGATCGGAAGCCCCAATCCTAGCCCTGGGATAGCCACATCCGCTTTCATGAATGGTTCAAATACCTTCTTAATATCTTTCTCTGAGATCCCTTTGCCAGTGTCTTTGACAGAGAATATGACATTATCTCCCTTCTTCCAGCAGTCTATAGCGACTTCCCCCGTATCAGTGAATTTTATCGCATTGCTGAGCAGATTATGGACGAGTATCTGCAGCAGGCGCGTATTGCCGCTGAGCCTGAGCGAATCTCCAGCACGGATGATGAATGAAAGGTGTTTTGCGTTAGCGTTCTGAGCAAGCCCTAAAGAGACATCTTTGATCAATGATGAGAAATTCACCTGTCTCCGCTCGATGTCTGTGGTTGATTTGAGCCTGCTGAATTCAAGCACTGAAGAGAGGTGCTCCATCGCGACGCCGAGATTCTTCTGGAGTATGCCTAGATGCCTGTTCACATCCTCTCTTGGGAGTATGTCCTGCTTGAATTCTTCGATGATCAAGCTTGAGGACATCAGCGCCTGTGATATCGGGTTTTTCATCTCATGCGAGACATCCCTGAGGAGCATCGATTTCATCTCATCGATCTTCTTCAGCTCTTCGTAAGCCTGCTTGAGGTCCTCTTCCGCTTTCTTTCGCTTTGTTATCACGTCGAATATAGCGACAAAATAGCCTTCTTTTGGGCAATAGACCGAGATAGAGAACCACATATACAGAGATTTGACATAAGTCTCAAACACTTCAGGCTTGCCTGTCAAGGCCACTCTGCCATAAATTCTTAACAATTCTGGGTCGGATCTTTGTATTCCAGGTATTACCTGAGACACTTTCTTTCCGACAACGTTCTTCAGCCCTGTCAATCTCTCAAAAGAGTTATTGACACTGAGATATACGAAATCAATAGGTTTGTCTTTGTCAAAGACCATCTTACAGTAAGCAAATCCGTTAAGCATGTTCTTAAACAATGAACTGTATAAGTCTCTGCTCTCATTAAGGGCATTCTCCATCTTCTTTCGTTCAGTGATATTCATTATGAAACTGATTGTGCCTATGATTCTGCCTTCAGAGCTATAGAAAGGCAGTTTAGATACTGCGCCTATTATCTCTTTTTTACTGAAATGGCTTATGAATCTTCTTTCAATACCTATTTTTGGCTTTCCTGTATTGATTACTTCTAAGTCATCTTTTAATGTCATTTCTGCGACTTTGCGTGGGCTTATAATATCAAAAGTTGTTTTTCCGATTATTTCTTCTTTTGGAAGGCCATGAAACTGCGCAAATGCGTTATTGACATTTATGACTCTTCCTTCCCTGTCTTTGTATACGATCAGGTTGGGAGAAGAATCAAATATTGTCTGATAATCCTTTTTCTGCTGCTTGATGAATTCTTCAGATTTCTTTTGCTTAGTGATATCTTGTACTGTGCCGTAAAGGCTGACTATCTTGCCGGATATATCTTTTATGGCTTTGCCGCGAGTGAGCGTATGGATTATCTGCTTATCCTGGCGTATCATGTCTAATTCTAACTCATAAGGTTTTCCTCCCTCAACAGCTCTCTTCACTGCGCTATCCAGCCTCTTCCAGCTTTCTTTTGTGTATACCTTAGGGAGTGAGGCATATGTTGGAATAGGCCGCTTGGGATCAATGCCTGTTATGCGATAGAGCTCTTCACTCCACAATATTCTGTCTTTCTTGATATTCCACGACCAGTTCCCAACATGAGAGATCCCTTGGGCTTCTTTAAGTGATTTTTCGCTTTCTTTCAGCGCGTCTTCAGCTTTCTTTCTGGAAGTGATATCCCGAATATTGCATTGGACGACCTCTTTATCTCCGATAGAATAGACATTGCTCACAAATTCCATATATGCTATCTTCCCAGTCTTCGTCTCAACCGGCAGGTTTTCATATCTGATATATCTCTCTTTCTGGAGCTTGCTGAAAGACGCTTTATTCTTTATGACATCCTTCAATGGGCTGATCTCCCAAAGTTTCTTCTTTACTATCTCTTTCTGAGAGTATCCAAGAATATCCTTGATGAAAGGATTGGCGTCAAGTATCATACCTGTATCCACATCGACAATAAGTATGCCGTCTTTCGCTGCCTCGAAAAGCCTGCGGTAGCGCAGCTCTGAGCTCTTGATCGCGGAATCAGCCATCTTTTGTTCAGTGATATTCCTAGAGATGCCTTGGACAGTCGTTATTCTGCCGTCTGAGTCCTTGATCGGGGAGAAAGTCTCCAGGCAATAACTATTTCTTGATCCCTCATGGATATGCTTGATCTCAATCGTGTTTATCTTCCCGGCAAACGCTTTCTTTAAGGCGTTCTCTAATCTTTTCCTGTCATCTTTCATTACGCTGGACAATATATCGAACTTCCTGGCTTCTTCAAGATCCTTCAGATGGTGCTCTTTCAGGCCGCCCTGGTTCATGAACAGGATATTGCCTTTCTTGTCCATGATCTTTATGCAGTCAGGGGAATTCTCAGTCAAGGTCTTATACCTCTCTTCGCTCTCCCTGAGGGCGATCTCAGCCTGATGCTCCGCGGTCCTATCACTGATTATCCCCATCACATTATATATCTCACCATTCTTATTCTTGATCGGGGTTAATGCTGTGTTTATGAAGAATTTCCGCCCATTGACGGTCATCTCCTCGTTTTTATTTATCGGGATATCTTTAGCGATCACTTTTCGCAGGTTTTTGATGTATCTTGACGCTATATCCCTTGGGAATAGTTCAAATATCGTCTTTCCCTCAATATCCTTCTTTTTTCTCCTGAAAAGCCGCGCTGCAGCGGCATTCACAGAAAGTATCTTTCCATCCCTGTCTGCGGTAAAGATATATTCTGTCGCGCTCTCAATAAGAAGCCGGTATTTCTCCTCGCTCTCTCTCAATCTTATTTCAATCTGCTTCTTCTCAGTTATATCCTGGATTGTCCCGAACATCTTGATAGGCTCTTCACTTCCATTGAAATCCAGCTTGCCCAATCCATGAACCCATCTCACAGACTTATCAGTATGCCTGACAATCCGGTATTCTTTGTTAAAAGGCTTATGCCTGCCAAGCACGTCATTCATGAGATAATTGACCATCATCTCCCTGTCTTCAGGAAGGATCAATCTGCTCCAGCCCTCGATTGAGCGAGGATATCCTTCATCTATCCCGAATATATTGTCCAGTATCTCAGAGCTTGTCCAGATGCCTGTCTTTATATCCAGCAGGTAGTTGCCGAGATTGGCCACACTCTGCGCGTGCAGTAATGCTTTTCTGCTCTCTTCTAATGATTGTCTTGATTCATGCGCATCGGTTATGTCATATACGATGCCATAGACATGGCTGAATGCCCCTTTATCGAACATAGAGACCTTATGATCCTCGACCCAGGCTATCTTCCTATCTCTCTTGATGATCCTATAAGTCTGGATGACCTTTCTCCCTTGCTTCGTCAATGAAGCTCCTTCTGCGGATACAGCTTTCTTATCTTCTGTATGGATGAGATCCAGCCAATTCACCTTGCCTTCATTGAATTCTTCAGGAGAATATCCGCATATCTCCTCGCTTCCTGAGATTATCTCAGCAGACCAGTCAGGATTCCCGATATATATCATTCCAGGGACATTCGTCACGAGGTTGTCCAGCTTGTTCTTGCTTTCTCTAAGCGTATCATCTGTATTCTTCTTCTCGGTTATGTTCTTGAAATAGCCGATTATCCCATCGACATTCTTATCTTTGTCATATCTCGGGAAGTAAGAGCCTTCAAAATACTGCGTACTCCCATTCTTTGAGACTAGAGGGATGATTTGATGTTTAGGCTTGCCTGTACGCAGCACGCTATCCTTTATTTCGGTCAAATACGCAGCGTCTTTCTTCGAGAGGATGTCAAAATCAGTCTTTCCTATCATCTCTTCCTCTGTAAGCCCTAGTTGGGGATTTATGACGAATTCATAGCGCAGGTCAGCATCTTGTATCAGTATGTGATCCGGATTATTCTTGGTTATTATCTCGAGTCTCTCCTCGCTCTCTCTCAATGATTCTTCGGTCAGCTTCTGTTCGGTGATATCCTTCACGAAGTGCAGGCACGCTGTGATGTTCCCTTTATCATCCTTGACAGGATTGGAAGTCGAAAGGAACCATCTTTTCAGCTTTGGATGGAAGAATTCTATGCTTTCTGCCTTTCCAGTCTTCAGGGACTTCACAAACGGACAGTCTTTTATCGGTTCGTCAGAGCCGTGCACTATCTGGAAGCATTTCTTTCCTATGCAGCCATTGCCGAAGAGCTCTTTGAACTTTTTGTTGATGAAAGTTATCGTGAAATCCTTGTCTATCATGAAGAACACGTCATCAATAAGGTCAAATACCCCTCCCATGAGAGTTATTTTATCACTGAAGCTGTAATGGCTAATCTCGCTGATGCAGAGCTCATTCACGATCTCAATCACTTTGGTGATCTCTCCGCTCTCCTTGTCACGGATCGGCACCGCAGTGACATTGTATTCTTTCTTATCCGCCCCTATCTCCACAGTATGGACTGTCTCCCCAGTCCTGAAAGCCTGCGCTGAAGGGCAATTCTCGCATACCTGCTGATTATTCTTGTAGACCTGGTGGCAGTATTTTCCTTTGACGCATTCAAGGTCAAAGCCTTTGTTCCTGAGAGCCTTGTTCACCCATTCTATGCGCATGTCCTTATTGATTATAGAGATACCTATAGGAAGATTGTCCAGGATGTCTAATTCCGGTTCTTCAGACATAAACCCTCTTTTGCGGATTTTCTATATCGCGGAAATCAAGGATTTCCGGGATATTCAGAAATGTCAAAAACTTCAGTTTTTGAGCATGCTCGGAAATCACCTTGTTGATTTCCGACATCGTCTTGCGGATTTCTGATAGCTCCGAGCTGCGGATTTTCGTTATCTTCCTCAAATTTCCCATGATTGCACGCATCTTCCCTTCTTTTCAATAAACTAAGGCTGCTATTGGTTAAAAAGCATCATGTAATCATAATGCTTATCTCTTTTGATCAGTTATTCATCCCAAGAGCCCATAAGACTATTGTTTCATTGTGCCATTTTGTAGGCCTCAATTGCCTGACTTTTTTGTCAATAGGCCCTATCTCCCCGTAAGTATAAAAGCCCAGGATAGGGATATTCTCTCCTAACACCTTTCTCACTGCTTTAAGTTCATCTGAGACTTTTATTCCAAGAACCATTTTGCAAGCAACACATGAAAAAAGCAGTATCATCTTTAGTTTCTTGCCCTTTATGTCGTTCTTAAGCCGTTGTGCGACAATAATCGCATTATTGATCACATCTTGTCTTGAAGCTATTGTCATCGTGACGTCTTTTCCTTCAGGTATCGCTGCTGCAAGTGTCACTGTCTTGTTCTTACGGTCAACGGCTAATGGGCAGCGTATCTGAAAGTATTCTTTTCCCCTGATAGTTGCTTTCTCATCTATCATGCCGAACGGATATTCCAATCCTATTGCTGGAAGTTTCTTGCTTCTTGTTTTGCCAAGAAAAGACTCATAGACATCCAGCGCGGGTCTATTGTCAAAACTCTGAACAACAGCGCCTTCTGCTTTTGTGCACTTGAACCTGTTACCTATCGATTTCCAAGCGCTTCCGACGCTAGTAAAGGTATCAAATCCGTCTCCAATGATCATCATGCCGACAACAGCATCATTGTATACTTTGCCATTGTAATATTGGTATACTTTCTTGAAATTGGCTTCATCGCCAAGAGCTCCTCCTACAATCTCAAAATCTTCGCCTAACTTTTCTTGTATCCCTCGGATTATCTCAAGACCATCGCCTGCAAGGGCATCATTGAACATCAGTACAGTTCTTGCTTTTGCAAAGGATTTTGCTTTTTTCTTGAAATCTGCCACTAATGCGGCTCCTGCGTTTCTTTCATTCTTGCTGATTTCTTTACCAATCCCAGGCACAAACCGTATAGTATCAGAATAGACCGCCATGATCACGACAGAATCTTTGCTGTATCCATGATTGGAGGCTTCTCCTGCAGTGGTTCCTCCAACTGTAGGGACGTTTTTTGTCACCGACCGGATACCTTTCAATAATGCCTTATGATTGAATCTCGGACTTCCAAACACTAATAATGAAGTCGCATTCTTGCCATTAAGGCCTTTTAGCGCTTCTTGAGCCGCTTCTTTCCCTGCACCGAAAGAATCTTTTTGTCCACTCATGCCAATACCTACTGATAATCCCATAGTTTCACCTCTCTTCTCTTTCAGATTTCTTTAGTTCTTTCTTAAATGATTCAAGAGCGTTCTGCAATTCAATATTCTTGTCTTCCAATTCTTTCTTTGTCTCAGCAAGATCTATGGAAGACCTGACAAGTTCTATGTTTTGTTTCTCTAACTCTCTTGTCTTTTCTTTCACTAGCTCTTCAAGATGATTCTTATAGTGAGATAATTCTTGTTCCACTTTCTTCTGAGAAGAGATATCGCGCGATACTCCGAATACCCCATAGATCCTGCCGTTAGCGTCCCGGACAGGGCTTAAAGTCTCAAGGCAGGCCTTTCTTACGGATTCTTTAGGATTGTGGCGGACGACAATCGTGCTTGTCTTCCCTTTAAGCGCCTCATCAAGCGCATCCAGCATCTTCTTCTTGTCCTCTCTGATCAATGAGCCTATTACATCGAATTTCTTGGCCTCTTCAAGATTCTTCAGGCGGTGCTCCCTGAATCCTCCCTGGTTCATGAACACTATCTTCTTTCTTGTGTCAAAAAGCTTTATGCAGTCAGGGGAAGTTTCCACTAATGACCTGTACTTCTCTTCGCTCTCTTTGATCATATTCTCAGCTTGTTTTTGCGCTGTGATATCCCTCACTGTGGCCTGCAAGGCATCCTTATCTTCAAGCTTTATCCTTGTGAACAGCACTGTGGCAGGAAAATCATTGCCATTAGCACGCTGATGCGTCCATTCAAAGAAATTCACCCCTTCTTTCGCAGCTTTCATGATCATGCTTTTCGCTTTTATGTCTGAAGGCTTCCCATCAGGCTGTGTCTTTGGGGAGTATTGCCAGAGAGTTTTCGAAGTGAATTCTTTCTCGTCCTTCACCCTGAACATGCTGATTGTGGCTTTATTCCCTGCTGTGAATCTCCAGGTCGGAGGCTCAAGGATCATTATCGCGTCCCTTGAAGACTGGTACAGCGTCTTGTATTTCTCTTCTGTAGTCTTAAGAATCTTTTCTGCGTGTCTCTTCTCAGTCACGTCGCGCGCCGTGATCATGACAGCATTCCCTTTGCCATCATCTTCAGACAAGAGAATCATGGCTGAATCAAGCACACGCCATCCTTTGTCCTTGCTCGTGAACATGCAGGCGAATTCCTTATGCCTGCCCTCACTTCTACCGATGTCTGGCTTGCCTGCGCGTTCTGAAGCATAAGCCGCAGCAAGAACACTGAACCTATTCGCGTCTTTAGGAGCCATGAAATCTGCGATGCTCTTCCCGACAAGGTCTTCTGAAGCATAACCCATCCTGCTGCATGAAGGGCTAGAGTATATGATCCTCAAAGATAAATCGGTGAGGAATATGTAATCTGAGGTATTTTCCGTTATGAGACGGTATTTGCGTTCGCTCTCTTTAAGCTGTCGTTGCGCGCTCTGCAGGTCTTCAAGTATGTTGAGCAGCGCTTCAGTGCTGATCAGCTTATTCTTTTCGATATTGCCTTTCTTGAACGCTTCAAGGTATTCTTTAGTCTCATCTTCCATGGTTATTGCCTCTATTGCGCTTCTTTGCAGGCGCGAAACATCTATATTAAACTGTCGCGATGACTTTATCGCTCATCTCTTCTTCACGACCTCTTCCAATTCTCTCATCTTCTTCTTAAGCGAGATCATCTCAAGCTCTCTGCCGACTGAGATCTTCGCGAAGCGCTCCAATTCCTCAGTCTTCTTCCGCATGGCTTCATCAGTCTTGCGGCGCTCTGACACATCCCTCAGGATGGACATTGTGCCTATGATCTTCCCTTCTTCAAGCATCGGAGACGCGTTTATCTCCATAGGCAATAAAGCTCCATTCTTGCCTATCACATCTATCTCATAAGGCAGTGTTTGTATCCCCCTTATCCTTTTCAGGAATGAGACTATCACTTTCCTACTGCTCTCAGAAGTCAGGAATTTCATAGTGAAGATGTTCTTTCCGACCAGCTCTTCATGGCTGTACCCTGTGATCTCGGTAGTTCTCCTGTTTGCATCGATCACGCTCCCTTTCCTACTGACAAGAATGATCGCGTCTCTCGCATTGTCAAAGAGCTCTTTATACTTGTGCTCAGCTTCCTCTTTTGCCTTTATGACCTCTCCGATCATCAGATCCCCTCTCTTTATCCCTACTTTCATGACCGCAAGCTTGAGGCTGATGAGTATCCTGTTGATTGAGTCTGAAAGATCCTTTATCTCATCGATATTGCTGGTCCTAAGGCGTGTCGTCAGATCTCCCTTGGATATCTCGTCAATATCCTCACTGACATACTTGATGTCTTTAATGAGCAGGCCTGAGATCCACCAGAAATTAATGAACACAAGAAGGAATATCCCTATAGTGATGTATAATGACTGTATCATATAATCATTGATGTCAACCGTGAATCCATTCCTCAATAGCCAGAAATATCTGTAGATCAAGCTTCCAGAGACCATGATCAGGCAAAGCGCTGAAGAGAGCAAAAGGAGCAATGACCTGAATCTCATCATTCCACCTCTCCGAAGAACTTATTGATCTCTTTCACCAGATTCTGACGCTTCTCTTCAGGAATCTCTGATTCAGGCTTGCTTTTCTCTGAGTATTCCGCTATGAATATCTTCTTTATCTTCCTCTTCAATATCTCTGACTCATCGGCGCTGATGATGTTCTTTTTATTCAGTGACTCGAAATATGTGTGCAACCCTTCCTCTGTCAGAGAGCCGTTATTTTTCAGCGCATTGAACTCATCTATTCCTATTGGCCCGAGAGAAACCTTGAAGACTCTCATCAGCTCTTCATCAATCAGTCCTTTGCTTGAGAACATGAGTCTCAGTGGCAGGATATCTTTCACTGGATTGAAAGGTACTGTGAAGAAGAAAGTAGATCCTTTGCCAGGCTCGCTCTCTGCCCATATCTTCCCTTTCTGGGATTCTATGATCCCTTTGCAGATAGTCAGCCCTAGGCCTGTGCCGCCATATTCCCTGTAGATAGTGTGCTCTGACTGATAGAACGGCTCAAAAATCCTATTGAGATCCGTTCTTGATATCCCTATCCCTGTGTCTTTCACGCTGAATTGCACTGCTCCTTCAATAGGGACGACAGTGACGATTATCTCTCCTCCTTTCTTCGAGAACTTTATCGCGTTATTGAGCAGGTTCCTCAATACCTGCATCACCCTGTCAGGATCTACTTCGACAATCGGAAGAGTCTCCATCTTAAGACGTATGACAATCCCTTTCTCGGCCATGAAAGTCCTTGCTTCCTCTGCCAGTTTCACAACCTCTTCCTTCATGTTTGTCCGGACGAAAGAGAACTTTATCCTTCCAGCCTCTATGCGCGAGACTTCAAGAAGATCCGCGATTATCTTGTCAAGGCGGTTTGTATTATTGAGGATCATTTCAATAGTCTCTTTCTGTCTCTGGCTCAGCCTTCCATAATACCCTTTCAGGAGCATCTGCATCTGGGCTTTAATAGGAGTCATAGGGCTGCGCAGCTCATGGCTCGTTATCGAAAGGAACTCAGTCTTCGCCCTGTCGAGCTTTCTGCGCTCTTCATCTATGCGTTCAAGCGCTTCAGCCATGCTGTTGAATCCTTTGCTGAGCTCTATCATCTCGTCACCTGTCTTGATGGTCATCCTTGATGAGAAGACCCCTCTTGAGATGTCACGGGTGAATCTGGTCATCTTGTCGATCGGCTCAGTGATGGATCTCGCCATGAAGAATGAATAGTACACTATGCCAGATATAGATGACGCGAAGAAGAGCATGAATATCAATGCCATCTTCGTTGTCGGCGCTGTCAGCTCTGAAGAGTCTATCTTGACGACTATCCCCCAGTCAGCGGAAGGGATGTATCTCCATACCGCATACACTTTATTGCCTCTGTAATCAGTGGAGATCCCTGAACCAGAGCGTTTCTGGACAGCTTCCTGCAAAGGTATCACGAGCGGAGAGCCAATCTCGATCTCTTCCATTGAAGGGGTGGATCTTTGAGCTGTCAGGTTATTGCTTGCTGTTGAGAGTATCAGTAAATGGTCTTTTCTGAGTGAAGTGCTATGCCCTTCAATGACCTTCTCATAATGTGATTTCATCATCTTGCTTAAGACTATCTCGCCAGTCTCGCCTAGGAATGAGTGAGGTATGCCGCGCAATAACTCATGCACAGTCCCTTCAAACAGGATATACCCCACTTTCTTTTCCGTGCTCTCTTCTGTCTCATGGAAGGTTATAACAAATTTTACTGAATCCTCTTTATTATTCTGTGAGAACAATGTGATCACTCTGCCGCTCTCGTCAGATTCAGCAAGCTCTTCTTTGGTTATATTGATCTTCCCCCCAATTGATGATTTCTCGCTGTGTTTAGAAGCGTATCTTATAATCCCTTCAATGTCAATGAACAGGATATTGATATCGCTCGCGTTCGAGTCATATCCAGGAAATAACCTATCCAATTCTTCAGTCATATTGATGAAAGCAGGATCCTCCTTGAATGTCTCAGGATCCATCTTCATGATCACGTGAAATATCTTACG
This sequence comes from Candidatus Nanoarchaeia archaeon, assembly GCA_035289005.1. GTDB lineage: Archaea > Nanobdellota > Nanobdellia > Woesearchaeales > UBA12501 > DATDYN01. Next base: position 17,442 of record DATDYN010000058.1, read on the forward strand.
GATAGAAGGATTCTTTGAGAAGACCATCGCCAATCCTTTCTTCTCTCTGAAGAAAGTATCTATGCTGTTGAAATAACTGTCAGCCAGGATCTCAAGGCTGTTCATGCTTGTGACTTTTCCATGCTCCTTTGTTTCGATGATCCCTCTAGTGGTGAAGAAGAAGAGCAGGCTCAGGATTATCAGGGGGATGAATGAGGAGATTATCAATCCGATGATCAGTTTCCTGTTGATCGAGCCAGTGACCGCATCGTATTTCAGCAGCAGCAGAGTGATGATGACTGATATGACAAGGATTATGAGCGAGCTTATTATCACTAGGTTTATGTCGAAAGGGATATTCTTGAGAAAATCGTTAACCGATTGCAGGCCGCTTTCGGCAAGAGCAACGTTTGCGCATAGGGACAAGAAGCAGAGTGCCAACAGGATATTGAGCGCTGCGCGCTTTTGCATCCTCAACAAATTATCCCTCTCTTTCTGTCTTACTGATCCTTACTGACTATCACGCCTGAGATAGTCTCAGGCGCCTGTAGCTCACCCTTTGTCATTAAAAATTGCGCTGGGTGTGATACCCCACCATTTATGGCGCAATGTCGGAAATGTCGAAAACTGCGGTTTTCGAGCATGCTCGGAAATCGCCTTGCGGATTTCCGACATTTAGCCAGAGGATAACGAAAATCACCAACAGGGATTTTCGGAATCGCGGAAATCTTTGATTTCCGGGATGCTCGGGAATTGCAATTCCCGACATAGAAAATCGCTTTGCGGATTTTCTATAGCTCCGAGCGGCTGATTTTCGTTATCATGACGGCCATACTGCAGCAGGTTTTTTCGTAAATCTTAAAGAAGGGCGTTTTCTTGTTGGCGGTCTAGCATCCAAATCAGGCTAGATCGCTTTTCCGCGCGTCATAAAGCGCAATAACCCCCCTTTGATCATCTAGAAACAAGCACAATATATAAATGTTGCTGTCATCGCCGTCGTAGCTGGGTCTTGAGCCATTATAAACAGCATTCCCTGCGGCAATGCCTCCCAGAACATCACTTTCCTGAAAGATAATACTTAACTTTTGTGACAAGCTCTTCAAGGTCAAAAGGCTTCTGGATGTATCCTACTATGTTCTTGCTTGACAATAATTGCTCTTTCTCAGCCTCGCTCATCTGCACAGCTGTCAGGAAGGCTATCTTGGTGTTCTTGATGCGCTTGACGATCTCTTTAGAAGGAGTGCCAGGCATCATGATGTCAAGAAGTATAAGGTCCGCCTTGTTCTTCTCCAATCTCTTAAGGCAGTCATTACCATCGACAGCAGTCAGGACATTGAAGCCTGCGTGCTTGAGTATCACTGAGACGGTCTTCAGGATATCCGGTTCGTCATCGACAACAAGTATTGTCTTTGCCATTGTTTTTCTCTCTTTGTGCCATTCTTTTTTGAATCTTATGTTCATTATATCCGCTGATTCTTAAATGTTCTGATATTTATGCGCCACTCTGTCAGTGATACTTTTCTAAGCCTAACATGATACATCTCTTATCATCCTCTTCGCCCTAGCTTCATTCATAAGTTTCTGACAGATGCCGCCGCACCCCATACGCAGATTTATATATCTCTAATTCTTGACAGAGACAATGGCAGGCAAGAAAGATTTCAGCGAGCTCGTCGACAGGGTCATCAGGGAAGCGGACATCCTCCTCATGATAATAGACTCCCGCAGGATCGCTGAAAGCATAAATATGGAAGTCGTGAGCAAGATAAGGCGCGCCGGGAAGAGGCTGCTGTTCATAATCAACAAGTGCGACCTGCTCTCTGAAGAGGAGCAGAAGAAGCTCAATGATGACTTAAGAAGAAGGGGGAAGCAGCTTGGCATCGACGCTGTGAATGACACCCTTCAGATGAGCGCGAAGAAGCACTGGGGCACTATACGCCTCCTGAAGAAGATAATGCTGATAGGCAAAGGCAATGAAGTGACTGTGGGAGTTGTCGGTTTCCCTAACACTGGCAAGTCAAGCATAATCAACGCTCTCAAAGGGAGGCACAGCGCCCCAACAAGCAGCATCAGCGGCTACACTAAAGGCCTGCAGAAGATCCGCGTGAGCGGCAGCGTGCTGATGATCGACACTCCAGGAGTCATCCCTTACGGCAAGAGGGATTTCTTCAGGCTGGTTGAGATCGGAGCTGTCGATTCTGAGAAGGTGAAGGATCCTGAGGCTACAGCGACAAAGATGATCGAGGATATGGACGGAAAGATCGAGGATTTCTTCGGAGTGCAGAAGCTCAGGCAAGGCCAGGACGCGCTTGAAGTGCTTGAGAAGATAGCGCTAAAGAACAACGCTCTGCTGAAAGGAGGATTTCCTGACACCGCGCGCATGGGAAGAAGGATAATCGCGCTCTGGCAGAAAGGGGAGATACGGTGATTAAATAGTGAACTATCAAGCATTTTCTTTAAACATTTTCTTCATTATGCTATAGAGTGCAGGCATACAATGGATTTTGAGCAGCATTGCAGGATGAGCGAAAAGACATTCGGAGTTAGGTATGAGCGCGTCCACTCCTGGCTGGATGAATTCTCAGTGAAATATTCCCGAGCTGAAAGATATAAGCATAGGAAGCACAGGCATCATGCTGAAGGGATTGAAGAGGCGAGAGAGCTGTTCGGAGACTTGGGCGCTCTAGTGGCTGAGCAGCACATCCGCGCAGACAATGAAGGCAGCCTGCCGCAAGCAGAAGATTACCTCATCAGGGAGTATGAATGATCTTTAAAAAGCATTCAATAAGAATTTATCAATCTGATCCTAATCTCTTTTTCACTTCTGTGATAGTCACATATCTTCCTTCTTTAAATCGTGCTCTTGCGCGCTTAATAGCCGCAATCGCGTCTTTTCGCAGTACGGATTCAGTCTCAATATTCTTGTCTGTTCTAATTTTATCCATATAAATACGAATGGCATATCCGCATATTTAAAGTTTTAGTTCCATTTCAACAATCCCTTCAGCGTGCAGAGTCTGCGGAAAGAGGTCGAAAAGGGCCGCGCTCCTGACAGAGTAATCCTTGAATTTCGGTATGTCTTTCGCGAGCTGCAAGAGATTGCAGGAGATATAGATCATCACTTTAGGCTTCAATCGCTTCAGCGCGATTATGGTCTTCTCAGACATCCCGCTGCGCGGCGGATCAGTCATGACATAGAGCGGCCGCGTCAATTGAGGAGCGAGGCGGGAAAGCTTTGCCGCGTCGAGCAGCACAGCGTCAGCGTTCTTTACATCATTCTCTTCGCAGTTCCTCTTCATGGCCTCGATGCACTGCGGCACGCTCTCCACCATCGTCACTCTCCTGAACAGCGAAGCGTTGATTACCCCGAAAGTGCCGACGCCGGCGTAGAGATCCAGCAGTTGCGTCGAGGCCTTCTCTTTTTCCCCATTCTTTCCCCAGTTCTCTTTCTTCTCAGCCGCGGCGTGTCTTTTCAGCAGCTCATTGCAATACTTCTGCATCTCAGCTGCCATCGCGCTATTGTTCTGGAAGAATCCCTGCGATGAATAATAGAAAGCCTTTCCGAGAAGATTCTCTTGAAGCATGTCGCTGCCTTTGATCACTTTATGTACCTCTCCGATGCTCATATCAGTCTCATGCGGCATGAGGATGACGAGCACGTTTTTCGCGGCTGTCTGCTCCGCGAACTCTTTGATGATATCCATTGCATCATCGCGCTTCCCTGAATCTTCATTGATGACGAACGATATCGAGGAGTCTCCTGAAGAGGTGACCCTTATAACCGCGTAGCGGAAAGTTCCTGTGCTCTCCATGATGTTGAAGACATCTGTCTCTCGCGCAGAGAAGAAATCCCTGACTTCAGCAAGCAATGAGTTCAGCGCCGGCTCAGAGATCTCACATCTCTTTATATCGACTATGGAATGCCACTTGCCTTTCTCGCGCAGGCCAAGCCCTGCGGCGCTGGACTGCCTTATCTGGTCTTCAGAATTGTTCACGAACGCGAAATCCATCCTATTGCGGTAATTGTATTCCTCGCCTGAGAAAGCCTTGACATCCTCTATCTTGAGATGATCACGCACAGCCCTCCAGAGCAGCACTCTCTTGTTCTCAAGCTGCACGTTATAATCGATGTGCTGACCTGTGCAGCCGCCGCACTTTCCGAAATAAGGGCATCTGGGGATTGCCATGGACATCTCAAGAAAATATTGATTTATAAGGTTTCTGGGCGCAAGGGCGTAGTAGCGAGTCATAATTGAAACTAATGTTTCTATGCCGTCCAGCCTTGGCTAAAAGCCAAGGCTTAATTTTCTCCTCCTCGACAGAGTCATGGGGGAGAAAATTAAGGTCATGCGCAGCATGACCTGGACGGCTGAAGAAATGAATGCTGTTAATGACTCGCTACTAAGCCTGGCACAGATTAGACTCCTGCATATCTTCATTCAATAAATGATTTTACCTCTCAGGTCGAACGCGCCGCAGCTCTCGATCATGACTTCATTCTCTGTGTCTATCAATGATTCGCTTCCTTTCACAAGCACTTGCTTGTAAGAGCCGTTTTTACCTATGATTGTCCCGTTCTTGCCCTGCTCAGAGAAGAATACTACTGTCTTACGGCCGATCCATGCCTTGTTGTTCCCTGCCGCAATCTTCTTGAACTCATCCATCAGCTGTTTTCCTCTTTCTTTGATCACTCCGCCAGAGAGCTGCTTCATGCGCGCAGCAGGAGTTCCAGGCCTTGCCCAGAATCTTGAGACATTCACGAGGTCAGGCCTCGCTTTGCGCAAGAGCATCATGCTCTCATCGAAATCATTGGCTGACTCTCCTGGAAATCCGCAGATCATGTCAGTCATTATAGTGATGTCAGGGATCCGCTTCCTGAACTTCTCAGCTATCTTGATGAAATCCTCTGCTGAATGGTTGCGTCTCATCGCTCTGAGAACGCTGTCGCTGCCTGACTGCACAGGGACATGGATGAACTTGAACATTTTAGGGCTTTTGAATAACTCTATGATGTCATCGAGCATGATCATGAAGTCTCCCGGATTGGCCATCCCTAGCCGAACTTTGAATTCTCCAGGCACTGCTATGATCTTCTTCAGAAGTTCGGCAAGCAGTGGTCTGCCAGTCGCATGCGCGCTGCCTAAATCTTTGCCGTAGACGCTATTGTCCTGCGAAGTGATCCAGAACTCTCTCACCTTTTCCTTCACAGCTTTCCTGACGCGCTGTAGAATCTCCGCTTCGGGATATGAATGCAGCGCGCCTCTCGCCTGCTTTGTCTTGCAGAACGTGCAGCAGCCAGTACATCCCTGAGAGATAGGCACTATCTCAACAAGGCTATTTTTCCGGATTCTAGGGAGCAGGAGCGGAGAAGCAGTGCCGCGCTCAAGAGCGGCAAATTCTTTGTCCTGCATCACGGCATTAACAGCGTCAATTATCCTGCTGATCTGGAATGTCCCTATCTTAGGGAGCTCTTCAAGACCTTTCAGGACTTTCTCAGACTGGGGGATGCAGCCAGCGATTATCACTTTCTTCTTTTTCCTGCGCAATTCCGCCATCTTCTTCCTGAAGAAGCTCTCTGTTGGGCCTTTCACAGTGCATGTATTGAAGATGACTATATCCGCGTCGTCTTCGTCTCCTACAAGGATGTGGCCTGCCTCCTGCAGCAGCCCCGCCATAGCTTCAGAATCCGCTACATTGGCGGAGCAGCCCTGGGTGAATATCAGTATCTTCAGCATATGAAACCCGCAGAGAACATATTATAAAAAGGTTTATAAAACGCTGATAACTAAATCATTCAATGAATATCAATTCCCTTACCCGTCTAAAGCTCTCAGCGCTGCTCAAGAAGCGCGGAGCGAAGCCAGTCCATATCCTGAAGATATTCAAAGCGCTGCATGCGCAATGGCTTGATATCTCTGGCCTTCCAGGAATCCCTACGAAAGTCATCAAAGCGCTTCAGAATTGTCCTGTGACATCTTTAAAGATTGTTGGCAGAAGAGAGTCTCAGGACGGCACTATCAAGTATCTTCTTGAGCTTGCTGACGGGCTAAAGATAGAATCGGTCCTTATAACTCAAGGAACAGCGAATGAGAGATACTGCGCCTGCCTCTCAAGCCAGGTCGGATGCGCGATGGGCTGCGCTTTCTGCGCTACTGCAGCGCTGAAATCCAGAAGAGATCTCACTACCGGAGAGATTGTGGAGCAGTTCAGGATAATGCGCGATGAAGTGAAAAAACTGCCTGGCAATAAGGATTCAGAACACCGAAATTCTACAGTTATCAACAGCATAGTCTTCATGGGGATGGGAGAGCCTTTGGACAATCTCGACAATGTAATTGACGCTATTGACATCCTTACAGACAATCATGGCTATAATTTCGCTTCTTCGAAGATAACCGTCTCTACTTGCGGCATTGTCCCTAAGATGAAAGAGCTCGGCAGGCGAACAAAAGTAAATCTAGCGCTCTCGCTGCACGCAGTAGATGATGTTCTGAGGACAAGACTCATGCCTATAAACAGAAGATATGGTATCAAGAAAGTCCTTGCGGCATGCAAGAGATTTCCAAACCTGGCGAAGAAGAGCATTATGATAGAATATCTTCTCCTCAAGGGGATCAATGATTCTGATGAAGATGCGATAAGGCTCGCGAGAGTGCTGGATTTCCCCTGCATAGTGAATCTAATCTCTTATAATGGCGTAGGCAGAGGATTCTCTAAGCCTGAAGATTCAAGAGTCAAGGCTTTTGAGAGGATACTTGTCAGTGAAGAGATACGCACATTCATCCGCCAGAGCAAAGGGGAAGATATTGAGGCTGCGTGCGGGATGCTGGTTGGGGAGGGTAAATTACCCGAGCCAACTTTTAGGCCTGAATTCATTAAGAAAATGAATAAGATCTTCAAGCAGAAATCTATAAAGATAGGCACCGTTGAGAATCTCCGTGAGAGGTATGAGAAGTAATGTAACCATTATTGATAATAATCTTGATTAAATATATCTTGCAAATTCCTCTTCTTTTATCTTTCCAAGCTCCAGAATTCCTTTAAGTGTCCCGATCTTAAGCTCAGGATGATTAGGGACAACAGTGCCTATAGCGCCGTCTGCAGTCTCTTTGCGAAGAATGATATGGCTGCTTTTCTGTCGCACAACTGAGAAACCCATCTTATTACATAGAATCTTAACGCATTCTTTACCAGAGAGTTTCTTAAGCAGCGACAAGCTCAGGCACCTCAAAAGTGGTAAGTAGGGGATGCGATGATTTCTTAAGAGGGAATTCCTCAAGATATAAGATTGTAGCTTCTTTAAGGCCAGATATGGCTTCTTCAATAGTCTTTCCTTGGCTTATAGTGCCAACTTCAGGACATTTAGCCACGTACATATCTTCTTCTTTCTGGATGACTGCTGTGAAGGATTTCATAGTATAATATACTGATTTCATTCTATTTAAAGGTTGTGATAAATCTTTACTTCTCATCAAAGCGTTCTTTCGTCCCTCTCCCGCTCAACCCGACTTTAGGCGTCAGCTTCAGGAATTCCTCAGGAGCAGGATCCTTTCCTGCCGCAGCGAGCTTGTGCCATCTTCCGAAATCAATCCAGGTCTTCCATCTTCCTTTCTTTTTGAAGCTCTTTTTCGCGAGCATCACTGCCCTGCTGGGGATGTGCTCTGTGACGATCTCATACTCTGGCAGGAATTCCGCAAGTCTTTTGGAGAACTCAACAATCTCTTCATGGAAAGGCATATTCTCCTTGCTGAGGTGCTGCCGTGAAGCTCCGACAAACATATACCCTTTTGCTTCTATGAAATCAGGATCCCCTTTGAGGATCAGCGCCGCGTATCTCTCAGGAAGAACGTCATTCATCCCTTTTATTATCGTCAGCCTGACAGCTGTGCGGTGTTTCTTTCTTGAAAGTTCCTCAAGGCTTTCCTCCATCCTTTCCCAATGGTCAGGAAACAGCGGAACATCAATGCGTTTGAGAAGCTCGGGAGTCGGAGCGTCAATGCTCAGGTAAAGCTGAGTTACTGGAGCAAGATTCTTTATCGCTTCAGGATATTGGGCGTTAGTCACAAGGAAAGTCGATATCCCTCTCTTATCGCAGAGGTCAAGAAGCTCATTGATCCGCGGATAGAGTATCGGCTCTCCATTAAGCGAGAGCGCGACGTGCTTGATCTCCTGCGCTGTCGCGTAATCTTTCTTATTGACACTGTCAGAGCCATTGAATCCTGTCAATAGGTTATGCTGCGCTATCAGGCTTTCCTTCAGTATCCTCTCAGGGTCATCGACCGTTCCTTCCCAGGATCTTGAGACCGGAGCTTTGAACCCTCTCCAGCAGAAGACGCAGCGATTGGCGCAGCTAAGGCAGGTGGTCATCTGCAGGCATTGGCCGCTGTTGATGCCATAGAACGCGTGCTTGTAGCAGTTGCCCTGTCCGCGCAGGCGCTTCTTAGTCCAGCCGCAGATCTTGACAGCGCTGTGGCTGCCTATTATCCTGTACTGCTGCTTTTCAAGCTCTTTGCGCGCGCTGGGAGTGAGCATCATTAATCAGTTCGTTTACACTTACGTGAGACAAAGAATTCATGTCACGATAGATATCCCTTGTATTAAAGACGACAAACCTAGCAGTGTCACCAAATGGTAATCTGATCGGCTGTCGGTGATAACTGCGCTCCTCTATGCTTTTAGATTCTGGTGATTGACTAAATCCATGGAATCCGCAGTTCCTCATGATATGATGCACAGACTTCCGAGTCTTCGTCTTTCCTCCCCACTCTTCTCCGCTGGCTCTCCAAGAAAGATAAGCGCCAAGGAAGTGATGCATTGCATATATCGCACGCGGTGCTGATCTCTGATCAAGAACAACCGGATTCTCCTGATTCTCACGGATTATATGATATGTTCTCCTGCTGTCAGGAAGAGGAAGAAGGGCATTGTCCGATGGGATCTCTGAGACATTCTCACCAAATAAGACTTCACCTAGCTTCGGAATAGTGTGATCATATGAGAATCCGAGAAATGATAGTGTTTTTAGAGGAGAAGCAGCCGGATACTCATGAGACATGCTGAGAAAAGCATTATAGACCGCATTAGCGATTGGCTCTGATGGAATACGATGATAAAATGAAGAACATGAGACCACGATATTTCTGAATGCTTCAAGAAGAGAGATACTGCCGTCCAGAACGCTTATGGCAAGTTGTGTTGGCTCAACAAAACTCATTGGGAAGAACGCTGTCCCCTTCCAGCTGTCTCTGTGTTTGTCAACAATACTTCCTAAATCAACTTGTTGCTTTCTCATGTAAAACCACCCATATATTATTAAATTTTCTTGGTTAAGAGATATAAAAAGCTTTCTATGCAGTCATCAATGCGGCATGCTTTGTTCCTAACGTCTATAATTAGTCAGGTATTGAATCCTGTAGGATTATGCTGCAATCCTGAAGTGCTCTGTTGGCATGTTATTCTGGAAGCTTTCCGTAACAATCTCTATCTCATCAAGTGCGGATTCATATATCTCTCCTACTTCTTTCCTTAGCGGAGCGATCATCCCTAAAGGGATGTAATTGTTCTCTATTTGCCACTCTCTCTGCACTCTGAGGACTTCAGCTTCCTGCTCTGTCACAGCGCCGAACTTCTTATAATTCTCTTCAATCTTTGAAGTTATGACTTCGGCAACCTGATTCTTGTAATCTTCGCTCACAGTTCCGGCGAATTCCATGATATTGCCAGCATCGTTAATATAATCATCAATCCTCAGATTATCAAGCTCTTTGATCCTCTCACTAAGATTCCATTTGCCCTCTTTATTGAATGATGCTATGCTTGAAAGCAAGTATATGGCATCCATCCCTTCAGCAGTCGCGCACTGCGAGACGCATTTCTGCGCTGCTGAGGCTTGCTTATTCTTTGAGAATGCCTGCGAGTAATCCGCGATCTTCTTCAGGTAATCCGCTTTTGCGCTCTCGGACGCTATTCCTGACATGTCATTCTCAGATAGATGATATCCTGATCTGTTGCCTTCTTTGACCTTGATATCAGTAGCGGCGTCAATGCCCTGTCCTGCATCAGCAAGCTTAAGCATATTCTCAAGATTGAGATCATGATCCTCTGATGAATGCCATCTGATGCCTTTCTTCTGCTCTTTCCCAAGGATGAGGAATTCTCTGCCGATGCCTGAGTATTCCAGCAGCGCGCCTTCCTCTTTCTTGACAGTTATGGTTGCTTTTCCTTCAGATATCTTCGCCTTGTGCAGTTTTCTGCCGTACTGCAGCAGCGCAGTATCAGCTTCTGTGTCCTGGGCAGAGATTGTGAATCTGATATTGTCGCCGACAATCTCAACATGATCATACCTGAACCAGGAAGAATTGCCTTTGACACTCTTGTCCTCTTTGCTGTTCTTGAGCCATAAAGCTTTGCTGTAGCTGACGATCTCGCTTATATCTGATTTGCCCAGATCTGATCCGTTCATATCAGATCTTTCAGCAGGACCTACAATCACATTGTCATGCTTTGGTGCGCTGCCGCTGAAGTCTTCTATCTGGAGGACAGGATTCTTATTCGGATTTATTGGGCCGACAATCACATTGTCATGCTTTGGAAGAGTGCCAGAAGAGGATATTCCAGCATAATTCTGCGTAGCTGGCATTTGTTTATCTTTGATTATATTCTTTTCTGCTGTCTGAGCCTTTTCCGATGTCTGAGTATTTTCTGATGCGGTTGCCTCGCTCTCGAGATCATCAAGGCGCCCTTTCAGCGCGTTCATCTCAGTGTTTATTGTCGCGAATTCTCTGCTGACATCTTTCTTTGCGCAGTAATTCGTGATTCCTGTTGTCAGGAGCGCTGCAGTGCCTGTGATCAAGCCTGTCGCGGCAGCTATCCTGTAAAGTAATGATCTTCTGCTGATTTTCTTTGGGCTTCCGCTAATGAATATCTGCTCTGGTTCGTTATGCAGCAGCCTTTCATAAGTTTTTTCTCCTAATGCGAAGCGCGCAGACTTCACAGTGATGTTGCACATCTGCATCAATCTTGATGAGAATTCTTCAGTATTGAACTCAGTGCCGTTCTTTTCAGCTAATTCCTTCTGTTCTCTCACTGCTCTTTTGATATAATTGTCAAGTATCCTCACAGCTTCTTTCTTAGCGGCATCTGCGGCTTTCTGTGTGCGGAAGATCGCTCTGTCTCTTACCTCTCCCATCATAAGCGGCCTTTGTTCATAATCATTCGCCAGCGACCTTCTTGTAGAGATGTGCGACGTGACCGGATTCACGCTGTTTTTGTAAGACTCATCATCAGACGATTGGCTGACCATGTTATACCTCAGTGGGTCTCTGCTGAAGAAGTGTAAGTCTTTCTCAAAAGTGGGATTATAATTGAAGCTCAGGATGTATCCGTCATTCTGCATCTGGTTTGAGGTGTCAAGTATATGGTATCTGTCGATGGCAGGGGCAAGGGCTTCCATGATGTTCCCTAAGCTTGTTGGAGGAGTCACTATCTTTATAGCAGAAGGTTCTGCATCTATCGGTTCTTGAGAATTGGGATTATCCTCTTTCTTAAAAGGCAGTTTTATGAGATTGTCAGGATTGAATTCATTGACAGAACTTGTTTGTGAAGGAGAGCTGCCTGTTTCTGCGTTTATGATCTCCTCGATGCCTTTGCCTTTTTCTGGAGGTCGAGGTATATCGTCCTTTCCGTCTTTGCCAGGGAGTTCCTGTGCGCTGTTTTCTTCGTCTTTCTGGTTCATTGAATGAAACTACTCTTGAATAGTTGTTTTCTTGCAGTATTCTTTATAAATATTTCGGAAACTCAGGTGTTATCCGGAGTTTAAGCCTCAGGAACCGCAACCTTTATATACTTGTTCGTATATACGAACTTAATGATCACTGATACTAAAGAGGATTACCTCAGAGCGCTCTCTAAGCTTGAACAGGCGAAAGGGGGTTCGGTCAAGAGCAAAGAGCTCGCTGAATTTCTACGGTTGGCGAAATCCACAGTCTCTGAAAGGCTGCGCGAGCTCGTTGAGAATGATCTTATCAGGCAAGAGCCTTATGGGCCTATAACCTTCACTCCTAAAGGTCGGAGAATAGCTGAAGAGATAACTTATAAGCACCGCCTTGTCGAGGTATTCTTGACTGAGAAGCTTGGCATCAGCAAGCTGAAAGCGCATGAGGAAGCGCATAAGATAGAGCATGTGATATCTGACAATGTCGCGCAGAAGCTAAGCGCATTCCTTAACAATCCAAAGACCTGCCCTCACGGGCAGCCTTTAGGAAAGCCTTGAATGTGAGAGATTAAAGATGTCTTTACATCAGTCAACCTACTGTGCATCAGTCAACATACTATACATCAGTCAACATATTGTAAAAAATAAGTTGAGAGGAATATTAAAATGAAATTTGAGAGGAATTCTATGAACACTCTAGATGATAAGAATATGGGCAATACGGATATGGGCAATACCGATATGGACAATACCCAGATAGATAATGCAAAAATTCTGGCGGGTAGGATGACAAACGCTAAAATGCTGATAATTTCGTTGTTTGTGATGGCAGTAATTCTTGCTTTAGCAGGATGTGCCAGCACATCTATAGAGACTGGAAATATCAAGATTGTCACAACAACAGGGATGATCGAGGATATCACAAAGAATGTCGGCGGAGAGTTTGTTGAAGTGAAAAGCCTTATGGGTTCAGGAGTCGATCCTCATCTCTATAAGGCGAGCGCTGGAGATGTCACCATCCTCAGTGATGCAAACATGATATTCTATAATGGCCTCCATCTCGAAGCGCAGATGGGTGAAGTCATAGAGCGGATGGGCGAAAGCAAGAAAGTTGTCGCAGTCTCAGACAAGATTCCCAGAGTGGAGCTTCTTGATTTCATAGGATTTCCAGGACAGTATGACCCTCATGTCTGGTTTGACGTGACTTACTGGATAAAGGCCACTGAACAAGTCAGGGATACAATGAAAGAGTATGATGCGGCGCATGCTGATATATATGAGCAGAATGCAGCTGCTTACATCACAAAACTTGAGGAATTGCACGCATCAGTGCAGCAGAAAGCATCATCTCTATCTGAAGATCAACGAGTGCTTATCACGGCGCATGATGCCTTCAATTATTTCGGAAGGAGATACGGTTTCGAAGTCAGAGGATTGCAAGGGATCAGCACGCAGGCAGAAGCTGGAACAAGAGATGTGCAAGACCTTGTAGCATTTATTGTTGAGAGAAAGATCAAGGCAGTGTTTGTCGAGACTTCTGTCTCTGAGCGCAATATCCGCGCAGTGCAGGAAGCGGTCAAGGCTAAAGGATGGGACCTGAAGATTGGCGGAAGACTTTACTCTGACGCCATGGGAGACAAAGGGACATTCAATGGAACCTATATCGGGATGGTCACGCATAACATTGATACGATTGTTGGAGCGCTGAAGTGAGGCGATATCCTGAAATAGGCAATATAATTATAAACCAGAAAACCTTGATGATGCAAAAGATAGGTGGCTTATGAAACAGCACGCAGTAGAAGTCGAAGATATAACTGTCGCGTACAAAGAGAAGCCAGTCCTTTGGGACATAGATATGGCAGTTCCTCAGGGAGTGCTGCTCGCGATTGTCGGTCCTAACGGAGCGGGAAAGACAACACTGCTCAAGACAGTCCTTGGACTCATCAAGCCAGCTGCAGG
>DATDYN010000059.1:0-57014 GCA_035289005.1 Candidatus Nanoarchaeia archaeon
CTTCTTGAAGCTGCGAAAAGGCTTAAGAAAGAGATTGAGAAGTTCAGGAAGGATTTCGATAAGGAAGCCTGATAATCTCTTTAAGCGGCTGATTCTAAGAGATTGCGCAGCGATGTCCTGAATTCTACGCAAGATTTTTAACTTAATCTTCACTACCTGCTTCCATGCCCTTCACAGACAGAGGAGAGGCAGGCAAGCTGCTGGCTGAGAAGCTCAAGCAGCACACAGGCAAGAAAGACAGAGTAATACTCGCAATCCCCAGAGGGGGTTTAGTGATAGGAAGAATTCTCGCGGACAGGCTAAGACTGCCTTTAGGCATAATACTCACTAAAAAGATAGGCCATCCTTACAATCCTGAATACGCGATAGGGGCGGTGAGCATGTCAGGCAGGATGATCGATGAGCGCGCGATAGCCATCGAAGGGATACCTATGCAGTATATAAACGAAGAAAGCGAGCGCCTGCGGAAGAAGCTTAAAGAGAGATATGAAAGGTACAGCGCAGGAATGCAGCCAACTGTCCTGAGAGACAAGATTGTGATAATCACTGATGACGGAATAGCTACTGGAAGCACTATCAGAGCGGCAATAAGTCTTGCGAGGGAGGAAGGAGCTAAAGAGATTATAGTTGCCGTGCCTGTATGTCCTAAAGAGGTGATAGACAGCATCGCAAAGCTTGCTGATGAGGTGATCTGCCTTGAGATTCCTGAATCATTCAGCGCCATAGGCCAATTCTATGAGAGCTTTGAGCAGGTCGAGGATGAAGAAGCCATCAGGCTGCTGCATGGTTCCGATAAGAAGAATCATCAGAAAAAGATTTCCAGGAACAAGACAGGGAGAAGTGCGCGATGAAGATATTCGTCCTTAACTCAGCCAGGCACCTGCTGAAAGGCACGGGCAGGCTGCAGTCCTCAAGATTCAGTGATGGCGAGATTTATGTGAGGATAATCGATGATGTCAAAGATGAGAGAATCATTCTTCTAGCGAATACAAATCCTCCTGCGGAGAATCTTCTTGAGTTGATCCTCGCTCTCGACGCTCTGCGAAGACAGAACGCAAAAGTGCATCTGATAATTCCGTATATAAGTTACGCAAGACAGGATCGCGCAAGCATTGAAGGGGAAGCGGTAAGCGCTGAAGCTATGAGCAGGATGCTACGCCAATATAATCCTGCGAGCATAACTGTAATAGACGCGCACAGCGGCAGGCTGAAGAAATTCCTTGATTTCAACGATGTCAGCGCGCTCAGGCTGCTGCTCTCCAGACTGAGAGTCTCAGAACGCAAGAACATGGTGATAGCCGCTCCAGATAAAGGGGCTGTTGAGAGAGCGAAAAAAGCGAGCGAAATGCTTAAATGCAGCGTTGTGCTACTGGAGAAGCACAGGCCAGGCCATGATCTCGCGAAAATCAGAGCTGCGCACGGAGATGTGAAGAGAAAGAATGTGCTGATAATTGATGATATGATAGATACTGGAGGCACGGTCATTGCCGCGGCAGAATTCCTCAAGAAAGCCGGAGCCAGAGACATAATCGTCGCTGCGACACATGCTGTGCTCTCGGGGGATGCAGTAAAGCGCTTGGACGCTTCCAAGATAAAGAAAGTCCTTGTCACAGATTCGTTAAAATGCAATCCCGGAAGAAGATTCAGGATAGTGAAGCTTGACAAGAGCATCAGAGAGATAATCGGGGGTATCAACGGCAGATAAAACGTCTGTAGAGACTAGACATGATCATGGGTAAATATATATATCTTCGTAAGTGCCCGTCTTTACCTGAATAGCAAAAGACATATCGACTTACGATTATTAGTGCCCTTGGCTATAGTTCTCGCATTGTCAGAACTATTCACTTGCAGCTGTTGGATATGAATATCACGATAGCCCTGTCCTGGCAATAAGTCGAGCCCTGCACTGGAGAGATCTCAATCCTTGACAGGTTAGGGGACACTGGCGCAGGGATTATGAGCTGGTACTCGCTGCCTTTGTAGAACTTCATAAGGACGTCCATCTTCTGCAGCAATTCCTTTCGCTTATCGCCTAACTCGACATAAATCCCTGAAAGGTTCTCAAACCCACTGTTGATCACAGAGAGGTTTATGCTGCCGTCTTCCATGACGAAACAGAAAGGAGGATGCGTCCCTATAGCGACTTCAGTGCCGCAATCGGCTGAAGTCAGTGATGAAGAGCCTGTATTCACCACAGGCTGCTGCGCAGGGGGTGTTTCTTCAGCAGGAGGTTCTGAAACATCAGGGGCAGAAGTATCATCCGCGACGGTTGAATTGGCGGCAGGTTCAGGCGGAAAGATATCATCAACTGTTGCTTCTGGCGTGACAGTATCATTCTTTGTCTCTTCCGGCTTGACAGAATCATTCTTTACGGCTTCAGGCTTGACGGAAGATTCATTCACAGGCTGCTTCTTTGAGAGTAAAGAGCAACCAGAAATTAGAATTATGATTATGCAAAGAACCGCAGACAAAACGCGCTTATCCATGATGAACCTCTTTTAGCTATGAATTAGAGTTGACGAACTGCGGTTTTTAAATATTACTATAATAATATATTTACATCCTCAGGAAAATAAACGCCACGGCTCGGATTTGAACCGAGACATCCCGAAGGAAACCGGTTTTCGAGACCGGCGCAATACCGGATTATGCGACCGTGGCAAGTGTGATAGTGAGTTTTGATTAATATTGTGTTGAGTTATCGTTAGTGATTGCAGGGTCAGTCGCAACTGATCCTGCTACGGGTACCTAATTCATATTTAATGTGCAATTTTGCAGCTTTATTCGGGAGATTCCGAGCATAGCGAGGACATCTCCCTAACGGCGAGATCGAGGAACAAGACCCTCGCTAGGGTGGCATCCCTGAGCCGGAATAGCGAATATGGCTTTAAGAAGAAAAAATAGGAAAAGGGATATAAAAAGGTTGTGAGAACTTAACTAAAATCTGTAAGAATTCTGAGAAAGAATGACTAGTTATTAACTCTCCTCTTCAAAGCGCCTATTGAGCCTTCTTTCAATCTTCTCACGCATTGCTGCTTCAAGATAAGGATCGCGAATAATATCTATGTAGCTTTTACCTTTAAAATCAGGTTCGCGACGTAGTTTTATGACTTTAGCATCTGAAACTTTAGAAGTAAGACCAGTGGATACTGTAAATATTATTTTATTCTTTTGTCTTCCTGAACTATCTCTATAGGTCACACGATCAGCCCAGACATCTTCTGATTCTGAAGAAACAGAGTGCGCAGAATATATCGATCGGATTTCTTTTTTTAGATAATTAGTGGCATGAGTAATGTGTCTTAGAACGCTATTGACGACATCATCTATCCCCATTGCATCCTCCTTATTTACCCTTCGCGTATGACTGCTGTCACTCTGAGCACAAGCCCTGCTGCGAAAGAGCCGACTGCGGCGTATACAAAATATCTCATGATATCCGCGCGCTCCAGATACCAGGCGCCGAAACCGCAGGCTATGAGCGCGAAAGAGAGCGCTAGGAAAAGACTAGCTATATGATACATCGATATCCCCGAGAATGCTCTCCTGATGAATCCAGGACCTTTAGGCCTGACATCAAGAGCTATTGTCTTGCCTTTGATCTCTTTCTTTGAGTTTGTGAGATTGATATTCAGCGCGGCCATCTGATTGCGCAGCTTATCAACTCTTCCGCCGAGTTCATACAATGATTTCTCCGCTGCTGTGCGCAAAGCGCGCTCTCTTGATACCTGCGAAGTCAGGCTCTCAACTTCGTTCTGAAGGTTCTCAATCTTTGAATTGGTCTCTGACATAGATTTCTCGTAGCTGCTTCGCGCTATTTTCTCCTTGGTGAGCTGCTTGATATCTCTCTCAAGAAGCTGCACATTCTCAATGTCTTCTTTGACAGTGTCAAATTCTTTATTGACATCTGCGATCATGCGGTTTATCTGCTGCTTTGTGACAAGACCTGAACTTGCAGTCCTGCAATCCTCGATCTTCGCGTCAATGCCTATTATCCTGCTGCTGACTGAAGTCTTGAAATTCTTCATGACTTCCCTGACATGTTCAAGAAGATCAGTATTGCGCTGACCGCTCTGCTCGGCAAGCTCCAGCGCTTTTGCCTGAACCATCACATTGGCTGCCTCGAGCTTATTATCAATCTCAGCCCTGAACTTGCTGATCGCGCCAGAAGTTATCTCTCCCCCTTCTTTTTCGAATTCTGAAAGCTTGCGCAGCATCTGATTGAGCTCGGCGCTGACTTCCTTGGAGAATTTGGTTATGACTGCCTGAGTGACCGCTGTCTTGCCAGACGATTTCAGCTGCTCGACTTCCTCTTTAAGATCGTCTATCTCCCCAAGAACTGCTGATTTGCGCGAGGATGTCTTCTCCAATCCTTCAACGCGGGAGACAATCTCTTCAGAAAGCTCATTCAATGACTTCTCGATACGATCAAGGCGCTTGAGCTCCTCATTCATGTCTCCGATCTTTATCTTCAATGAATTGAGCTTTTCTACACCGACATAATCCTTTCTTGTGTCTTCAAGCTCTTTGTGAAGCACTTTGACAGCATTGACCTGGAACATGATATCATTGCGGACCTCTTCAAGATCTTCGCGTATGCCTGAGAAGGATAATCTTAAAGCTGCGTCAAGCTCATTCAGATTGCTGAATGCGCCTGACTGTGCATCTTCTGAAGAATGCTTTGGCTGTAAGTTGCGTCTGACCCCCATGCGACAGAAAAAACGGAAATGATATATAAATGTTTGCGTTGGGTCAGCACTGAAGAGTAACTATATAGGGGTAAATATTATTAGCAAGAATGATTGCGCACCAGAACCCTGCAAAGAGGAAACTTCCATTCTCAAAGGGATTCTTCCTTAAGGAATGTTCTTCTTTACAGACTTGGATTTATGCACAAACCGCATGAACTTCTTGCATTCAAGGCAATAATAAGATATATGCTTCACGCCTATCCTCACCCGGCAATTCGCTCCAGGGCGAAGGAATGAGTGACAGTGCTTGCAGTACTTGCGCCTGATCCCTGAAGGAAGGCGCAACCTGTATTTCATAGCTATACGCCTGGCCATTCCGACATATCTATCCGCAAATCTCTTGTCGCTGCTGAACACAGACTCAGCCTGACGCATTATCCCTGCGACCATCTCATGCGCGAGGATGACCTGCGCTGAAGGCTTTCGCTGGTAAGTGTTCTTCTTTCTAGACTGTTGAGGAGTTTTTACTGAAAGGCGCATGACGTCTCCACTAGCAACAGATGTGACTTGCTGAGAGGGTGATGCCATAGACTTCCAGAATCGATAAGAGTATAAATATTTTGCCGGTGAATACGCAATTCTAAAAAGCTTTCAGAAACAACTATCTCGCTGCCAGATTATTGCAACTCTGGCTTGGAACAAGCAGCAGCGCGCAGTTCGGGCAGGCCTTATTGCCCTGCCGCGTGTATATCTCAGGGATGATTATTATCCTGTCAGCAGAACCGTACTTCTTTGCCCATCTAGGCACTGGAAGGATGAATTCCCCGTACTGCAGGAATCTCAATGATTGGCTTATAGACTCATAATGGGCTTTGCCATCAATCTCTATGTTGAACCATAGACCTGTGATCTCTGTCTGGCCCTGATTCTTGAGTGTGACTACCGCATTGCCAGAAGTAAGATTATAGCAGGAATGATACCCTAGGATAATCTGAGTATCGTCGCATCTCATCGCGTTAAGCTGGTTGCGCTCCTGAGACTCTATAGGTGTGTGCTCCTCAGTCCCGTAATACACCTTAGCGCCTGTTGAGGAAGTCTTTACTCCAGGTATCACAGAAGAGTTAGGAGCGGCTTTCTGGCCAGAAATGTTTTTAGGAATAGTGACCGTGCTGTCCTTCACTAAGGTTGAGGAATTGACCTCAGGGATACTTGCAGCAGGTTTAGAAGGCTGCTGCGCCGCTGAAGGGGCTGGAGAGGCATAGATTGACTTGCCAGTGATATATTTGACCTGTGTCTCATTAGTTCCGCAGGAAGCGACAAGCATAAGAACCGCGATGATAAGCACGATATATCTCATTCCACACCCAATAGTTTATCAGTCTTTATTGCCTGTCCTTTGCAGAAACAGGGAAATAAGCAGATTTCTGCAATCCATCCCCCTTTTATTCAAGATTATATCAAAGACAGGATTATAACACTTCAGAACCCCTTTTTGAAGATACTAAAAAGAATAAAAAAATAAAGAGTTAAATTCTCACTTGCACAGCTTCATAGGCTGGAATGCGCGCTGATTGAGGCATTCTTTGAGAGCGCCTGTCTCAGAGTATATTCCGATCTTTCGTTCGTTCTCAACGACTTTTCCTATAGCTCTGAGCTCAACGCTCGCAGCGTCTGTTGCTGTGAAATCGACATTGTACATCTGTTCGACACCGACAAGCCTTTCATCGACCTTTGTGGCTCCTTCCATAGGAGTTGACAGTGTGCCTTCGCTCAAGACATTCTTGTCGATATCAAGCACATAGTATTTCAGGCCTTCGATTTTTGCTGCGCCGTAATGAGTGACGAGCACTTTTATTCCTGTAGCGGTCTTCTCACAGAATTCAGGCTTTGCGCCGATCGCTAAAGGCGCTTCACAGTAATTCTGGACTTCCAATTTAGAAGGAATTGCAGGCGCTACTGGAGGCTGTTCTGTAGGAGTTGTTGGCGGAGTGACTACCGGCTGTTCCGGGACTCCCTGCCTACCAGATCTCACTAACAGAATAAGTATGATAACCAATGCTACCGCACCGACTATCCACCATACCGTTGAACTTTTCTTCTGCGGAGCTGCTACAGCTTTCGCGTGCGCTCCCTTTTTAGCATGTCCTTTCTTTGCCATGTGTTTCCACACCCCGCTTTGTTCATATTACCTAAGGAATGCGTACCAGTTAAGATACCCCCCTTTGGAGTTAGAGCGATAACAATCCGGTGGTATTTAAATGTTTCTGTCAAAAACAGTCATTAATTGGTTGTTACACTATAGGCGATGCCCTGGATCTTTTATTGCTTGATGAGAATGTGATAATCTGCAAACGCGCTTCAGAACTCCCTTATGGTCCTGAACTCATGGAATCTCCGCTCAAGCTCTTCAGGAGTGAGAGAGGAAAGCCGCTGCAATGAGAACCCTTCAGCATTGAATGATGCGATCGCGCTGCCGTAGATTATCGCTTTGCGGATATTGTTCTCAGAAGTGTCTTTAGTCCTGGCGATATGGCCTATGAGGCTTCCGCCGAAAGTATCGCCGCAGCCTGTAGGGTCTTTGATGACCTCTAAAGGATATCCAGGAGCGTTGAAATGCTTGCCGTCAGAGAACAATAAGGCGCCGTGCTCCCCTTTCTTGATGATGACATACTGGGGGCCAAGAGCAAGGGCCTGCTTCGCTGCATGCACCAGATTGACAGTGCCAAAGAGCTGTCTCGCTTCGCCGTCATTCAATAACAGCAGGTCGACATTCTTTATCACTTCCAGAAGCTTCTCTTTCTTGCTGCTTATCCAATAATTCATGGTATCAAGGACTGTGAATTTCCTGCTCTTCATCTGCTGAAGGATTGCCAATTGGATGTCAGGATCGACATTCGCGAGGAATAAGTAAGGGATGTCCTTGAACTCTTCAGGAAGCGATGGCTTGAAATCAAGCAATGAATTGAGCTCGGTCTTCAGGGTTTTAGCCTCATTCATGTCAAACTCGTACATCCCTTCCCACCTGAAAGTCTTGCCAGTACGCTGCAGGCCTGAGAGATTGATGCCGCGCATTATCAGCATCGCCTCATGATGCTTGGGGAAGTCAGTGCCTACAATGCTGACAAGCGCTGGCTTGCTGAAGAATGACGCAGCGAAAGAGGCGTAAGTGCCGCTGCCCCCGAGAACTTCCTCTACTTTGCCGAACGGCGTCTCTATAGTATCAAGGCCTATTGTGCCTATTATCAGTGTATCAGTCATAAAGGGAGGAAACTATGAAGGTTATTTAAAGGTAGCGGGGGAATTGTTGGAGAAAGATTTTATCTGCGCCTAAAACAATAACTTTAAACATCATGATGATTTACCTAGTTGTTATGACAAAAACTGGGAGGATGAGTAAAAGGCTTTTTATGGTATTGAAACGACGCAAGCTCTGTGATAACAAGAGATATACAGAAATCATCCTAGACTTGGTAGAAGCTTCTCAGGAAGTCAATAAGAAGACAAAGATGGAGATTGAACAAGCACGCGCGGATATCAAGGCAGGAAGATATTTCAACCATGGACAAGTCAAGAAGAGGCTTAGTATATAATGATGTCGGCTTCACATTTTATGCTTAAATAGAGATAGTTCAAGAATGTATCTATCAGTCTAAATAAGATAGGGTAATACCTCGACAAACCATAAAGATAAAATGAATACTATTAGAAAGATTGCCAGAAGATAATAAGATAATTTAGTTTTCCCAAGATATAACAATTCATCTTGAGAATGATACCTATAGATCATATGGACGCTAAAAAGAGGGATTTTAATGCTATAGTTGTAACAATAAATGATACAGAATATAAAATAGCTAATCCCAATCGCACATAGCAAGCTCAATAATATTCCACCACTTAAATACGCCCACCCATCTTGATACATAAAAACAAACAAAGAAGCAATCATTAATAAGACAACTACGACTCCCGCCATAAAATGATAAAAAAAGACTTTTTTAACATTTGATAGCAAATCTTCCATCTTTTTTCACCCTAAGATAAATTTATCATTTAACCTGCGGCGGCCCGCCGTCAGTCCATTTGCCGCTCTGCATAGTTCCAGAGTATGTCGAGCCTGCAGGGGGCTGCGCGTCTCCATTGCCGCCCCAGATCACTGTCTCGCCGGCAGAATTCGTATAAGTATAGACTCTTATTGTTCTCCTCTTCTTCTCCCATTCATCCCTTATCTCATCAATCTTGCTTTTGCTCTGCTTTGAATTGTCAAGATTCTTCTGCGCTGCATTCACTGCGCTGGCTGCGTCAGCTGCTGCCTGATTTGCGGCATCAAGCGCCTGCTGCATCAGCTTCTTTGCCTCTATGCATTTCGGATCCTCAGGAGAGCCTTCAGAGAGCGCTTTCTCCACTGCTGAGGACATCTTCTTCACTTTGTCAGCCATATCATTAATCCCTGACTGCAGCTTCTTCATGTCTTCAAGAGATTTCTCTCCTGACTTGATCGCATCTCCAGCATCATCAGCGATATCCTTGAGCTTTATCCCTCCCTCAAACCGTTCATTATTCCTTATCTGCGTTGCTTCAGATTCAAGTTTGTTCATCAACGCTTCCAGATCATCCATCTCAGTCAGCTTCTCATTCAGGCCTTTTAGCGAAGAAGCCATATTCTCTGACGCTTTCGCTGCCGCTCTCGCGTATTCCAGCGCTTTGTCGCAGCTCTTCTTCTGCTCTGCAGCGAGCTTAGCTTTCGCGAATTCAACAACGACTTCTGCTCTGTTGCCAGCGTCCCAGGCAACCATCACTGCGCTCCTTGAGTATTCCCAGTATTGTGAAGCTTTCCAGATCTTGCCTCTTTCACTATTGACGTCATTGATGATTTCTGAGCTGCCATCTTTAGGAGCGCAATTGCCAGGACATAAATCCAATGCCTGCACCAGCAGCGCTTTTGCCTCATCAGATTTACGCTTCGCCTCTTCACTCTTACTGCTAGCTGCCTGCGCTGCCGCTTCTGATTCTTTAGCTGCGGCTGCCGCCCTGTTCGCGGCGCCTACAGCGTCAGCTGTGCTAGTCGCGCTGTAAGAGTCTTCTGCCGCTTTCGCTGCGCGCTCATTCGCCGCTCTCGCGTCATCATAAGCTTCTCTTGCTTCTTCAGTGAGGCTTTCCACTTCACTGACTAGCTTCTTTGCCTGCTCAACAAGAGATTTAGCCTTATCACACCCTTTCTTCGCCTCTTCGCACGCTTTTGTCTTCTTCTCTATATATCCTGGCTCTTTGTATTCGTTTATTGAATCATCAATGCTATCTATCCATTTCTGCCTGACTTCAGGATCCATCTCCTGGGGATTTGGAACACTGGGCATCTTCCATTTGCAGAAAAGATCCCCTATGAATGCGACCCGCGAATCTCCTGCGTAGCCATAGATACACATGCAGAAGCTGTAGAAATTCAATGATGCTGAGACATCATCCGGTGATTTGAGAAAATCACGGAAATTCTCAAGACAAGAGAGTTTATCATCAGATATCCCTTTCACTGTCTCTCCGCCTTCATAGAGCTTTCTTATTATCTCGTATGCCTTAACCCATCCCTCTCCTTTAAGCTTAAGGAGCTCCCCTAGAGCGTCTCTCGCTCCGCTATCCACTTGCCCTTTGATCTCCTCGACTCCTGCGTTTGATATCTCTTCTGCTGCTGCTTCCAATATGTTCTCATCAAGGGTTTCAGAAGTAGCTGAGAAAGTGACTGCTTTCACTCTGCCATTGATGTCAACGGGAGAATCTCCCATCATGACTCCATTGATTATAGGAGATTTAGAATCTTTCTGCGCTCCATCCGCTTCCTGACCTGAATATCTTATCAGTGTGACTTTCCCCTCATCTTCATTAGAGGATAATATGCCTACTGCGCTTCCCTGAGTGAACGCTTCTGTGAATGTGACAACTCCATCGCCATCGACTGTGGCAAGCTTCGGATCTGTTGTGCCATAATGATACTTTCCATCTGCCGCGATCTTTACCTGTTCTCCGGAAGAGACAGTCACAAGGCCGCCCATAGGCCCTGCTGAAGCGTATTCTTTCTTGTCTCCGCTGCCGAACAGCCCTGAGAAGAATCCGATCATCCCCCCGAAAAATCCTGTATTGGTCACTGTGACAGGAACAGACTGTGTTGAGGTCTTCACCCCTGAATCAGTCGTTGCTGTTATTGTCAGTGTCGCGATGAGATTTCCTGATCTCTTGAATGAATGGGTAGGATTCTGCTCTTCAGAGGCAGTTCCATCCCCGAAATCCCAGCTGTACTTCGCATCTGCGCTCTCTCCTGAAACAAGGAGATTGCTGAACTTGATCTTTGAGTCAGAGACTCTCTCCATTCCGATGACTGCTGGGTCTGCGATGTCTCTAGTTATGTCAATGCCTGTTCCTGCAGCCAATTCATCCACAGCATTGTAATCGAAAGGAGCGTCCGCAAGCAGAGAGAGGCCTATCTGAGGTCTTTCTTGCGCAGGATTTATCTTGAGCCAGTCATTTATTTTATAATTAGGGGAGTATTCATCCACTGAGTCAGTCGCTGGAATCAGAGAAGGAATATCCTGTTGAGAGGGGGTCTCATTGGCTGTTGATGTCTCATTCTTTGAGATCGTGATCCTCTGATTGCTCTCGTTCGTGAGTATTAGTCCATTGCCCCAGTCTCCTGTTTCGGAAGGCTTGATGATTATCTTACCTCCGTCATATTTTAAGTCTATAGTCTCATGATTGTCAAAGATAAGAGTTGTGTGCGTCTTCCAGTCTGTATCGACCTCAAAAGAAAGACCGCTGAATATGCCTTCACCAGTATCCACATGAGAGGTGATGTCAATGTCATACTCCACTCTTGAAGTCGATGTTCCTATTGATATCCCTGAAGGATTATCGCTCCATTGATAGACTTTCATGTCTTCCTTGTTCATATCGCCCCAAGTGCCATAGTATTGCGCGTATTTCGGAGTCCAGGAGAGCTTTTTATCAGCGCCTGTCTGCGCGTCATTGAAGACTACCTCTTCTTTCCCTTTTTCGCCTGGATCCCCTATCTTCACGCCCATAGAATTAGAGAGGTATGTCTTGCCTCCGGATTCCCAAGTGTAGACAACGTAATAATATCCTTCATCGAGGTCGCTTGTTTTTAGCGTCGCGGAACATCTCTTGCCAGGATTGCTGCAGTCCTTCGCAGGATCCGCTATTGATTCTGCCGCTCCCTCTTCATCGTCTTCCACAGAGTAGATTATGAATTTGCCAGGCAGGACAAGATTGCCATTCGCGATGAAATGAATATCCTCCCCTTCAGGGATCTCTGCAAGATTGTCCTTCACGCCGGCAGGCTTCCATTCCTGATTGACGATGAGGGGGTATTCCCAGCTCACTGTCGCTCTCTCTTTTCCTTCCCAGATATTCTCGCCGTCTTTTGATATCTCCTTGAGATAATACCATCCCTTGCCCCCGCCAAAATCGATCTGCATCAACGCACCAGTAGAAGAATACTTGCTCGGTACGCTGGCTGTCGAGGCCACCTTGCCTACGCCCATAGAGTAAGTGACCATGAGATTAGAGCTCACATAACTCTGGCCTTTAGCTTTCTCAGCTATGTTCATGCCGTTGAGAAGGACAGAGCTGTCTTTGGCTTCGATAGTGATCTTGTCAGAAGCGGCAGGGGGAGCAGCGACAGAAGGAGCGTCGAGAGCTATCACTAAAGGAATCATTGCAAGAATAATGATGCAGAACAATGAGAATATAGAGACTGCGCGCAAGACGCTTATTGCCGAATAGTCAGTCCGTGCTATACCAATGCACCTCGTTTAGGATGATGAACTGAACATTGTTTAAATATTTATTGGAATTTAGAATATGGTTACAACCTATCTTTGCCAACGCCTATCTCAATCCTTCTCGATCCACCCATAACCTTTCTCTTCCAGATGGTCAACGAGCTCTGCGCTTCCTTGCTTGACTATCTTCCCTTCAGCCATTATGATGACAACGTCAGGCCTGACATGCTCAAGCAGCCGCTTGTAGTGAGTTATGAGCAGCAAAGTCTTGCCGCAGCTCTTCTTGAGATCAGACTTGCCGCTGCCCCGAACATCGGATCCGCCCTTAAAAGAGTTTATCCCTTTCGCCACCGCTTTCAGAGCGTCGATATCCAATCCTGAATCGATCTCATCAAGTATCGCGAGCTCTGGATCGAGCGCGAGCATCTGCACTATCTCTGCGCGCTTCTTCTCTCCGCCGGAGAACCCTTCATTCAGCGATCTCGAGAAGAACTCCTTGCTCATCCCGATCAGCGCGGCTTTCTCTTCAAGCATTTTGCTGAATTCAAGTATTGATAATTTCTTGCCTTCTCCGCGCACCGCATTGACTGCCGCGCGAAGGAAACTTGAGAACGCGACTCCAGGGATCTCCACAGGATTCTGGAACGACAGGAAGATTCCTGCTCTTGCCCTCTCATCGATGCTCATATCAGCGAGATCCTTGCCGCAGTATTTGATATTCCCTTTGGTAACTTCATATTTCGGACTTCCGATAAGGACATTGGCCAGAGTGCTCTTGCCTGAGCCGTTAGGGCCCATGATCGCGTAGGTCTTTCCGCGCTCAAGAGAGAAAGATATCCCTTTCAGTACTTCCTTGCCTTCGACCTTGACATGCAGATCCTTGACTTCAAGCATTGCCGCTTTCTTCACTGCCATAATTCCTCCGATCTGAGACTGATGATCATTATGTCCTGGCTTTTTTATCACTTGCCGCTTTCTGCGCAGCTGCCTGCAAAGCTTCCAATGGGAGCAGCGCGCACTTCAGCCGCACAGGGCTGATATCTATCTGCAATAAAGAGATCACATCCTCTTTCTTGAGCTTCATGATCTCACTGACCTTTTTCCCTTTGACAGAGTCAGTCAGCAGTGACGCGGCGGCAGTATTTATCGCGCACCCGATACCATTGAACTTCACATCCTCGACCTTTCCGCCCTTGATCTTCAGTTGGATCGTTATATCATCGCCGCATAAAGGATTATGCGCTCTGTGCTCGCAAGTCGCTCCGATCAGCCTGCCTTTATTATTTGGATGCTGGTAGTGCTCCAGTATATTCTCCCTGTACATAGCCGCGTTATCCATGAGCCCTCAATGATCTAATTCTTGCTTCCTTCTTTCCCGAAAATCTTCTTCGCGCTGATTATCGCTGCAATAAGCGCATCAATGTCCTCAAGAGTATTGTAAAGGTAGAAGCTAGCCCTGCAAGTGCCGCTCAATCCCAGCTTATCCATGACAGGCATCGCGCAATGATGCCCTCCGCGCACACAAACTCCTTTGTCTGCCAAGAGGGAAGCGAGATCGTGCGGATGGATGCCTTTGATATTGAATGAGACAATGCTTGAGCAATGCTTCAAAGGGGGAGAATGTATCATCACCCCTGGAATGCTTTTAAGCTTCTTGAATGCGTAATCGAGCAATTCATGCTCCCATGCAGAAATATTCTTCAATCCTATGCGCTGAAGATACTTTATCGCCGCTGCCAATCCCACAGCGCCAGAGATGTCAGGAGTTCCTGCCTCGAACTTCATCGGCAATGCGTTCCATTCAGCGCTTTCATAGCTTACAGCGCTGATCATATCTCCGCCGAACAGGAAAGGAGGCATCTTCTGCAGCAGTTCCTTGCGGCCGTACAGAACCCCTATCCCTGTGGGCCCGAGCATCTTGTGGCCTGAGAAAGCGAGAAAATCGCACTTGATCCTCTTCACATCGATAGGGATGTGCGGCACGCTCTGCGCCGCGTCAATTATCGATATCGCTCCGTTCTCACGCGCCAATCCGCACAATAATTCAACATCATTGACTGTGCCGAACGCGTTAGAGATATGGACTGCAGATACTATCGCTGCGCGAGAGGTTATCTTCCTGCGCGCGTCATCATAATCAAGAGTGAGATCATCATTCATCCTTATGAACTTCAGGATCATGCCTGAGCGTCTGGCAAGCTGCTGCCAGGGCACAAGGTTTGAGTGGTGCTCCATCTCTGTCAGGACTATCTCATTCCGCTTTCCTGACTGACTGCCATTTTCTTTAGGGGATTCACTCTCGCAGCAGCCGCTATCGCGGCATTCGCCAGAACCATCTTCACAAGAGCCGTCATCACACCTATCGCCGAATCCGCAATCATACTCTTTGCCTGCGCATCCGCACTCTTCCGCGCCGCAATCTTTTGCGAAGAGACTGCCTAAAGTGTAAGCGAGAAGATTTATGCTTTCAGTGGTGTTCTTCGTGAAGATGATCTCTTCAGGAGAGGCATTGATGAACCTCGCTACGACCGCATGCGCCTCTTCATACTGCTTTGTGGCTTCTTCGCTCAAAAGATATACTCCCCTATGTACATTCGCGTTAGTATTCTCATAGAATCCTGAGACTGCCTCAATGACCTCTTCAGGCTTCTGGGTTGTAGAGGCATTGTCGACAAAGATTATCGGCTTGCCATTTATCTTTTGACTGAGCAGAGGGAAATCCTTGCGCAGCTTTTTCGCGATCATGTCATTGAGCTTCATGAGTCCTCTCCTTGATCATATCTATTCTTGCTTAGACTTCTTTGACGTAGATTTGGGATATAGGCTTGAATCTATCCATTCTGAAAGTATTCGCGAGAAAAGCGCGAGATGCGCTTGCTCCCGGTAAGTATGCGGAACTCCCGGAAGAACACTGAGCTGTTTCTTATTTCCTGGAATCTCTTCAAAAAGAACCTTCAGGTGCTCTAAAGGGGTTGAGTCATCCTTATCTCCGACTACAAAAAGCACTGGCATGACTATGGCGTCTGACTGCTCGCGCAGATCGTATTTCATACGGTCTTCCATGTGGGACCATTTCAGGCGCTTCACTATTCCATGCCTGGCTTCGCTCTTCTCCTCAATCCATCCTGTCTTTCTACATTCAGCGGCAGTGTCCTTGTATTTGGCTGTCTCAAGGCTGAGTTTTCCTGAAACTACTGAAGAAAGAAGCGCAAGACCTGCGACTTTGTCAGGATGGCGCTCAGCGTACAAGCCGACGCAGATGCCACCAAGACTGTGGCCTGCAAGAACGAATCTTTCCTCATACCAGGACTGCGAGCCAGCCCACCTTATCACATCGACAAGGTCGCTGTAGTAATTAGTGACTGTGGCGTCTTCATACTTGCCCTCGCTCTCTCCGAAAGTGTTAGTGGTGTCAAATCTGACGACAGTGTATCCTTTTGAGAGGAATACTTTCGCTGCTGCAATGATATGCGGCTGTTCTTTGTTGCCGCTAAGCCCGTGCATCACGAACGCAAGCCCTTTCTGGCGCGGAGATCTCTCTATCAGCACAACTACGCGCTTGCCTTCCCGGTTCTTTATGGTCAGTTTCTCTGATGCCAGTCTTTCAGCGCTTTTCTCAGTGATATTTGCCATGTTATGTCCTCAATCAACATCGTATCTTATTAAATCTTATTGTAAAAACGGCTCTGTCCTGAATCATCCTCTTCCCGTACGCGCGACCGCTGCCCTGACTGCGCTGAAGAGCAGGCTTCGCAATGAGATATCCGTAATCAATTCGATAGCTGGCAGGAGGAATCCTTCGACTATGAGCTGCGCCGCAGCTCTCTCATCAAGCCCTCTGCTCATGAGATACGCCATCCTTCCATCATCTATATCGCTTATGCTGACTCCGTGGCCGCATTTGACATCGTCATTCATTATCTCAAGATTAGGCATAGCAGCCGCTTCCGCGCCTTTGCCTAACAATAAAGCGTCCTGCTTCTGGAATCCTTCAGAGCCTGAAGCTTCAGGATCGATACGTATCAATCCTTTGCTGAAGACTTTTGATTCCTGCGCAAGCGCTCCACGAGTGAGCAATGAAGAGACTGTGAACTGAGACTTGTGCAGCGCTGAATTGCTGAGCATGAAGCGCTTCCTCTCCCCCACGATGAACGACGACACAGATTTAGTCGAGCTTCCTTTCTCTGCAAGTATAGATATGACCTCGCTCCTGCAGAAAGCTCCGCCGATGCAGACATCATCCCATTTCACTGCTGCCTGCTTCCCCTGCCAGGAAGTGCGGCGCTGAACTATCACTGAAGAATCATCCAAGGCCTGGACAGCTGTCACTTCAATCTCATTGTCTCCGACAGCGAAGACTCTTAAGTCTTCAGAGACATAGGATTGATTGCCTGAATAATTATGATCATCTCCTTCATTGATCTTTCTGCCGCCCTCTCCGCTTTTCTTGACTTTCTGAACCGCTGATTTCTTTATCATGATAAGCTTCGCTGAGGATCCTTTCTCAGCGAGCACGAATATTGAAGCGAGCAAAGGCTTAGCTCCGCAGGAGTAGGTTATCAATATAGGCTTGCTGACAGCGCAATCCTTAGGGATGCGTATGAAAAGCGCATCATTAGCGAAAGCCTGCTGATGCCATGCCAGAGCGTCAGCGTCATGCATCCAATCCTCTGTGAGAAATGCCTTGAAAAGAGCCGCGCTCTCCGCCGGCATTGCCTGAGAGACTTCGCTTGAGGAGAAGATGCTCACACCAGAACTCTTATCGTATTCGATAGCAACTGTGGAATCATGCCTTCCATTCTCAGGAGTAATATCTGAGAGCTCAAACTTCTCAGGAAAAGATATCCCTGAGAGCAAGCCCTGCCTGAAGTCAGGGATTTGAGCGGCGAGCATTCTGGCTAAAGCCGCTTTCCTGTGGTCCAGGAACCAGCCAGGCTCGCGCAGCCCTTGCGCGAAATCATTAAATTGTTCTTGTGAAGCGATTACCATGTTAGCATCAACCTTCTCAGCCGATCGATCCTTCCATCTCCAGAGAGATGAGCCTGTTAAGCTCTACAGCGTATTCAAGAGGGAGCTCTTTCACTATCGGCTCGATGAATCCTGAGACTATCATCTGCGCTGCCGCCTTCTCATCAAGCCCTCTGCTGCGCAGGTAGCACACTTGCTCCTCGCTTATTTTTCCGACAGATGCTTCATGCGCGACAGAAGCTGAACGCTCGACAACATCAATCGAGGGATAAGTGTTCGAGACTGACCTTGCGTCTCCCATCAGGGCGTCGCAAGAGACGCTCGCTTTGGCGTTGAGAGCCCCTTTCCTTATGCTGAGCAGTCCGCGATAGCTTGTGATCCCTCCTTCCTTGCTGATTGATTTTGAACGGATCACTGAAGAAGTGTTCTTTCCGATGTGTATGACTTTAGACCCTGTATCCTGGTTCTGGCTCTTGCCTGCGAAAGCTATACCTAAGAAAGAAGTGCTGGAATTATCACCTGCAAGCACTGTCGCAGGATAGAGCATCGTCACCGCGGAGCCCATATTGCCATTCACCCATTCCATGATCGCCCCTTCGTGAGCTATCGCGCGCTTAGTGTTAAGATTGTAAGTGTTCTTGCTCCAGTTCTCAATGCTTGAATATCTCATCCTTGCGTTCTTCAGGACATGGATCTCTACACAGCCCGCGTGCAGCGCGCTCTCATCATAGCGCGGAGCTGAACAGCCCTCTATATACTGCGCTTCTGCCCCTTCATCGATTATTATAAGAGTGTGCTCAAACTGCCCTCCCCGCATGGCGTTCATGCGGAAGTATGCCTGCAATGGAGTTGTGAGCTTTACCCCTTTAGGGATATAGATGAATGTCCCCCCGCTCCATACCGCGGCATGAAGCGCGGAGAATTTGTGCAATGCCGCAGGAACGCAGGAAGTCATGAAATATCTCCTGAACATCTCAGGAAACTTCTTCAGCCCTTCATCGCAGTCAAGGAATATCACTCCTTGCTCTTCCCATTCTTTCTTGAGGTTGTGATAGACTATCTCGCTCTCATATTGAGCTCCCACTCCAGCGAGAGATTTGCGCTCCGCTTCAGGAATGCCTAACCTCTCAAAAGTGTTCTTTATATCCTGAGGGACATCTTCCCATCTAGTAGCGTTCTTAGAAGCGTCAGGCCTGAGATAGTATCTTATGCGGGAGAGATCAAGTCTTGATAATGAAGGCCCCCATGAAGGCAGCGGCTTCTGCAAGAAAATCTTTAAACCTTCAAGACGTTTGGCGAGCATCCATCCAGGCTCTTTCTTCTGCTTGGATATCTCGCGCACGATCTCTTCTGACAGCCCTTCAGGAAGCTGGAAGGAGAGATTCTCCTTGTTCTTCCGGTCATACTGCGCGCGCATGGCTGCAGGATGAGAATTCTTATTAGAACGTTCAGTGCGTAAGCGACGCGCAACTCTCCTGACAGGACGTTTATTGACCATGATTACTTAACGATTGTTAACCTTTTTAAATGTTACGGTTTTCAGAGAGGAATATTCACCGCAAAGCTTTTAAACTTCACTATCGTTAATATCCCCATGCCGTCAATAATGCCGCAAGAGATCGAAGTATGGTACTTGCTCCCGGCGCTCAGGAGAGCGCTCTGCAGCGCGCTTGTGGATGAGCACAATCTGAGCCAGCGCGAAGCGGCTGACATTCTTGGAATCACAGAATCCGCAGTCTCGCAGTATCTCAAGAAGAAACGGGCGAGCAATGTGAAGTTCTCAGCTGCAGAGACCGCGCGCATAAGAAAAGCGGCAGCGATCATACTCAAAGACAAGAGAGCCGCGCAGCGGCAGCTGTACATGCTTTGCGAAGAGTTCAGAGGGGGAACATCGATGTGCAGGATGCACCGCAAGCATGACTCTTACCTGCCTAAGAAGTGCAAGATGTGCGTGAAGTGAATGACAATTAGGAGAGAATAATTCTTCAGAAGACGGAATAGTTCGAAGAAAGCTTTACTGCCAGACTTAGTAACTACTACTTAGTGGTTATGAACCAAAAGATTTATAAATAAACATATCATTCTAAGCCTATGGCTCACATAGAACTGCATGTCCACCCTTTCTTAGGAAGCAATACGATAAGTGATGTAGTTCAAGCTATGGAAGAGAGGCAATTAGATGTTCTCGCGATGGAGTCTCTTGATTGTTCATTATTCCAGCATGTTGCGGAGAGGACAAAGGGATATTTCCCGACATCAGTCTGCGATAATTCAGGCATAAGACTTCCTAATGGAAGATATTTCTTGAATGCTAGAGAATATAATACTAAAAAGAATCTCCACATATTGACTGTCGGCTATTCGCTGGATGACGCCACCCCACATACTGAGATAAGAGAGATTATCGACAAAGGGCTTGCAAATGGAGCATTGATCCTTCTTGATCATCCATTTGTGGATAATGGAAAGACAAGGACAGCAGGGCATATCTCTGAAGAGTTAGGGCAAGAATTGGAAAGTATATGCAAAGAATACTCAGGACAGGTGACTTTAGAATGGAACAGTTATTGCGTTCCTTGGATAAGGCAAGGATTAAGGCAAGGATTGAACGCTGTCGGTCTTGATATAAGGTATCATGATGTGAATAAGAAAGTGGAAGAATTCTCAGAATCACTTAAAAAGCAAGGGTACAATGTCCCTATAATAGCGGATACAGACCTGCACGCGAGAACAAGAAGGCATTTGCAGCATATGGGAACTGCGAGGATAATAACAAATGTTCAAGGAGAGACCCCTGGGCAGATTGTCGCGTCGATGAGACGGAATATCTTCAAGGGAGAGTATGAGAATGTCAAGAGATATGTGAGCTCACTTCATTTATTGGAGGCTTTTTGCGTGCCCATACTGCTGCCCAGATATTTTAAGAAGCCGCGTTCGTAAGTTTCAGGCCCATTTCTAATCTTTTAGATTGAATGTTCAATAAAAAAGTTAATCTTTTATATAGGATGAGATTCTCTTGACTGATGAAGAAAGGAGAGGCAGTATTGCAGAAAGGCTGGACCGATATAGGGATCCTTCTTGGCGGAGGGATAAGCGGGAAGCGAAGATTGCCTCACGATCCAAAAACCCGTGTAGAAAAAGCGTACCATCTGCTAAAGGAAGGATATATCCAGTTCTTGATCCTCAGCGGAAGATGCTCTTATGGAAATCCGGAATTATCCGAAGCGAAGATATACTTTGATTATCTTATAGAGAAAGGGATACCTAAAGAAAGACTGATACTGGAAGAAGATTCTCGCGATACTGTCGGAAACGCTGTCTTTTCCAAAAAGATATTCCTAAAGAATAAATTACCGCAGAAGAAGATTGTATTGATAACAAGCGACTACCATATGAAGAGAGCGCTTATGATATTCACCCATGTTTTTGGCAATGGATATTCATTCATAGGAATCAGCAGTAGGCCATTCATCCTGCATAAGATTGCTCTGCTGCTGAAAGAATTCGAGCATAAAGAGATTGAGAGGCTTGTCTTTTCTGAAGTCCGGATTGGAGACCATGATAAAGCTGAAGAGCTGATAAAGAGATATCTGCCGAGGTATAGATAATCAGACTGCACTTGACTCAGATAATAATATAAAAAATAAACAAAAAATAATCAAGACCTTCAGAACATCTCCTCGCCGATGAGCTTCTTCTCAAGGCTGTACTTCTGCGCTCCGCGAGAGAGCAGCACAAGGAACGCCGCGATGAACAGCAAAGGCAATTCTCCTCCGTTCTTCAGAGGCATCCATCCTTTAGGGAAATGCACAAGAGCCAGCGCCGCAATCATGGTCGCAGTCCCTAATATCGCCATGAGCCTTGTGAAAAGGCCTAAAGCTATCGCGATGCCTCCTCCGAACTCGACAATCGCCACTATCACCGCGAATACTCCAGCTAAAGGGATTCCGAGATTTCCGAAAAAGCCGGCAGTGCCTGAAATACCTCCTCCGCCGAACCATCCTAAAAGCTTTTGCGAGCCGTGGAACGCGAACAGAACTCCGACTATCACTCTGAAAATAAGGTAGAGCTCAGCGCCATAATCCTTTGAGAACTTCTCAAGATAACACATATTGCACCTCCTATCTGAATGATAAGTGAGTGTAACATGACAGATATAAAAATCTTTGTAGATATGGATGAATAACTTGACGCGAAAACCGCAATTGGAGATAAGGCTCTGCTTGTTCACCTCACATTTATCTCAACGATATCCCCATCCATGAGGATGTGCTTGAGCATCTGCTTCTGGCCTGGAAATTTCGCTGAGCCGCCCCAAACCCTGGCGAACTTGAATTTAGAAGCGAAATCCTTGTGCAGCTTATTGCACATGTCATTGACAGTCGCTCCGCGCCGCATGATCAACGGCACATTGAGATCAGCTTCCTTGCCGACCTCTTTGCAGTAGACCCTTATCATGTCAAGCTTGAGGAATATCTTCTTCTTCAGTTCTTCGATATTGACTTTCCTGTCAGCAGAGATGCAGATGTCAGGATTGAGCTCTTTGACAAGCTGCTCAAGCCGCTCCTCAGGCACAACATCAATCTTGTTAAGGATGACTAGCGCGGGAATGTAAACTTTATTGGCCTCGACAGCGTCTATGAACTGGTCCACGTCTATATCGTCTCTAAGTATCACATCAGCATTGCTGGACCTGAACTCCTTGAGGATATTGCTTATCGTCTCCTTGGTTATCTTTGTCAGCTTGACAGTGCTCGCGACATCAATGCCCCCTTTAGAGCGTCTCTTGATTATGATCTCGGGTTTCTTCTGGTTCAGCCTGAGCCCTGCTTCGCGTATCTCGCGCTGCAACGCGTCAAGATGCTCTGGATGGTTGACATCAATGATTATGATAGCAAGATCAGCGCCGCGCATGACTGCCAATACTTCTTTGCCCCTGCCCCTTCCGGAAGCCGCGCCGTAGACTATTCCTGGAACGTCAAGGACCTGTATGCGTGCGTGATTGAAATTCAACATCCCTGGGATGACATCAAGAGTCGTGAAATCATAGCTGCCCACCCTGCTGCCCGCTCCGGTCAATGAGTTGAGAAGCGTTGATTTCCCCACTGAAGGGAAACCTATGAGTATGACTGTGGCATCGCCGCTCTTCCTGACGGAATAACCCTCAGTCTTCTTGCCGCCGCCGCTGCGCTTGACTTGGGCTTCTTTAAGGCGGGCGATCTTCGCCTTGACCATCCCTACGTGCATCTGTGTGCGCTTATTGTAGTCAGTCTTTTTCAGCTCGTCCTCTAGAGCCTTGATCTCTGATTCATAGTCTGGCATGATAAAACAGATGCAAAGAAGGTATTTAAAGATTTGGAATGCTGTCTGAATATTCTACTAATAACTCTTTGTTACAACATCGATAGAAATCATCTCAATACCGCTTCGATAGAATCAGCCAAGAGATCCGCGAATTCTGGCCTGTACAGCAAAGGCTTCTTTATAGGATGGCTCATCGTTGATGCCTTTATCACAGAAGGGTCATACTCAGGCATTTGCGCAATGAATCCATGCATAACTGGACGTACTCTTTCTGACATTTCATCTCCAAGATTTGTCTTGCTGAAATCCAGATTTCCATCAGACAACCCTCTAATAAGAGACCTGAAGAAGTAAGAGCTAAGACCAATCTCCCGCTTAAGGCGTTCTTGAACTATTCCAAGAGAACTTCCTGCTGCCAAGAACTCCAAAGCTAGAATATCACTGTCATACTTTCCAGCTGGATGACCCACAAACTTCTCTCCTCTGGCTATTGCCCAGGTCTTTCCACCAAACCGATATAATCCTGCGCTCTCATAACCCATATAGCCATATCTTTTCCTATGCCAGTCAGAATCTTCTGTAATCTCAGTATACGCCTTATCTGGAAAGACAATCTGCTGAGGATTATGCCGTTCAGACAATACAGAACACACGCTCTCCAATAACTGCCTTACGTCTAACCCTTCAGGGCTGTTCGCCATAAAATGTATAATGCCTCAGAACTATAAAAATATTTCTATGCTCGAGTAGTTACTATGATATAAAAGATTCAGGACATCGCCTCAGCCTCGGCTCTGCCCTGAATCCCCCACTTTTTTGCCGTTGCTTATATAATTGAGGGCATAATTCTACTTAAAATATTCTTTTCAAGCAACGACAAAGAAGTTTTATGTCAAAGATTCATGACAGAGCCTCAGCTATCACAACATTTATAAAATCCGCGCGATTAATCAGCAATATGACAAGATACAGGTGCGGCAACTGCAATTATACATTCACGCCGAAAGCGCAAGTGCGCGCCCCTTCCCGCTGCCCTTACTGTTCTGAAGAGGGAAGCCTCGCTCAGGAGCGCTCTATTATAGATGAAGTCAACCAAGCGAGAAGCAGGCAGTGAGGCTTCATTTTAGGAGAAATTCTTTATATAGGCATTCAGAGTTCTGAAGACGCGCTTTCCCTCTTCCAGAAAGAGCTTAAAGCATATTTCCAATGCGTATGTTCAAGATACAACTATCTTTAAGAACAGCCACGATTCGCTCATCAAAGGAAGAGCGTGATAACTATTGTCTTTAGAACACTGAGAGAGATCTCCTGCCAGTTATGCGGTAGCGCGGCCATAGGCAACAAGAAAGCAAAGTATTTATGCAAAACCTGCTTTGTGTACTTCGAGGATACAATGAACGGCCTTCTGATCGGAAGATTCCAGCCATTCCATAAAGGGCATCTTGAAGCTGTACGGAAAGCCGCGGCAAAAGTTGACAAATTGATAATCGTGATAGGCTCTGCGCAGCATTCCAATACTATAGACAACCCGTTCAGCGCTGAAGAGCGCAAGAAAATGATTGAAGCCGCGCTTTATGAAGCTCACATCACAAACACGATCATCATTCCAATAAATGACATACTTCTCGATGAGGAATACGCAGATCATGTCCGCAGCCAGGTTCCTCATTTCAAGAAAGTCTTTGCCGGAACTAACGCTCTTGTAGCGAAACTGTTCAGTGACGCAGGATTTGAGATTGAGACAACTGCCCAAGAAGATAGGTTCAAAGACATCGACGCAACAGAAGTCCGGCGCAGGATGCTGAAGAATGAGGACTGGAGATCATTAGTGCCTAAGAGCGCAGTGCAGATTATCGAAGAATTTGAAGGCTCGCAGCGGATAAAAAGACTGTTTTTCCATTGAGAGGAAATGACTATGCCCCAGTGCTACTAAAAGTTTATAGAATACTCTTCCTAAACAGGGATTATGGCAGAGGATGACGTGCTTTTCGCTATAAAGACAAGCTTCATCGTGAGCTCTATCGTTCTCGTGCTTGTCTATATCTTCCTTTCTTTATACCTCAAGACGATCTACCGCAACCTGAATGCGCACATCGACGAGAACAGGAATAGGGTGCGCAGGATTGAGGAAAAAGTTGATATCCTGATGAGAAGAAGATAGATTGCAGAAAGCGCATTCTGAAACTAGATATTTATAAGATAAAAGATACTAACATTTATATAATTCTTGAACATCATCAGCTTATGCCGCCACTCGACGCAGCCCTTGACCGGTTTCTAGCGACGCTAGACCGCGCGGAGAAAGGGATTCCGGCGCCAAACAGCGCTAAACAAGCCATTATCGAACAAAAATCTCAAAATCAATCAAAAAGCGTTCTAGATCAGGCAAAGAACCTCTCTCCGATACTTGACTTCAAGAGGAACAAGCAGGATTATTATTCCGCATCAGCTGACAGCGCTCTCAAAGAGATAAAGAAAGAGCTTTGGGCTCTCGCTCCGGCCGCGGACAAGAATGACGACACGCTCATAGACCTATTGCTGTTGTTCAGGGAGCTTGAACGCAAGCGGAAGAATGCCATTGAAGCCAGTGAGGTTATTAGGAAGATGAAATCCCTGAACAGCACTCTCACATCCTCAAGAACTGCTGTTGCAACATCGATTCCGAATATCTCATTCAGAATGCCTTCACTTCCTGCCGAGATCTCAAGCGAAGTCAGCGCTGATATCAAAGAGATTGAGAAAAGCTTCAATGCAGGGCTGTACAGGAGCACAGTGATACTCTGCGGAAGAGTGCTTGAGACCTGCCTTCACAGGAAATACTTCGAAGCCACAGGCAATGATCTCCTCGAGAAGAGCCCAGGGATAGGGTTAGGCAACATGATAGCCAAGCTGAAAGAGAAGAACATAGAGCTTGACCCTGCTATAACGCAGCAGATCCATCTTGTAAATCAGGTGAGGATATTCTCGGTGCACAAGAAGCAAGTCCCTTTCTGCCCTTCAAGAGAGCAGGCTCATGCCATGATATTATACACCCTGGACATAGCTGGAAGGATGTGGTGAACTTTTAAAAGAATACTGTATATCTAGACATGATCTGCCAGACCAAGCCATTAACTGCCAAACATTTATATACCTCTTTGCTTTTTTATACATAGATAAAGATTTTCAAGCAGAATCAGAAACCCAACCGCAGCAAGCTGCGGAGCATGATTGACTTGGGTTTTTGGTATTTGTGATAGGTCATTGCAAGCAACGAAGTATATCCCCATCACGAATAATCAAACATCAAGGCAACCATAAGCATTCAGCTGGATCAAAAGAGAGGGCAATAGATGGCTGGTAAGAGAAAGATATTAGTGGTTGATGATGATCTTGAAGACCTTAAACTCATCACTGCTATCCTTAAAAAGAACAAATTATCAGTGCATTCTGCCACTAACGGCAAAGAAGCGCTTATCGCTGCGCAAAAAGCGCATTATGATATCATACTCATAGATCTTCTGATGCCTACGCTGTCAGGCTATGATGTAGTGAATCTTCTGCATGAAAGGATCAATCATGGAACCCATATAATCTTCATATCAGTGATACCTAAGAATAAAGTCGACCTGAAGAATGTCGATGGATTCATACAGAAGCCTTTCAGCCCTGAAAGCATCATCAGGGGGATTAAAGAAGCGCTAAATAAAGCATGAGGCAGAAGGATAATATGGCAAAGAAGATAATGGTTGTGGATGATGACGCGGATATCCGCTCCACGCTCAAGACCGTTCTTGAGAAGAACGGGTTTAAAGTCACTCTCGCAGTGAATGGTGATGATTGCCTGAAAAAGCTCAAGACAAGCAAGCCTGACGCGATCCTCAGCGATATCATGATGCCCGGAACCCAAGTCAGAGAGATGGTCAAACAGATCAAGAGCGTCCCTATCGCGTTCATAAGCGTTGTCCGGATGAGCGATATCGAGAAAGAAGAGCTGGGCAAGCAAAAAAACGTGAAAGATTACATACAAAAGCCTTTTGACTTGGATGACCTAATAAGAAGAGTCAAAAGATTAGTTGAAAACGAGTAAAACAACAGATGTGCACTCATGGATATAATAAAAGAACTTAAGAAAAACCAGACGATACTGCTGCTGGTTCCGGATACAGACTATAGCGAGGTAATCATCCAGATATCCAGGCAGCTGGCCGCGAAGAAGAACGTCTGCTATGTCACGCTGAACAAGACTTTCAATTCGCTGAAAGAGACTCTTGATAAGAAAAGAGTCAAGATCAAGCATATAGTATGGGTGGATGCTATCTCACGCACGATCACCGAGCGCCCGCCACAGACTGAAGGATGCTATTTTGTCAGCTCTCCAAGCGCGCTCACAGAGCTCTCGCTGACGATTGACAGGTTCCTCAAGCACCATTTCGATTACCTGCTCTTCGATTCTGTCACAAACCTGCTCATTTATCAGGACAAGGCCCCAGTCGCGAGATTCCTCTCGACTATCGTCAACAAGATAAAGGCCACAGACTGCAAAGCGATATTTTTCGCCCTGAAAGTTAAAGAGCATGAGACTTTAGTGCAGGAAGCAGGGATGTTCGTTGACAAAGTGATAGACCTCAGCAAGAGCTCTGGCAAAAGCAAGAACAAATAAGGATTGTAGAGCTATATTGAAAATGCTGAAGATATCCGATTATTGAACATAAAGAATTCTTCTGAGGAGAAAGAGGGATCACATGAAACTCAGCACAATACTCATGTTGGCTTTCGTCACATTGACCCTCATAAGCACCGCAGGATTCTACACCTCTTTCAGACAGAGCGAAAACATCGCCATAGAGATTGTGCAGAAAGACGCCATAGTGCTTGCCATGGAGATAGCTGACAAGATAGATCAGTTCATCTACCACCATATCGAGAATTTCAAGACATATTCCAAGTATAGGCTTTTGCGCCAGGAGATCATGCGATCAAACGAGGAATTTGAACACATGCAGAGCAGAGAAGCTTCCATCGCCTTGCAGGATGAAGCGTGGAAGAATGCCCCTAAAGATAATATAACAAGCCTCATGAAGGATCTTCTGGATAATGACCTTTCAAAAGAATTGAAGGGCAGAAAGGATTTCTTAGAGAAAGAGCACGGCCATGCTATCTATGGGGAGATCTTCGTGACAAACAAGTACGGCGTGATTGTCGGCCTCACAGGAAGGACAAGCGACTATCTGCAGAGCGATGAAGAATGGTGGCAGAAGACAATGAAAGAAGGATTATTCATCAAAGATATAGGATATGATGAGAGCGCAGGAATTTATGCTGTGAACCTGCACCTGAGGATTGACAATGAGAGCGGAGAGCCTATCGGAGTGTTGAAGGCAGTCCTAAGCATCGATGAGATAATAAATATGCTTGAAGATATCGGTAACGTTGAAGAGCATAAGATAGAAGGGAGATATTTCTGGGTCATCAGTGAGGAAGGGGTGCTGATCGTCTCAACCGATCCAAGAGCGTTCTTCACGACAGAAAAGCCTGAGCAGTTCAGCAGCCTCAAAGACACAGAATTATTCAGAGGATTGACTGAAGAGCGAGGGATAATGACCATCGCAGGACATGAAGATGGAGGGGAAGAGGAACGCCTTGCTTATTCAAGAACAACAGGATACATGGAGTTCAAAAGCCTGAGATGGATAATAATAGTGGAGAATAAAGGCAACGTGTTCTTTGAAGCGATAAATGCTCTCGAGACAAGGACTGGAATTATAGCTCTCTGCGTGATCATTCTCAGCATAATAGTGGGTATAGCCACTGCAAGAATCGTCTCGAATAATCTCAAGAAGATAACTTTCGCTGTCGATGAGATAAGCAAAGGGAACTTCTACATCAATCTACAGAAAGGTGGCATTGAAGAGGTAAACGCGCTGATAGACTCAATGTCTAGGATCATGATCACGCTGAAGATATCTGTGCTGCGAACTAAAGGAGTGGAGCAAGAGGAGAAATCTCCTGAAATCTCTGGCAAAGAGGCTACGGATAAGATCAAGAGTTCTGGAGACAAGACAGGAGATACTGCGCTGGAATATCCTTTGACCCAATTAAAGAAAAGTGTAAAGAAGACACTCGCTAAAAAGCGCAGATAAGCAAAGATTAGTTCTTATTGGATCAGCATATGCCAAAGATAGTTATCAGGGGCAGAATCAGGGGATCCTTCTGAGCCTGCGCAGCATGTAATTCTGCGACGCGTCATGCTCTGTTTTTCCGTCTCTGCTGTCACCGCTTATCGCTCCTAGAGATAACGGCTTCTGGTCAAGCACGACTGCCTGCGCTTTCTCTCTCTGGAAATCACCGATCTTCTTGCATTCCTCTTTAAGCTGCAACTCTGAAGTGTTCATCTCTTCCTCAGAGAGCTGTTTCGGCTGCCACTGGAAATTCAGGCCATCGCCTTCTCTCCTAGGGATAAGATTGACCATGACATGCGCGGCTTCCTGGCCTGCGGCAATCCCGTTCGTTATGAGGACATTAGTGCCGTGGGCGCGCAGCCTGTCGAAAAGGACTGTGGATATCTTATTCATTGCGGAAAACATTGAAGCGACAATGAAATCAGGCACTTGCTCAAAGATAGGATAATGATGTTTAGGCATCACAAGGATATGGCCGAGCGCGGCTGGAGCTGGCTCAAGGATAGCGACGCAATACTCATCTTCGTAAAGCTTGCGCACATTCTGCGCGCGTATCAGGTCGCAAAATACGCATCCTTCAGCCATTGTCCCTCCCGAAAGGATTCACTCCGAACAATCCCGCGATCTTATCAAGGTCTGAAAGCTCTTTGCCAGTAGCGTCCTCATGCTCAGGCTCTTGTCCGGGACTGCCTTCTTCACTCTGAAGAGCATTCTGCGACGAGGATTTTCCAGAAGATTGCGGAACCTGCTGAGACCTAGAACCTTGCTCTGAGTCTCTCGCGCCTGAATTCTCTGTTCTTGACTTTGGTCTCGCTGATGAAGAGCCGCTGATCTTCTCCTCAAGCTTCCCTTCATCGGGCTTTTCCTCGGCATTGTCTGGCTGCTCTGTATTGATCTCATCAGAATCCTTACCAGAATCTTTATCTCTCCCCACCACAGAATCTTTATCGCTCTTCTTACTAGAATCCTTATCGCTTCCTTTACTCATATCCTTATCTGATGCGGAATCTTTAGCTGCTCCATGTCCTTGTCCTGATTTCACTTCCTGCTCAGTCTGCCTGCTTTCAGGATTCTTCAAACCGAACGCCGTATCTATCGCATCCTTGAGCGCGTCATCAACCTGCTTCAGCTGCTCAGGAGGTATCTGCTTATGGGGGGTCCTAAGGACTTCAACGCCGTCCTTCTCTTTCCTGGGGATGATATGGATCATGACATGAGGAGCGCGCTGTCCAGCGATTCCTCCATTCGCGATGAAAATACTGGTTCCTTCAGCCTTGAAGGCTCTCAGGCAGGCATGCGAGATCCCTTTAGTGACCATGGCGAGATGCCTGACAAGATCATCAGGAAGCTGAGGCATAACCATTACATGCTCTCTCGGAAGAAGGAGCACATGGCCGGGATTCGCGGGATTGATATCAAGCACAGCGACGCATTTATCGTCCTCAAATACTCTTTTAGCGGGGATCCTTCCAGTAATTATATGGCAGAATACGCAATTCTTCTTCTGGAGCTCAGCTATCTGCTCAGCAGACATATTCTGCAATTCAGCCTCTGTGAGTTCCGCCATCATCCCTCTTTTGGCAGCAGCGCTTGCATTTACGGCAGCCGCCTTATTCAAACAGACTTAAACTACTAGGGGGCAAGACTATTTATTAAGGTTGCGCTTAAAAAGGCGATGTCCTGAATGCTTAATAAGAGGGATTCAGGACATCGCCCTATCCATCAAAAACTTTATATATACTCGTCCCGACTAGCTCACTGACGGAAGCACGTCTACAAAGATGTGAGAGCGATTCCTTCAATAGAACAGTGCGAGGAAGCAGCTTGAAAGGGGCAAAAAGGGGAAGGGATACATTGAATAGTAGACATAAGCTTCTTGCAGCTCTCTTTCTTGCTATCATAAGCATGTCATTATTCTCTATATTCGCGCAGTCCGCGAACATAATGCTCGCTGAGCTGATAAGCAGCGAGAGCAATAAAGAATCTGAGAACCCCGCCATAGCAATAGACAATATTGATCGTCTTCATATGGTATGGGAGGAGTCTGGAAGCACGTCCTCATCCCTGACAGGACAGCAAGGGCTGCCTGAGACAGGTCATGATAGCGACATATTCTACAAGTACAAGAAGAACAGCTCTCTGGCCGCGAAGACCTA
This sequence comes from Candidatus Nanoarchaeia archaeon, assembly GCA_035289005.1. GTDB lineage: Archaea > Nanobdellota > Nanobdellia > Woesearchaeales > UBA12501 > DATDYN01. The sequence continues at coordinate 31,074 of DATDYN010000059.1, forward strand.
CTCAAGCACAGAAGGAAGGATTGTCGGAGGACTGCAGATAGTCAGCAATGACAGCGCGATGCAATCGCAACGCCCTGCAATCGCGACAGATTCAAGAGGGCTGGCGCACATCGTCTGGGAAGAGCTTGCGCAGCCTATTAAGATAATAGCTGACGCTAACACTACATTCTTAGTGAGATTTGACGGTTCCACTGACGCTAATTATTCCGCAGGGACAGACGTCCCATCTGTCCAAGAGGATATCACTTTCAACAATGACGGAGCGATCAATAAGAGCGTGACGATCTCTACACTGACTGGAAGATTAGTGTATCCCGCGAGCGGCAATGTGAATAACAACATAGGCACTGTGGAATTCTGGTTCAGGCCTGAATACACAAGCAAAGATCACGGGCTGCTCTCCTCGACAGTATTGTTCCAGCTATACAACAGCGACACAGAAAAGATAACTGCCCGTCTGATCATCTCAAAGAATAGGTTCTACCTTAAGACATCGATAAACAATGACAACGACAATGGCTTGCTCTTCGCTCCTGCCGACAGATTCTTTCCCTGGAGCAAGAATGAATGGCACCATTTCGCGCTGACTTATGATTTTGACGCTAACAGGTACAAGATGTACGCCGATGGGGACCTTATAGCGCAGAACCTGTCCGCGATATTCATCCAGCCAGCATTGAGCTCAGGAAATATAACTCTAGGAAATACTGTCGGAAGGAACGCCGGAACTAAAACCACAATTGATGAATTCAGGATAATGAGCAATGTGCTTTCCGCCGCGGAGATAAAGGAAGACGCCTCTAACAGGAGTATACAGTACAAGAGAGTGAACATCAGTGATGACGAGAAAGGCCCTCAATGGTCAGCTCAGGAACAGGTCTCTCTCCCTTCAGACACTAATCTGTCTTATGCGCCAAGCATCGCTCTGGGAGCTGATAACTCGATATATGTGGTATGGAATAGCATGCATAATACCTCTTCCATGGATGTCCTTTACAGGCGCAAGAACACGACGTCCTGGTCGAATATAGAAGTCGTCTCAAATGTCAGCAAGATCGCTTTGATGCCTGATATCGCTGTCGACAATAGGAACGCGTCGCTTGTCGTCTGGCAGGATTTCACTAACGCATCATTGTCATTGAGTATGATCGTGTTCGCGAACAGGAGTTCGACAGGGGTGTGGAGCGATTATGAGAATGTAAGCAATGTCTCTCACGCGAGCGATGATCCGGCTGATATCATCAATTGGGTGGAAGAGGCGCAAACAACAACTATATCAAAGCCGCGCATAATCCTTGACAATCAGAGCAGGGTGCATATCGCATGGTCAGACACCAATATCTATCCCAGAGACAACCTTATATTCTTTGCGCCGTATGATAGAGATTTCAACGCCACAATAGCTGGAGGGAATGGCACCGGATTCATATCTTCAGGCACAACACCAGATATTCTCAGAGGAAGAAACGCGACGGAATATAACATCGTGAATTATGATTCGCTGAACGGCGCATTCATCAATGAGACAGACTATCTCAATTATTCAAGCGCGGGAAATTTCAACGCGTCAATGGGAGCTATTGCTGCCTGGATAAAGCTTGACTGGAACGCTTCCATGTCATTGACTGACCTGAAAACCCACACGATACTAGCGGCACAGTCAGAAGATACCTCGATATCAGACAGCAATATATTTCAGTTCGGCATTATCGCGAATTCAGGCACGCTTTATCTCCTGATGCTGATAAGAGACAGTTCAGGCACTGCGTTCGCGGTGTCAGGAGGAAATTCAAACCTGTCTGAATGGAACTATAGAGAATGGCATCATGTGGGAGCGTCCTGGAACGTCAACAATAGCTTAGGGCAGCGTGAGATTGACCTCTTTGTTGACGGAGTCGAAGTGACTAATGTGAGCATAACCCCTGACAGCACTGCCCCTATAGATATCCTGCAACCGACAAGACTAATCATCGGCGCGGATTATGATAAGGATAACGAACTTTACCGTAATCAGCTGAATGGGACGATCGATGACCTTATGATATTCAACACTACAATGGAGGCATGGCAGTTCAACGCATTGAAAGACCATCTTCCAGTGATATTGCATAGGCGGAAAGACAACACAGGATGGTCCAGGGTCAATCTTGTGAGCAACCAGAGCAAATACGCGGCGCTTGTCCCGAATCTCGCAGAATCAGGGAATAGGATATACCTCACTTGGGCTGAAGAGTTCTCCCCTTACACGTTCAATAGCACGGATTACCGCTATGGGGGATTCTCAAAGATACAGTATGCTATCTACAACAAGACAAGCGCGAGAATCACAAATCTAGGGACACTGAATGATGAAAGCCTGAAAGACGCCTCAAATCCTGACATCACTGCGAATGAGAGCAAGATCTATTTCATCTGGGAGGATGACAGCGAGATAATGGGCACTGACTCAGATATATACTTTAGGGAGATCACCAACACATCACTGCCATTGGTTGCTGTAGGATATCCTGCTGGGGGAGAGACATTCACTGGAGATTTCATAGTTAACGCGACAGCGGCAGATGAGGATTCAACCATAAACAATCTGACTTTCTATTATACAGGGAATAACGGCCTCAATGGGGAATTCATCTGCGATGACGCAACGAGCCCTTACTCATGCACGTGGAAGATAGCTTCAGTATCAGAAGATTATTATTCTGTCAAGGTCATCGCGAACAGCGATGATGGAGGAAGAGGGACTAACATCAGCAAGCTTTCCTATATAGACAGCAATCCTAATGTGAGGTTATACAGGATCAATGAGTCAGGGAATACTCTTGGAAACCACAAAGCATTCCAGAGAGGATATCTTGAGGCTAATGAGACCAAGGCGAACATAAGCTTGGGCACAGAGATGGGCTCTGAAGCCTCTCAGCAACAGCTTACTGCTGCCTCATCCTCGGATGCAAATTACTGGAACACCTCCCTGAAACCTACATCTTGCCAAGGGCAGTTTTATTATTATAATAATCAGATCTTCAAGTTCATCATCAATGAGAGCGCTGATGATATCAGCAGCATGAAGATGAACTGGAGAGGGTACGGACAGATCAACGGCTTATTATCTGACATGAACACATCGATCTTCATCTGGAACAGCGCTTCAGGGATATGGGAGCTCATCTATGAGGAGCTGCCCACTGAAGTGAAAGACATAGCTGTCTCGCATACAATCTCCTCTAATTTCGGGAATTACCTCAACGGGACAGATAACGCGTTCTTCATACTCGCGCAGACAAGGGAATGGGCGCTCTGCATAGGAGGCGGTTGTCCAAGATATTCTTCCTGGAACAGCATCACTGGAAAATATGAATTTGAGAGCGATGGAATCATAGGCATGCTCAACAGCAAGATGAATAAGAAGACTTACGACAGGCTGGATATGCTCACTGCTTCACGGAAAGCTGTTGAAGAGCATGGGAAGAAGGATGACGCATCAGAAGAAAAAGAGGCCAATCCAGAGAATGACTCTGACAAGATAAGAATAATGATAAGCGAGAACGCTCCTGAGACGGCGTTCATGGATTATTCCTCGCTGATCATCGCGACACATCCTGAAAGGACTCAAGTCCTGCTGGACAGCTCAGGAATCCCCCATACGATAAGAGAAGAGGATATACAGGGAGTTCAATGCAGAGATAAGGCAAGAAGAGACTGCACTGCGCTTGTGGCTTCAGCTGATGACAGGCCAAGAATTGCGGCTCCATCCACTATGAATGGCCTTGCTGGCGGAAGATCCCCTGCAGACATCCATCATTCAGAGAAATCCTGGGTCAGCGATATCTCATCGATAGATCCTTGGAAGACGGCAAGCGAGGACAATGGTAAGAAGACATCAGAGGAAGAGGGTTCTTCAGTCGAAGATGATGGGCTTGAAGATTATATAGAGATAACTCTTCCTGAGAATCGCAGAAACAGTAAGATGGCTAAACTCATCGTCAGCGCAAGCGAAACAGGATTCAAGAGCTTCGCTGAGAATGAGATCGCAGAGATATTGAAGAAAGTATTAGGATATGGCTCAATAGGGCTAGCTTATTCCCTGCAGGAAGAGGAGCCTTACGCAGGCATTGTCCGCAGTCAGGTGCGGCGGTCAAACATGATGAGCATAAAGATGAAAGACGAGGAAGAAAGATGGATGCCTTATCCCGGGCTTGAAGAGGGAGCGAGCGATTACAAGACTATGGTCTTCCCGATAAACCTTTCTTTGCTAAATGATGATAGGCTAAGGATACAGACTGGAACATTGACTCATTATATCGATCATGTAGGGATAGATTACGCGCCTGATGAAGAAGTGACTCTGAAGACCGTACAACCAAGACAGCAGGAACTTTCAGAGATGGATGACAGGAAAGAGATCATCATAAGCTATCCTGACAGCATCGGGCTGGTCTTCGATCCGCCACAGGTTCTGGATGAGGAAAGAAGCAAATCAAGAACTTACTTCCTTGCCACAGCCGGATATTATCATCCCGGAGAACTGGAAAGCCAGACTGATAATGATGAGAATCTGATATCAAAATCTGTGGCCAGAGCCAAAGCTCTTGCCGCGCTGCTCAAGAACAATCTTTCCCGCAGGATGATACTTGAGGATTCTTTCGGAGAACGCTACCTGCTTGACAGGTATATCCATCTGAAGAATGCAAGCTTCAATATGTCGTCAAATCCTGAGAATGCGAGAATGAATACGATGTACACGAACATGATCAGCGTTGTCGTGTCGACATGCACTATACCTTTTGACGGCATGACAATCGCGCAGAATACCTCGTTATGCCCAGGGATATACAACATACCTAATGATGATCCGATAAATAATCCTGCGGTCGTGAGGATAACAGGCAAGACCGGCCTGAGGCTCAACTGCAATGGAGCAACGCTAATCGGAGGATGCACAGAACCTGAGAAAGGGCAATGCGCAGGCAGCGGAGTGGGAATAGGCATCAACTATTCTACTGATATAGAGGTCACGAACTGTAATATAACTGGATATGAGATCGCGATAGGCGCAAACGCCTCTTCAGGGATAATGATAAAAGACAGCGAAGTCAGAGGCAATTATGTCGGGATAGGATTTGAGGGGACAAACTCGAGCACTGTCAGGAACAATACGATAAGCGAGAGCGGATATGTGGGGTTCGGAGGGGTTCTCTACAATTACAATGATATCGTTATCAATAATTCTTTCTTCAAGAATTTCGTCGCCATAGGGATAAGCAACACCTATTCAAGCGCTTTCGAGAACAATTATATCAACCAATCCTGCGACAGGATCTCTAGCGGAGACTATGCCTGCTCAAGGTCAACAATAGTGCCAGTAGGCGCGATAGCTGTGCAGAAGAATTCTAATGGGAATACGATAAAGAACAACACGATATTCGGAGGCCTGCTAGGCATAGGCCTTGTAGACGCTTCGATAATCATCCCAGGGAGCGAAAGCCTTCCTTCGGGAATCGACAACAATTTCAGCAGGAATGCTGTCAATGGCACAGCGCTGTTCGGGATAGGGATATTGAGCGCATACAACCAGGATTACTATAACTATTTCGGACAGGACAATACGGTGAATGGGGAGATCACCCATTATTATTACAACACGCACGGCACAAGCGCCTCTTACACCAACATATGGAACCTGACGCTCACAGGCAAGACAAATGAGGGCGACGGCACAGGGTACTTCATAGGAAAAGTGACCATAGTGAATTCAAGCTTCATCAATGTAGGGAATAACACTCTCGCGAATAATTTCTATGGGGTGCTGATAATAAACTCAAGCAATATCACCGTATGGGGCAATAAGCTGCAGAATAACAGCGCGGTCATCGCTCCTTCATTCGGTGGAGCTGGATTATTCGTGATGGACTCGCGGAAGATAGACATATTCAATAATAATGCCTCGCTGAACATGATGGGATATTACCTTAAAGACTCGACACTGGTCAATCTGACGAACAATACTGCCATCCTGAACAAATACCGGGAAGATGTTGATATTGACAACTTATGGAATTACGGCCAGGGATTCCGAGCTTCGAATGTCAATGACTCTTACTTCCTGAACAATACCGCTGATTCCAACAACGCTTCAGGGATGCTTTTCACTGATGGAAGCAATACCAGCGTTAATGGGAACACCGCATTGAGGAATCTTTACGGGATACAGCTTGACTCTTCCAATGTGACGTTGATATCGAACACGATGACTGAAAATACGATGGCTGGACTTATGCTGAAGAACACTGAGAATAATACTTACAGCGATGATTATGGGAACGTGATATTCAACAACACAGGGGCGGGAGTGCTGTTCTTCTCAGCGGCCAATTCCAACATCTCCTCATTGATCTCTTATAACAACAGCATAGGATTCCATTACTATGACAGCATAGGACTCATATCCTACAACCTCAACGCGAGCCGTAACGCTTTCGGCTATCTCTTCAATACCTCTTATGACAATAAAGTGCTGCAGTCAACAGTGATAAACAGCACAGAGGCGGATTTCTACTTCAGCACAGCGATGAACAACACGATCATAGATTCGTACACCATAAATAATGGGACTGGCAATGCGACTTTCTCAAGGGACGCCTCAAGCAATACCCTGCTCAATGTCACTTTCAACAAATCCTCTTATGGGTTCGAGGACGATGATTCTAACCTCACTGTAAGATGGCATCTTGATTTCCTTGTGCAGGACAATGAGAGCGTGCTTTACGGGATGAATATCCCCATCTCAGGAGTCAACATAAGCGTAGTCAGTGCTCTAGGAGTAGCAGAATCCACGTTCACCGACGCTTATGGTTATGCCTTCCTCAACGCGACTGATTATGTGCAGAACAAGAGCGCGAAGCAGAACATGAACAATTATACCTGGAATGTCTCAAAATCAGGTTACAACTTCACAGGAAATCTTGCTTCTCCCTATGTTGTCAGTGCAAATATGACAATAAACCGAGCCTTCAATCTCAGCATGCTGCTCGCGGGAGGGGTAGAGGATGTTGATCCACCTACAGCCCCTATAGTTGTTGATGGTCCCAATTATGTCGATCTTGATTGGACAAGCAACAGGACAGCGCTGACAGCTTCCTGGTACAATTCCACTGACAGGAGCCTGATATTCTATTCTTACAGGATATTTGACAATGGGACATGCCTCACAGGATACTGTGGAGAGACGAGCGCTTCGCAGAGCACGCAAGTGACCGTAGGAGGCCTCACGCTGCAGGAAGGCCACAACTACACTTTCGCTGTGCGCGCAAGAGACACGAAATATTTCTTCTCCCCTTACACATTCTCAGATGGGATAACAGCGGATTTTACTGCCCCTAATGTCACAGTGAACAGCTCGACGCACCCGAATGAATCGCAATGGTACTCCAATAACAATGTCACCCTGATATTTTCCGCCACGGACGCACTGTCTGGAGTGGAGACATTCAGCTATCTGCTTGACGCGAGCAACGGCACAGGGCCTGATTTTGTCGCTGAGACTGTCGCCCCTCAATCATTGAAGACGATGAAGAACACAGGAGACAAGATAACCCTTAAGACGAACGGCACAGGGACTGCGCGAGCGATATTCATAAGATTGATAAATAATCTTACTGTCGGAGATGTGTTGTCGCTCTCTTTCGCGGCCACTGAAGACACGCAGGATACTACTGACAAGATGACTGTGCTCGCTTACGCGATTCCCGGAACCACGACATTGGCTTCAGTGGATCATTCAAGCCAGGCGATAAGCCAGATAACGAACATGACAGCAGACATCACAAGCAGGGCTTACAGGACAGCGGACACTTACACCGCAGATATAACAATCACTACAGCGCTCAACGGCTCATTCTATGTCGTGCTCGCGGGATCAAGCGTTGATGATGATAACACCTATAATCTCTCGCTCGCCGCGTCAACGACAGATCTGGATACAAGCGTCGAGAAGACAATGTGCATAGAATCAGGAGGGTGCAGCAATATAACCTCGACAAGAGATGTCGCTGTATCGATCAACCTGAAGAGCAACGCAAGCACACGCACAAAGACCTATACGAATCTCGCTGATGGCGAACACTGGTTCCATGCGCGCGCGCAGGACAAGGCAGGCAATTGGGGAGAGCCGCGGCATTTCAGATTAGGGATAGACGCGGTCAATGGAACCCCAATATTCACACTGGTAAGGCCTAGAGGGTTCATAGCGACAACCTCCCCGACATTGACAGCGGTATTGAGCGAACGGACAACTTGCTATGCTAACACGACAAACGCCTCAGGAGTGAGGATGACCTCTTTTGACGGATTGAGGCATGAGCTTGATCTCTCCCTTTCTGAAGGCACGCACACTTACGGATTCAACTGCACTGACACTGCAGGCAACAGGGTGTTCAATACAACGACATTCACGATAAACCGCACAGTGATTCCTGATACTATAACCATAAGCGCGATAGGGATAGTGCCTGCGCTCTCAGCAGTCAGCGCAACGATAAACGCATCAAGAGTGTTCGAAGGGTCAGGATACGGAGTCGGAGAGCTCGCGAAGAGCTTCACTTTCAACATCACTAATTCCAGTTCAGTCACCACAGCCATATTCGCGACAGTGGTTGATATGGGTGAAGGGATCTACAGAGTGACTTTCCTCGCTCCTTCCACAGCAGGAGATTACACATTGCGCGCAGCAGTGAACGGGATAACAGACACTGAAGACTTCACTGTGGCATCCTCAACGCTGACTATAAAATTCACAAAGACCCTTCCGGGACCTAACAAACAGGCACGGCTTGCGTTCTCAACGATAGGCAAAGACTACACGGTAGGTTTAGGGTCTGATGAGTATTCAGCGTCTACAACAGGAACGACAACCTCTTTGCTCAAGCTCGCTTACGCTCCGGCGAATGGCAACGCGTTCATAATAGTCACTAACTCTTTGGGGGATGTAGGGAAAATCGCTGAATTCCTCAATGATGCTTCGTTCCTTGACCTGAGCGAGCCTGCTTTCGGATACGCTCTCACAGACCTGGAGAACACCGCGATGGCTGCGCTCTCTTATGACCAGATAGACATAATCGGCAGCGAAGACTTGCCTCCAGGAAGGCATTCCCTGCTTGTCAAGAACTCAGGGGTCAACTCGACTTCAGGACGCACGATGATAACTGTCAGCGCGATATCTTAAGCTGCTTTTTGATCACATCAGCCATGATCGCTGCGACGCGGATAGCAATAAGAAGGGATAATGGGTAATGACCAATATATGGAGGATTACGGATGCGATTGTTCAGAAGCCGGAAGTCGCAGCTTTATCTCCTTGCGGTCCTGATAATATGCATAGCGGTATTCACAGTAGTGCAGACATTCAGCAGGACAACCAAAGAGCGGTCAGATTTCGCTGATATCGCTGAGAATTTCATGAGCGAAGCGCCGCAGATGGTCGACGGATCACTCGCGTCAGAGCATAATCTGACTGAGGACATGGTGAGGTTCACAGACAGGTTCATAGCGCACGCGAAGGCAAAGAATATAAACCTTGAGATACTCACGCTGCTTGTGAGAGACAGTTCAATCATGATAAATAACAGGATGCTATCCTCTGTCAACGTGACAACAGCAGCAGGAACAACCGTATTGACAAGCATGAACATAACCTCAATAAGCACGTCATCTGTGATAAGCAATGTCCTGAAGACCGTGGCTAAAGGGCAGGCTTACCAGTTCACGATCACTGAAGGAGCGCCAGAGTTCAAGGCGGTGATATCAGCGACACACCTCAATCAGACAGATGTGAGGGTTTACGGCTGATCGCTCTGATCAGAGAGAGCAAGAAAGATTTAGTCGTGCCATAGAAATTCGGAGAATGTCATGAATCGCGGAAATAACAATAGAGATGCGTCAATCCTTGACGAGATTAGATCGCTCGCCAATTCAAAGAGGGGGATAACTCCCTGGATTTCCTGGATAATACTTGTCACATTCGTGATATTTGTAGGCGCGCTGGTCTCTACCTGGATGAAAGACCAGGTCAATGACTCTGTGGACACTCTCAAAGATAAAGCTTCCCTGACAGAGAGCTGCGATGGCGCAGGAATCGATGTGAGAAATATAGTCCAGAAGAGCTCTCAGACTCTTGAGATGATAGTGATAAACACTTATGATACCAGGATAGACCAGCTGGTGATAACTGCCTATACAAGCGGGAAAGGGGTGGTATCTACAGGCACATCAAATGTTACTATAAGGCCTAACAGCAACAAGACCGTGCTGTTCAGCGCGAACTCAACCACAGCTATCCTGAAAATCATCCCTGTCTATTTCGAGGACAAGGAAGGCAGCGACAGGAAAAGAAGAGTATGCTCAGACAAGGCAGTCGAAAGGAATATCACGGCAGGATAAGGAATGTTCTCTTGAAAGCAAGAAGATATCAATATTCAGAAGAAAGCCAGCCAAACAACAAGATATATAAATAAGAAAGCATTTTTCCTCCCAAATAAGGCGCATAAACGCCTCAATCCCATAATAAGCTGTCAAATCTTAAGATTGTCAGAGAGAAAAAGAGGTGTATTATTGAGCGGTAAAGAGCTGCTTCCTATAGAGAGGGAGATAATCGAGCTTGAGCTTGAGAAATCACGCATTGACAGGGAGAAATCGATGCTTGTCCTCAATAAAGGGCTGTTCTTATACTTCTGCTTCCTTTTCGTCGCGGTGATAGGTTTCGTGAACGGGTTCATCAGCAAAGACCTTCTCAATATCCTCATAATCATGAGCTTATGCGTGATAGTTATCGCCACTCTGCCTTATATCAGGATAATGCACCGTGAAGAGCGCAAGCTTGTCAATCTCATAGAGCATCTGAAGGCGAAAAAGAGGGGAATGGTATGAAGAGCGCAAAAATAGCGGGCAGAAAAAACTGCGGCAGATCAGGAACGGATCATCATTCCCAACCCATATTCTCAGTCAGGATACCACGGATAGGCATACTTCCAGCAGGCAAGAGAGGGGTTTCTCCGCTCATCGCCACAGTGCTGCTCATAGCTTTCGCGGTCGCTCTAGGCGCGGTAGTCATGAACTGGGGAAGAGGATATGTCGAAGAGACCCAGGATTTCGCGAGCCAGACCTCAAGGAGAGAGATCAAATGCAGCATTGACATAACCATGGAGATAATCAAGATAGGGGGCAGGAAACAGATATGCCTTGACAACCAGACGAACACTGTCAATTTCACGCTGCAGAACAGCGGGCCTGTCGATATCAAAGGGATACGTATCCAGGCGCTCAGCAATTCATCATCGATAGTCAGCAATGAGCTTAATGAGACTTTCGAGACCGCAGTCCCCAAGAGGAGATACATAAATTATTCCTACACAGGAAATGGCAGTGTCTCGCAGGTCAGATTCACCCCATTGATAGAGATTGAAGAGAAGAAATCATGGTGTGCGCAGAACGTCCTGAAAGTAGAGGACATATCGATCTGTTAGCGCGCGGACTTTATGGCTGAGCAGCACAGGAAAGTCACGCTTTATCTTTTCCTTCTTGCAGTCTTCCTTTTCCTTGTCGTGATAATAGTCACAAGAGGATATAAGGAGACCAAAGCGAGCACTGAATACTCGAATGCGACCACAAAATCTGTGCTCCAATGCAATTTCTTCTCGTTCTCAGTATCAAAAATGAGTTACGGCAGCGGGACGCTGCAGCTATCGATCAGCATAAGAGTGACAGACGAGAGCACCGCCCCTAAGAATTTCGTGATAAAGACCAGTGACCAGCAGCGGCGCATAAATATCCCTTATTACCTGGATTTCACAGCCCCAGTGAAGATAGAGGATTTCATAATCGATGACAGGTTCACAATATATCCTGAAGATTGCCCACAGAACAGGAAAGAATGCGATATACAGCAGAAGAGCTGCGTTGTAGCATAACGAATTGCGCGGCTCATTCTGAAGAGCTCTAAAAGGTGAAGGATCATGCTGAATATAATTCCGCAAGGGAAGAAAGCCCAGATCTGGGAGTCCGCTATACTCTACCTGCTTATAATCTCAGTAGTCATCGCGATAGTGCTTGAAGCCGGAGTGCCTATGATGGACAATCTCAGGGATAAGTCAGTAGTCATGCAGATCAGGGACAGCTTCATCAATCTTGACCAGCACATAAGGGAGATCAGCACAGCTGGGCCTGGCTCCCAGAGAGTCGTGCCTTTAGAGACGAAGAAAGGGACTCTTAAGGTCGATGACGGAAGGATATTGTGGAGCATGGACACTGAAGCGCAGATAATGCAGCCAGGGACAAGTCAGAAGTTCGGGAACATAAGGGTAGGAGTCAACGCTGACGTCAAGGCTTCAGAGACTTCCAACAGGTTCATCATCAGCAACAGCTTTGTGAGAGGGGTATTCAACAAGATAGGGAATTCATCGCATTATGTGCCGATAAACTCTTCATCGCTGATAAACCATCTCCAGTCTTTAGATACCGGAGCGACTGTGAACGGCACCTGGTCTTTCGAGATCGATGACGCTGAGATAGAAGGCAATGGCTATACTGCAATGCTTGACAAAGGCAATGACCTGCAGGAAGGGAGAGTGCTCTATCATCTCAATCTTAGCTCTGGGACAGAGCATGATCTCACGCTGATCCTGAGAGCCAACAGTGATTTCTTCATCGTGGAGATGAGGTGAGGGAGAGAAAATAAAGATATATTCATGGAGCATATAACCGTGATACGGCTTCTTCCATTCCTTTTCTGTCCAGATTAGGATTTCTAAGAACTGCAAGAGTCTGCTCTAGTGTCGGTCGCGCAATTATTGAAGGCGTAATTTTTTTAACGACTGCGCCTCCGGCGCCTACCCCGACGAAGCGCCCAAAAATGTCAGAGTTGCGGTTGCCATCGAGGCCGTTACTGTAGTTGCTGAGATACGCCAGGCGCCCCTTTGGTTGCTTATTGTTAAAATCGACATCGTTGATCCTATGATAGCTTCCAACCACAGTCCAACCTTCTCCACCTGTTTCTTTCTTTCCAAAAAGCATTTTAGCCAAAGCTTCCCTGCAATCTGGAGAGCCAGCAATCATCAGAACTCTATCATCCTTCATAAATGAATCATAACCTAATTGTCCAGCAGGATTGATCACAAATTTATCTTTGTCTAATCTTGCAGAGATGCAGTAAGGAGTTCCAGGAATCGGGACCTTGCCTTTCCTTGCGTCTTCAAGATGCACTCTGACAATCTCCTTGCCAGCATACTGGCCTTTCTCGACAGCAACCCACTCATCATCAGGAATAAGCATGAAACCATACTCTCCAATCTTAGAGAATGCCTTTTTCAAACCTTCAGCAGTAGCAAGAGAGCCGACAGAATGCCACGCTTCATAAGAACGATCTTCACCTCTTAACCCCTGATACTCCCCAGTGACTGTGTCAGCCCCATACCTGTCTGACTGCTTCACGAATTTTAGGCTGATTATTCATGGACTGGATCAATAAAGGCATATCAACAACAGCAAGACCATGCTCCTTGACTAACTGTTCAGCTTGAAATCTTGCGTCAACATATCCTATCCTGTCCGTGATTGCTACAAGCACAGGAGACTCAGCTTGGTTGATTATATGTGGCATAGTAAATGACCTCCATTATATACCTTATTCCTTATGTATTTAGGAGTGGGGGTAGTAAACCGTTGAGGCCTCGGCTATCCCAATCGCAGCAAGCTGCGGGACTTTACGACGAGGCAAATCAATAAGGGGGATTGATTTTCGCCACAACATAAGAGATTATAGGTTACAAACCACAGCAAGCTGTGGGGATTTAAACCCAATCTACATTTAAATATTTCGTTCATATGACTACTATAGAGTAGTTTTGACATACTGTCCCACGCACACCCATATGAATGATGAGAGAGCTATTCCTGAGGAGGATCAGCATCATATAGGGACCATCTAACGCACTGCATAAAGCCCAAGTTATTTCTAATCACCATTAGTTACTTATAGTAACTCTGCCCCTAAAGGCAGGACTGGATACCGACGGAGAACTACCCGACAGCCATTCTCCAGAGAGGCAGCCGCGCACCAAAACATTTATAAAGGAAAGTTACTTCTAGTGCAGTAATAGTTACTTTAGGTTACCTTACCGGGAGTAGAGAACGGCATTAATGGATCATAATACGATCACAAACAAGCGAAGGTCTGACAACTCATGGCTGTAATCAAGATCGACGACGAGCTGTACGAGAAGATAAAGAAGCTCATAAAGGAAGGAGATAACCGCTTCGATTATCCGACAGTCAAGGCCTTTGTCGACAAGGCGGTGTTCGCCGCTCTGAAAAACAATCCTGAAGAGCATCAGGCAGCAGAACAGCAGCAGGCAACAGGACAGAAACAACCTGCAGGACAGAGACCGCAATCAAGGCAGAAGAACGCCAAAGGCGGTGATCGCTGATGGCTTTTGAGAATTTCTTGGGAAGGATGAAGCGCGGAGTCAGATGGTTCGTCAGCGGCGAGCCTAAAGAGGAGAAAAGCATCCAGGAGCTTCTCGCTGATACGAAATCAGAGATCCCTGAATCTGAGAAGAAGAAAGTGATCTTCGCGCTTGACGCTAAGCCCACGCTGCAGGAGCTGCCCTCTTCTGATGATCCAAGGCTGATAGATGTGAGATATCCTTTAGTGCCGCCTTACGCTTTCGCGCACATCTACTGGGACACAGAGATGAACGAGCTTGTCTACATGGTCGAAGAGCCGCCTCTGAATGACATTGAGCGCAACCTGCTGCAGCTCATACAGCTTGGATTGGAAGAGATGATAAATGTCAGCTTCATAAAAGCGAAGAAATCCAATCTCGTCATGCAATATCTTGAGAGAAATGTTCAGGCGATACTTGTCGAGGTAGGGGCGAAAGTCTCCCAGGAATCCTACCTCAAGCTCCTGTACTACATCTACCGCGACGCGGTAGGCATGAATGAGATAGAGCCAATGCTCAGCGATTACTTCATAGAGGATATAGAATGCAATGGGGAGGATTTCCCTATCTACATCGTTCACAGGAAATACCAGAACCTGAGGACTAATGTGATATTCACAGAGCTCAAACGCATCACAGACTTTGTCGAGAAGCTCGCGCAGAAATCAGGAAGATATGTCTCGTACGCCAGGCCTTTGCTTGACGGAACACTGCCTGACGGAAGCAGAGTCAATGCCACTTACACAGGAGATATCACTACCAGAGGGCCGACTTTCACGATAAGGAAATTCACAAAAGAGCCCTGGACCCCAGTCCATCTCACACAGCTCAACACCGCGACAGCGGAACTGTTCGCTTTCCTCTGGCTCGCGATAGAGTACAAGTTCAACATAATGGTCATAGGAGAGACCGCTTCAGGAAAGACGACATTCCTCAACACATTATTGCAGTTCGTCCCTCCAGAAGCACGCGTCTGCTCGATAGAGGACACCAGAGAGATAAATATAGTGCATGACAACTGGCTGCCTGCTGTGACTCGTTCAGGATTCGGGATACCTAACCTGGCGGGAGTGCAGTACGGAGAGGTCAATCTCTTCGACCTGCTCAGGGAGACCTTCAGGCAGAATCCTGATTATGTGGTTGTGGGAGAGGTCAGGGGTAAAGAGACTTACGTCTTATTCCAGGGAATGGCTTCAGGGCATCCTTCATTCTCGACATTCCATGCCGGATCTGTAGAGATGCTGACGAGAAGGCTTGAGACAGCTCCGATCTCATTGCCGCCGTCGCTAGTGGAATCTCTGGATATAGTATGCATAATCGGCCATGTCAAAGGAAAATCCAAGAATCTCAGGAGAGTGACCGAGATAGACGAGATAATCCGAGTGAAACCAGGAGTCGGCCAGGTAGAGACTAACAAGATATTCACCTGGGATCCTGTGAATGACAGGATAACATTCAATGGGAAGTCATTCATATTCGAGAAGATACGCTCACGCACAGGGATCCCTGTGGAGACTATTGAGGAGGAGTTCAACGCGCGCACAGAATTCATCGAGATAATGGTGAAGAAAGACATAAAGGATCTCACGCAGTCAAGCGACCTGATACACAAGTACATGAAGAACCAGAACGCGCTCCCTAAGGATATGCAGGTAGGGAAGATAAAATGAAGGAACGCATCACGCTTTACAGACCCTGCCCTAAGAAACCCCTGTAGAGGACCACACACAACCGCAGAGAATAGACAGGCAGAGAAGAAGCAGACAGAATAAAAGAAAGCGCGCAGCGATTAGAATGACGCTGCGCTACAGAAACACCCCCATGACGCAGAACATAAGCGAGGATCTCAGGCGCAATGTGAAGAAGATAGAAGCGCTAGCGGAGTTCTATGACGGCGTAAGCAGAAGGAATCCTGCTGGCGCCGGAGAACGCTCTGAGATCCGGATAAAGAAAGAGTACGCCAGAGCTCAGATAAGGCAGCTATGCGCCAACACCCAGGAACTGCTGCATGAGATAGAAGTGAAACTTGTAGCGGAAGGGATGCAGAGCGAAGACATACTCGAGCTACAGGCAAAGACAGGATGAGCATGCAGAGTGAATACCGATCCTAAGAATGCTGCCTCGGACTGCGCTGATGACGCGAATGATCCATGACGCTGATGAAATCCAGGAAAGATATCGCAAAGGAGAAAGATGAAAGACCATATAACCGCGATGACAGGGCAGGCGTTGCGCCTGATCGAAGAGATAGAGACTTATGAGTTCCACAAGCACACTCTCCTGAACACCCTAAAAAGGCTGCATAAGGACTATGAAGGAGGGATATTCAACTATCATGATTATGAGAGGCTTCTTGCTGAGACGCTCAAAGGCAGATCGCGCAGAGAATGGATAGGGCATTACAATTCGATAATATTCTCCCTGCTCCGCAGGATTGAGCCGATAATGGCGCAGGCTTCGATGCTCACAGCGAGAGACATCCCCCCTTCTGTCCTGACTTCTGAAGAGCTCGCGGCAAGACATATCATCTCAGTCAGTGAACTGAAGCGCGAATCGGCGAGAGAGGGAGTTCAGTCACAGAAAGCGCGGCAAGAGCTTAAGCTTCCAGAACAGCAGACGCCTCTGCCGATCGCGACAGCTGTCACTGAGAGAAGACAGACAAATCTGCCTGCGATCATGAAAGAAAGCCAGAGAATGCCGCAGAGGATCGCTGAAACGGCAGGCAAGCCTTCTGAAAGCATAGAACAAGGCTTCTCAGGATACAGGATGCAAGGATCTTCAAGGCAAGAACAAGCTCCTGAGCGGAAACCCATCATTAAGAATCATGATGAGACGCTCCAAGCGACAACCGCTCCTGAACAACCGGACAAAGAGCTTGACAGGCTCGTCGAAAACATCAGGAAGATAGACAAGGAAGCCCCGATACTCTCGCCAGTCAAAGAATCGACAACAACCAATTACCTGCTGATAAGATTCAAGCTAGGGCTTGTAAGGCTCCATACTCTCCTGAAAGAGAGACAGGCGAAGAAGATCGCGAAGACACAGACTCCTGAAGAGAAAGCCTGGCACAGGATGAAAGAGGCTGAAGAGAGCAAGAAGATCAAAGAGACTATGAAAGAGCTTTCAGTGACAGAGCAGAAAGAAGTCTCGCCGATACCGATGCCTTACACTGTGCCGAAAAAGATTGAAAGGCCTGCCGTCCGGATAGCTCCGCAAGAGAAAACGCGCAAACCTACCGACATCCCTGAACCCAAGATAGAGCCTATAGTCGAGCGTACCAAAGAATTAGGGGAATTCACGCTCAGATGGGAATGGATAAAGAGATGGTACGCGCAGCAGGTGAAAGAGCAGAAGAAATTCCTCTCTCCGAAATCATCGATACCTCACTCGATGCAGGCTGAAGGGCTGAAGCACAAGATCCTTGAGGCGGCTGAAGAGAGCGAACCCAAATCCGCGAGACTGAAAGAAGAAGTCCTCAATATGCGCGCGCTTCTTGAAAAGCAGAAAGCTTTCAAGATATACGAGCCTTCATACCTCGGAGTGCTAGCTAACGTGCTGATAAGGAAATTCACTTTCATGCTTATAGATATGTTCCCTACGTTCTTCAAAGGGCTTTATGACTCTCTCAGGCTCGCGAACATGCCAATACTGTCCAACACTTATGTGAACATAATGATCCTCAGCTCCGCGTTCACGGCATTGCTGGCGTCAGTGCTCTTCGGGCTGTTCTTCCTAGCCACTGATAACCCTCTCGCTCTGCTCGTGCCAAAAACACTCTTCATGGCGCTCGTACTGGGCGGCATAGTGTTCATGATATTCACGATGTATCCTAAGATGAAGGCGCAGAGCAGGCAGACTGACATAAACACGAATCTTCCTTTCGCGATAAATCACTTTTCAGCAGTCTCAGGATCAGGCGTCCCCCCTACAAAGATGTTCACGCTGCTTGTGGAATCCGGAGAATACGGCGAGATAGGGATCGAGTTCAGCAAGGTTGTGGAATATGTAGAGCTGTTCGGCTATGACTTGCTCACTTCGATAAGGACAGTGGCGCTCACAACCCCTTCAGCGATGCTGAAAGAGTTCCTTGAAGGAGTGATCTCGACAATAGAATCAGGAGGGGACATAAAAGATTACCTCAGGGAGAAAGCTGACAGCGCAATGCTGAACTACGAGCTTGAGCGCCAGAAATACCTTGAGAACATAGCCACTTATTCAGACGTCTATACAGGGATACTCATCGCCGCGCCGTTGTTCTTCATAGTGGCTCTCTCGCTTGTGAGCATGCTTGGAGGGACTATAGGCGGAATGGATGTCAATACGTTGATACTCATCGGAGGATACTTCGTGATCCCTCTGCTGAATGTCGCGTTCCTGATATTCCTTGAAGCGACACAGCCATCGCTCTAAGCAGGATATTGCACTAAAAGGATATAAGATGGAGGGAAGAAGAAAACAATGAAATTCGAGAAAAGGCACGCGACTGCGATTGTCATCGGAATAGTCATACTCCTCATAGACCTTTTCTTCTTCATAGGGACGCCCTGGCTCATACCACTCATAGCTGTCGCCATCACATTCGGATGGAGCCAGTTCTGGATCGATTTCTTCGTAAATCTCCAAAGGCAGAAGAACATGGAAGCGAGATTCCCTGACTTCGTCAGATACCTTGTCGGAGCGATAAGGTCAGGGATGCCTGTGTCGAAAGCGATAATACATGTTGCCAGCACTGATTTCGGAGACCTCTCGCCGTATGTCAGGAAACTCGCCAACCAGGTGGAATGGTCTATCCCGGTGCATAAGGCGCTCAAGACTTTCGCGAAAGACACTGACAACGCTGTGATAAAGCGGGCTATCGCGACAGTCATAGAAGCGGAGCAGGCGGGAGGGAACATCGAGGATGTCCTTGAGAGCGTGACACAGTCAGTCATAGACATAAAGAAGATCAGAGAGCGGCGCAGGGCAAGCATCCATTCGCAGACAGTGCAGAGCTATGTCATATTCATCGTGTTCCTGATAATCATGGTAGTAGTGCAGAATCTCGTGACTCCTTACGTATCGAACATAACAGGGAGCGCTGTCGATCAGTTCGGAGGGGAGCAGGAAAGCATAATCCGGCCTGTCAGCGGAGGGCTGAACGAGAAAGTGTCTATCGATTTCTCCTCAGCTAGCACTTTCGCCAAGACACTGAGCGAATGGTTCATGAGCCTCAGAGGGGTGCTGCTGATGATAGGATTATTGCAGGGATTGTTCACAGGGATGGTGATAGGCAAGCTCGCTGAAGGCCAGATCTATCCAGGACTGAAGCACTCGCTCATACTGATGACTATGGCTTTTTTCGTGATCACTCTCTCGCAAGGGATATGATGGATAGGGCAAAGATCATTGCGATAAAGAGACAGATAATGACAAAGAATAATATGGAACTATGACAATGGACAAATGCAAAAACGCGCTGCAGATGATCAAGAGGATGCGCCCTGTCAGAAGCTCAAAGCATAAAGGGGATTACGGCAGAGTCCTTGTCATTGGCGGCAGCGAAGAATACGCGGGAGCGGCGATGATGGCTGGAGCCGCAGCTAAAGCGGTGCTCGCTGGAGGGGCTGACATAGTCACTGTTGCCGCTCCTGAGAAAGTGGCTTGGGCGATCAACACTCTCGCTCCGGAGATAATGACTATAAAACTTAGAGGGAGAATCATAGGGAAGATGCACATCCCTGAACTGTTGAAGAGGGCTGAGAGGTTCGATGTTATCGCGATAGGCAATGGCATCGGAAAGAAGAGCAATCCGACTGTCCGAGAGCTTGTCAAAAGATTATCAATGAAAGGTAAACTATTGGTGATAGACGCTGACGCGCTGAAAGCTGTGCGGCTGCAGGACTGCAGGAACGCCATACTCACCCCTCACGCTGAAGAGCTGAGAATTCTCCTGAAGAACAGCGGGATAAGAGAGACAGGAAAGGCGGCAATCAAGAGAGCCAGAAAACTGCTGGATAATGATGTGATCCTAGCGAAAGGGCAGAAAGACAGGATACTTTCAAGAGCCGCGGAAGCTGTGAACTCTTCAGGCAATGCGATAATGACTAAGGCGGGAACCGGAGATGTGCTCGCGGGATTATGCGCCGGATTCCTCGCCATGACAAGAGAAGTCTTCATCTCGGCATGCGCGGCGGCCTATGTCAATGGCGCTGTAGGAGACCTGCTGTTGAAGAAGAAAGGCCGCACATTCACCGCGACAGACATGATAAAGAACATATACAGAGTCTATAAATGACAGTTGATCCCATAAAAGAGACATAGAGATAACTGAACAAGAACCGCAAAAGCATACAGAATAACGAAAATCAGCCGCTCGGAGCTATCCTCGGGCTAAAGCCCGAGGTTTTACGCTCCTCGCCAAAAGGCTGATTTTCGGAATTAAAAATCGCGAAAATCAAAAGATTTTCGGGATGCTCGGAAATGCAAGACATTTCCGACATTGCGCCATAAATGGTGGGGTATCACACCCAGCGCAATTTTTAATGACAAAGGAACAATAATGGAAATCTTCATACAGATAGGATTGATATTCATTGTCGCCGCTGTAGGCGCGTACCTGGCGAGATTGCTGCGCCAGCCGCTCATCCCAGCGTACATAATCGCGGGAGCTCTTCTAGGGCCAGTGTTCGGGCTTGTGACAAGCGAGAATATTATAACGACTTTCAGCGAGATAGGGATAGCGTTCCTTCTCTTCACTGTAGGACTAGAGCTGGACCTTAAGAAGCTCAAAGGCAGCGGCAACACGATCATAGCTGTAGGGATGATCCAGATGGCGGCGCTCTTCATTGTCGGATTCTGGATCTCACTGCTGTTCGGACTATCCATGACAGAATCGATAGTTCTAGGCATAGCTGTCGCATTATCCTCAACAATGGTTGTCGTGAAGATACTTTCAGACAAGCGAGAACTCGAGACGCTGCACGGAAGGATAATTGTAGGAATACTTCTATTGCAAGACGTAGTCGCGATCATAGCGCTCTCATTGCTGAGCAAGACTCCTGCGACAGGAATAACCGCGTCTGCCGAGAACGTGCTGAAAAGCATCACTGGAGAATATATAGCCAGCGCGCTCCCTTTCATCCTGCCCCTGATCAAGGGCGCTGGGATGGTCGCTATCGCTGTCATTCTGGGAAAATATGCATTCCCTAGACTTTTCACATACGCAGCGAGATCACAGGAATTGCTCATACTTCTCGCGCTCGCAGTGTGCTTCTCATTCTCTTTAGGGATATCAGCGCTAGGGCTTTCAATAACTATCGGCGCGTTCATAGCCGGAGTGAGCCTTGCGCATCTCTCTTACAATCTTGAGATAATAGGAAAAGTGCGCTCATTAAGGGATTTCTTCGCGACACTGTTCTTCGTCTCTTTGGGAATGGCGCTCGGGCTTGACAATATGGAGAACCTCATACCTACAGCTCTGGCGCTGCTCGCCGCAGTAGTCATACTGAAGCCTTTGATCGTGATGTCTTTGCTCGCGCTGCTAAGGTTCACAAAAAAGACCTCATTCATGACAGGATTCTCCCTAGCCCAGATCTCTGAGTTCTCGCTGATAATGGCGGCGCAAGGGCTTGCTGCTGGATCGCTCTCAAAAGATGTCTTCACTCTCACAGTGCTTATCGCTGTCGCGAGCATAGCGCTAACTTCTTACTTCATCAGCTTCGAGCAGCACATATACAGGATAGTCTCTCCATTGCTGGACGCGCTTGACATAAGCACCTCAAAGCACAGGCTGCAGTACACTCCTGGAGAATTGGAAGGGGATGTGCTCCTGATAGGCTATGACCGCATAGGGTATTCCATCTTCAAGACAATAACTCAGATACATAAGTCTTTCCTAGTCATAGACTACAACCCAGACATAATCAAATCATTGGTGAGCAGAAGAATCTCCTGCCTTTACGGAGACATCTCAGACCCTGAGATCCTTGAGAGGATAAACCTGCGAAAGACGGAGATGGTGATCTCGACAGTTCCGGCGATAGAGGACACGATCTACCTGATAAGGAGGGTCAAATCCCGCAATCCGCACGCGAACATATTCGTTACCGCCTCAACAGTGGCTGACGCGATGCACGCTTACAAAGAAGGGGCGGATTATGTCATACTACCTCATCTGCTCGGAGGGGAGAAAGTCGCGGACCTTATCAAGGAGACGCATCATGACAAGCGCAGGATAAATCTTAATAAGCTCTCGCACATAGACCAGATGAAGCAACGCATCGAGACTATGGGAGAGCGCACTTGAGGAAAATATGCGGAGAGCATCAGATACACATGTCAAAAACTCGCACCCACCATCAGTCATAGACCGATGGCATGCTCATCACCTTAAGACGCTGAAGGCGTCTTGAGGTTCCGAAAATCGCCATGCTGATTTCCGATATCATGGAAATCAAAGATTTCCGGGATACCCAAAAATCGCCTTGCTGATTTTTGGTACTTCGGGATTCGGAGTGCTCGTTTTCGAGCATCTCTTTATACCACTAGACCACCAATGAATACATTGGTGGTATAAAGAGATATAAACTGACAGATACGCGCTTAAACCAGGAAATCCCAATGCAAAACATAGCACAGGGATTAGAAGACAGATTGGAGGAATCATGCGAAGACCAATAAAAGACAATGATAAGGTAGCGGCCGACGCGGTGACATATGCAGAAGACCGCAATATGCTGAAGATAAACCCTAAAAGGAGAAGATTCCTGCGAGCGCATTTCAATACGCAGGATGTCGATCTCAGAGTCGGGAAGTCAGGGATCACTCAGGGATTCATCGGTGAGCTGAAGCTGCAGCTTGAGAAAAGAGAGATCGTCAAAGTCAAGCTGCTGAAGAGCGCTATAGGAGAGAGCGACAATAGGAAGATGTTCGGGGAACTCGCGGCCGCGACAGGAGCGGAGATCATAAAGCGCACAGGGCTTACAGTCACTTTGCACAAGAAACGGCAATTACAGAACAAGTTCCGCAAATGAGTTCACGGACAAAAAGATGGCCTGACAAGGAAAATATGACAGTTGATGAAGCGATAATCCCCTTCACAAACTATTTAAACTAGAAATAGAGAAGATCAATAAAAGACTGTTGAGCAAAGCTTCAGAAAAAGAAAAAAGAGGGTTCATGGCAGCGAAAGTCACTGACTTCGGTTTCAAAGAGGAGACAGCGGAAGAAGTGCTCCATAAAAGCCTGAAGACCAACTGGCCTGAGCCGCATACCCGCTTCCGCATGTCTTACGAGGCGGAGAATAATTCCATAGAAGGTATATATTTCTGGGTGCTCAATGAGCTCAGGGAAGAGGAAGGATACACCCATTTCGACAAGATAACAGACATATTCGCGGCTTCAGAACAGAGCTCATTCTTCGGAGCCGCGCAGCAACGGCTTGGCCTGCAGCAGGATAAAGTCAGCCAATTCCTTGCGACTATCGGAAAGATGGTCAAGGAATTATTCCAGCTTGTGCGCGAGCTGAGGATAATCGATGAGCGCCTTGACCTTTACAAAAAGAGCAATGACGGAGACAAGCCTGCCGAGATCAGCCTTAAAGGTTACTGGATAGACCTTGTCGAGGGCGGAGCGAAGAATCCAGCCTCAGTCTATGGGATGTCGAGAGAGCTCGGATTCGTGACACTGCCAGACCTTTTCTTTGACGCTCCACCGATGAAATCAGATAATGTGCAGAGACACATCGATAAATTATTGTTCAATAAGAAGGTCAAGGAAGTACTCATGCGCAAATTAAGCGTCTTCCTGATATGGAAAGAGCGCACTTTCCAGGAGATGAGCAACAGGAAACTATTCACGCTGAGATATCTCAGGCAGCATTATGAGATTATCCGAATGTACAGCACATGGGTGAAACCTTATCTCAGAAACATAAAGAAACTCACTCTTGACCCTGAGAAGATGGACGCGGCGGAGCTTGTCTCATCATTCGAAGGCTCGCTTGTCGAGATAGAAGTGATAGCGAGAAGGCAGTACGGAGAGAACACTTTCGCCTGCCTCAGCCTGCATTTCGATTACCGCTCAAGGCCTGAACTGAAGTTCATGCAGGAAGGATATCAGCGAGGCCCGATCCATGTAGGAAGGACTATAATGACTATGCGCAGCTATATCTGGACTAAAGCGAAGATGCACAAATACAAGAGATTCAGGAAGCGCGAAGAATTCGACATACTCGCCGGAATCGACTCTTCAGTGCAGGCAGCGTACACTGCGCTAGGAGAAGACCTTGAGAAGTATCTTTATGAAGCGGGAGAGAAGGATCTTGCTGAATTCAAGAAGAAAGAGAAGCATGAAGAGCGCAGATCAACGATATTCGGGACATTCCTTGCGCCGATAAAAGGGGTCGGAGAGCTGTTCGGAGCGCTAAAGCCGCATAAAGAAGAAGCGGTATGCGAAGAATGCAAGTCTGAAGTCGAGCGTGAAGAGCGCTTCTGCCATAACTGCGGTCACGAGATGCGCAAACCTTCAAAGAAAGAAGCTCTTGAAGATCATGAAGATGAGAAGAAAGCGAAAGAGTTCCTTGACAAGACGATATTCAATGCGATCAAGAGAGTGAAGGCAGCGCACGGATTCGTGTACTGATATGATGATAAGACAGAGTATAGTCGCGTCTTTTAAACCTGCCTCATTTGTCAGGCTTTTCGCACATTTATAAGTAAAAATTTAAGAATTAGGGAGATATCCCAGAGATATGGGAGACCTTGACGATCTCAAAAACCTTTCACTGGACAGGAGGAAAAGCAAGCTCATAGAGATTGAAGAGCGCGCAAGGCAGGAGATTGAGGAAGCGCGGCAGAAGATAATAACGGCGGCGAGAGAGGAAGAGAAGGCTAAGAACGCTAAAAGAGCGGCAGCTAAAGAAGAGGAAGCCGCGACAGCGCGCTCATTGCTTGAACAAGTAGAACGTGAGATGCTGAACGCGCAGGCAAAGACTCCAGCGCAGCTCGTTGAGACAGCGAAAGAGAGCGCAGAAAGCAAAGAGGCCGTGAAGAAAGAGCAGGAAACCCCTCTTGAGCAGATGGTCGCGACAGACTCAAAGAACAAGAGCATTGAAGATGAATCAAGATTCAAATCACAGTACAAGACCAGTCTCAATGAAGACTCGGCTGCAGGCAAAGTCTACCAGCGCAGCCAGACCATGAGCGAGGAGAACGCCTCTCTGTATCAGCAGCAGAAATCGCTCGATAATGAAGGAAAACAGAAAGACATGTACCATCACACTATGGGCGATGAGATCAAAGAGTCAGGGATGCTCTCAGAGCAGATCCAGAAGAGGTTCAAATACCAGAATTGAGGGGAACCAAAAATGATGTTCAATGCTCCGCAAAGATACGCGTACAGCAGCTCTATGGACAGGGGCTACACTTCAAACGCGGAGTTCGATAATCCTTCTGAGAACGCTTACACTGGAGCT
>DATDYN010000060.1:0-13309 GCA_035289005.1 Candidatus Nanoarchaeia archaeon
AGATCTTCTTGCGCTTGATGGAGAAAGTTTGACTCTTCGGAAACCTATCGGTTTCCTCGCCTCGCAGCTCTGAACCCTCCGCTCTGGCTCACTACCGTTCGCCGAGGTCGGATTCGAGGCTCGGTCGCATAACATCGTTATACAAAATATTACTCGGGTGGAGCTCTTATTGCTCATCTTTATGATAAATATCCAAGAAGATCAATCTATTCTCAGATGGAATGAAAGAATATGCTAATCTGTAAGGAGAAATGTAGACTTCCCTAGTTCCTTTTCTATTATATTTCATTGGCTTACCTATATCCGGATTCTCGATAATTTTCTCAACATGTTTGATTATTTTTTCCTTAAGGATAGGATCTCTTATTTTGCTGATTATCTTTAGAAATTCCTTCTTATGCTTTATGTTTAGCATGCACGAAGCTCCTTAAGAAACTCATCTTTTGATTTAGTCTCAAATTTGCCCTTATCGTGCTCTTGCCAGGCTTTCTCGACCCTCTCTGCAAAAACAAGATCTTCTTTAAGATTAATAGCGAGACTCTTCATGCTCTTTAGAACAAGTCTTCCTTCGTCCTTTACCATTAAAAATTCATCTCCACTATGGATGTCATCTCTTAAGGAACTAGGGATAACAATCTGTCCTTTTGTGCTTACTTTAGCGATAGCATATTCCATAATATATCACATTAGTAAGGTATAACTTACTAATATATAAATGTTTCTATCTTTACCATCAACGCCGAACCAAGCTACTTCTCCTTCGCTTCGCTCAGTCGACCTTCCAGCTCTGAAATATTGCGACGCTTCCACTTCGTTCCAGCCCTCAAAATTTCGTGAGAAAGGAACCTAACGCAGTTAGTTTCAATCACGAGAACGCCTAATCAGGCTGAGGGAAGGGGAACTTAACCCGATTTATGTTGTGTCTGCAGATATAGGTCTATATTTCTTCCTTAGATCAATCCTCTTGTCTTTGGGGATGTTGCCCCAAGAAACATTTATAAATCCCGTCGCCAGTGTCCTTCTCATGGTTCTTGAAAAGCTGGGCTCATCATTGAGAGATACGCTGCAGAAAGTGACAAACGCGTTGTTTGTTGACGAGAAGCTGGTCAATGAGCTTGTCAAAGACATCCAGAAAGCGCTGCTGCAGGCGGATGTCAATGTCAAATTAGTTTTCGAGCTCTCTAAAAGGATCAAGGAACGCGCCTTGAAAGAGGAAGCTCCGGGAAGCATCGGCAAGAAAGACTGGCTTGTCAAGATAGTCTATGACGAGCTTGTCAAATTCCTGGGAGAAGAGCAGAAAGCGATAGCTATCGATCCTAAGAAAAAACCGTTCGTTTTAATGATGGTCGGCCTTTTCGGCGCAGGAAAGACCACAAGCATTGGCAAGATCTCTAAATTCTACTCTAAACGCGGTTACAAAATTGCGGCGTTAGGGCTTGACGTCCACAGGCCTGCAGCAAGCGAGCAGCTTGAGCAGGTCTGCAAGAGCGTAGGAGTCCAGTCTTTCGTGAACAAGAAAGAGAAGGATCCGTTAAAGATAATCAAGGAGTTCGAGAAGAATTTCCCGAAATATGATGTCCTGATAGTAGACACTGCTGGAAGGGATGCATTATCAGAAGACCTTATCGAAGAGCTCAGGAAAGTGGACAAGAAGCTCTCTCCCGACGAGAAACTGCTTGTCATGGCCGCTGACATCGGGCAGGCCGCGCAGCAGCAGGCCCAGGCATTCCATGACACTGTCAATATCACTGGGGTAGTGATCACAAAGCTTGACGGGACTGCAAAAGGGGGCGGAGCTCTCTCGGCTTGCGCGATCACTGGCGCGAAGATAGTGTTTGTAGGAGTAGGAGAGAAGCCTGAAGATCTTGAGGAGTTCAAGCCTAAAAATTTTGTCGGCAGATTGCTCGGCCTTGGAGATATCGAAGCGCTGCTAGAGAAGGCCAAAGACGCGATGACTGAGGATGAGGCGCAGGATCTCGGAAAGAAACTGCTCAAGGGAGAATTCAATCTCATAGACCTTTACGAACAGATGCAGGCGATGAAGAAGATGGGCTCGTTCTCCAAGCTTCTCGAGATGGTCCCAGGGATGGGGCAATTGAAGCTTCCTAAAGAGCTGCTGAATGTGCAGGAAGGGAAGCTTGAGAGATGGAAGCACATAATGAATTCCATGACGAAGAAAGAGCTTGAGGATCCTGAACTGATAAGCGGCAGCAGGATTGAGCGCATAGCGAAAGGCTCAGGGACTAATCCCGGAAATGTCAAAGACCTTATCAAGCAGTACCGCCAGGGCAAGAAAATGATGAAGATGATGAAGGGCGGCAAAGGGATGGATCAGATGATGAAAAAGATTGGAAGCATGAAAGGGATGATGGGCTAACTTCTTCACCTAGCTGAATCATCATTCTCAGGATTCTGTATAGCTCTGTACGCTCTCGCTATCTTTCTCTTGATCAGAACTCCCGCGAGAACCATGATGATCCCTGCTGAAAACGCGATTACTGACTCTTTACCGCAGGCATCAAGCGCTTTTCCTATGAGCGCCTCTTTCCTCATTCCGTAATTGATATCCACAAGAGAATTAAGGATATTCACCTGAGAAGTGATATTCTCATCCGGATAATATAATGTTCCTCCGCATCTCACTCTTGAGACCTTCTGGCAATCTCCGCTCTGCCCGACGCTGCAGTTTTCAGAAGAGCTCTTAGCCATCATCATGAATGTAGAGCAATCCGCTACCTCAATCAGTATATCATTTTTATGCTTATCATACAGCGATCTCTCAGAAATATACTGCTGATAGACCGGCGCAAGATCCTTCTTCAGGACGTTTGCGGAAAAGCCTGTCGCAAAAGAGCCGACGCCTAAAAAGAGCATAGGGATGAGCTTCTCGAGAGTATCAGACTCTTTAGAATGACGCTCAGAAACATTGCGCTGTAATTGATAATCTGAAGAAATCATTTCATCCTCTCCCTGACGCATTTTTAGGAAGGGTTCTGAGTATATCCCCTATTGTCCATCTTGGAGCGCTCGCGTTTAATTGATCTATGGCTTCATGAACAGATTTATCTACCACTTGCTCTTGAAAAGGATAAGGTGTTAGTCTGACTTCCTTGAACTCGAAGGCTTGCGCAAGTATCCTTCCAACACACTCTGACCCTTGAAGATCTGAAATGTAGGGGCGAAGCAGACTATCTGTCTCTTGCATATTTGGAAAATCATGAAATAATATCAATTTAGGTTGAGATATATCTTTAGGATATGTAGGATTGAAGTATACCACTCTCAATTTAAGTAATTGTCCTGGTTTTATCGGCCCTAACGAACAATCTAAGTATTCTTTTGTAGATTCAGAAACTAACATTTTTTGTATCTTATCGATAGGCAAAGGATAAATCACTTTCTCAATAGGGACAGCGCCTTTTTCCAGCAGTCGCTCTAACCAGGAGAGATATTTAGAATGCCCTATATCCATCATTGATTGATCATTCAATTCAAGACCATTAGTCGTCACATGAAGAACGCTAGTATCAGAGAGATCTACATAGAATCTATGATACATTGATGGGTGATAGCTTGATGAAGTCATCGACTCACTTCATCATCTCTCTGACTTTCTCCATCTCTAGCTCCCGCACCCTGCGGTCGAGGACAAGCAATTGCTTCTTCATCTCTGACTGGCTAGAATTCAGATGGATTATCCAGCTGGTCATGCTGCTCTTCAATTCCGCCATGTCCTGGCCTACCTTGTCGAACGCTTTCCTGACTTGCACTGAGATCCCGAATAATGCCATTGTGCCTCCATAAACCCTTAATGGTGATACCACTCGATAATGATAACTTATATATAAAGGTTATGGTTTATTCATGTGAGAGTTCTCACTCCTCTAAGGAGAAGATGACAGAAAAAGGTAAAATACTGCTTACTTAAAGCCCCGCGACCCATCCGCCGTCGACAACCATGAGATTGCCAGTCATATAGTCAGAAGCGTGTGAAGCGAGGTATATCGCAGTCCCTACAATGTCTTCAGGCTTGCCCACCCTCTGCAATGGCACTCGGTTCTTGATCATCTGCTGGAAGCTCTCAGATCCCATCATAGGAGCGGTCATAGGAGTCTCGAACGCGCCAGGACAGATGGCATTGACATTGATGTTATGCTTTGCCCAATCGACAGCCAAAGTCTTTGTCAGCATGATGACTCCGCCCTTGCTCGCGTTGTAAGCCGCAGATTGGCCGAAAGCCATTATCCCCGCTACGCTCGCGACATTGATTATCTTGCCTGACTTTTGAGCGATCATCTGCTTACCGACTGCCTTTGCGCACAAGAACTGCCCTTTAAGGTTTATCGAGAGAATCTTATCCCAATCGCTCTCTTCCAAAGACTCGACAAGCCCTGGACGGTAGATGCCCGCGTTATTGATGAGTATGTCTATCCTGCCGAACTTCTTGAGGACATCCTTGACCATGCCGCGGACGTGCCTTTCTTTCGTGACATCGATCTTCAATCCTAGAGATTTCCTTCCTTTATGGACGATGTGCTGAACCGTATCGCGGACATCAAGAACGTCTGTGACAACAACATCAGCGCCTGCGGAAGCAAGGCCTATCGCCATCGCTTTGCCTAATCCTCGGCTCGCGCCTGTGACTATAACCACTTTCCCTGAAAGGTCAAACAGATGCATAGCTCCCTCTTTCTTTATTGAACAAGATTAAAACAAAGACTGGTGTAAGGATCAACCGACATAATTCAGGCGCTTCTTCTCCTGGATGTCCGCGACTTCCTTGCTCTTCTCAAGCAGCCCGCGCAGCTTGCTCTCGAATTTCTGCGCCTGCTGCATCAGGGGCTCAGGATCGATCTTGAGATTCAGCACCTTGTCAAGGATGGTTATTATGCTCGCCGCGGCTTTCGAGTCAGGCATTGTAGAATGCGTTTCGGCAAAGATGCACGAGACAGGCATTCCGTCTGCGTTGACAAGCAGCGCTCCTGTGACTCCTAAGATTATCCCTTCAGTGAGTTCCTGCACGCTGTTCTTCTTGAACACCTCTTTCATCTTCAGGTTAGTGGTGTAATAGAAGCATTTGGGCTCGCCGACACTGTTCGGAGAGGCGACTCCTTCAAGGCTCAATATCTTGTCAGTGCTTAATTTCTTCGCGAGATCCATTATCATGTTCGCGAGCTCCCATTCCAAGCCTTGGATGCTTGTGATTATGTGCACGATCAGGATATTAGTCTTGCTGTCATAGAACAATCCTATAGGCTGCACGACTTTGCCGCCGTGGATGGCGATCATGGCAGGGATGTCGTCGCAGCGCACTGTGCCGATAAGCTCTGCCTTGAGCTGCTCGATGAGGTATTCTGTCGTTATTGTCCCAATAAGCCCGAATCCTGGGAATCCCTGGATTATTATCGGGCTCTTAGGCTTCTTCCATAAGTCAAGCTTCATCATAACCCTCCGCCGCCTCTAAAGTTCCATCGCGAAGCACGCTATCATGAGCAGCACTCCCTCGATGATGAATATCACGAAATACACTGCAGGGCTTATCCAGGAAAGGCCGAACCAGCTGTATCCTACTCCGAACTTGAACAATACCTGCATGAGCCCGATCAGGAAGAATATCGCAGCGGCGAAGAAAGAGAACCAGCCGATCGCGTTGCTGTTCGTGATCTCAATGATAGAATTGACAAGAAGATACATTCCTGCTGCGGCGACTACATAGGCAAAGATGGAAAGCCCTGCGGAAGGGATCGCAAACCATGAAGGGCCTATGCCTAACTTGCTCAGCAAAGGCAGCAGGCCCATGACTGTGAGGAAAAAGCCTATAAAGAAGCTAACGCCATCTTTCCAGTGGAACACTGAATTCACCTCTTTTAACCGAATACCGCCTAAACACCGCTCATCTCATGCCGGATAACTTTGTAGCTGCAAGACGCATAGTATCGATATTTCCAGCCCCTTCAGCGAGAGTATCATTGAGTGCGGAAATCTGTTCCTTCTCAAGATTTTCAGGAATATCATGCTTTATGCCAGCCTCTTTAAGCACATGCTTAAGCGCAACCTGCATCGCCAGAGAATGCGCGTACAACTTGAATAAATCCTGAAGAAGCGTGTTAAAGTCAGAATTTGTCTTTTTGACCTTTGAGACAAAACTCTTGAATTCTTTTGATTCGGCATTAACTCTGTGATGCTCAATATCTTTAAGGATTTTGACATAGGTTCTCTCGTCAGCCCTGATATCTTTAAGAGTTCTACGCTCCTTTCTCACATCATTGATATACCCAAATATAGAAAGTCTGCGCTTCTCATCCCACAAGCTCAAATCAGCGATAAAAGTCTGCCCTGCCATACTGATCACCTCAAGAGTTGACCGTGCTGGGCTGGAGAAATGGGGAATGCTTATATAAAGGTTGCGGAATTGCTGGCGATGAATTCCAGCGAAGGAAGGCCTGGTTTGTCCTTATGAAGGGATGGGTTGGTTGTTGGGGGTTTAGGGTGAGAAGACTGATGAAATAAGGTTATATGACTATGATTATAACAGAATAGCAGCAAGCACAAGCCCGGCCATAACTGTCTTAAAGAATCTTGAATACCCATTGTCGGCAGCGGCATAATAACCTGAAGCTGCTGCTGAAGGAGTAGCTGCGATCTTCTTCTCTAGATTGGAGACGTCTTCCATTTCCTCAGCGACACTTGCTTCTGATTCTTCATTCTTGATCTCAGAACTATCTTTTATGACATGATGCTCTCTTGAAGCGACTTTCGAGTCTATCCCTTCTTTTGCTGAGCTTTCATCTGCTCCTGCAGAAGGGTTTGCGGAAATATCAGAGGCATTCTTGTAAGCATCATGCTTTACAGGATCATACCTTTCTTTGCCTTGCATCAAGCTATGGTAATCCTGTTCAGAGACGCTCTCTGCAGGTTTTTCAGTGTGTTTGGCAGCGCTAGAATAATTCTCATTCTTCAAAGCAGGTTCAGGATGATAGATCTCAGTTGCTGGCTCATTCTTGCCGCTTGCTGGTTTCAGCTCAGGCATCGCTTCAGTCTTGTAATCAATGCTTTCTGATTTCTTAACGCTGTATTGATTTGGAACGCCCGCTTTGCTTTCTGTTCCTGCCCCTTCTGTTCCTGATTTCGCTTCAGAGAGTGCAGCGTCAAGCGAACCATTCAAGGGCTGAGGGGCATTCTGAGCATAGACATTCTTGATTCCAGAATCATATTCGCCTTTCTTTATATCATCTTGCTTCTTATCATCTTTTTCTATATCCTCTTTCTTAATCTCGTCTTTCTCCATATCCCCTTTCTTCAGAATCCGATCATCTATCCTAGGCTGTTCAATATTCTCAACAATTATTTCCTGTCCTGGGCGCAGGCAATGCGGACTCTTCTCATTCCAGGGCTTGCAATACCGCGGCTTGCCATCAGCTGCCTTCGCAGGAGGATATTCTGCCTGCTTTCCTTTGCCATTCAGGACTGCGATCTCATCTGCTTTCCTGTAGATCTCATTATTGGTAGGATTCACTCCTGACTCCGCCAGTTCTGTCTTGGCGATGCCCCATAAGGTATCTTTCTTCTGGACAGTATATGTCAGTTTCTCTGTCTCTTTGCTGCCATTCTTCTCAATAGGAGTTTCATTGATCATATTTTCTAGAGCGATTGCTTCCGGATTTTCCGAGACTGGATTCTTGCCGTTATCTGCTTTCTCAGCTGCAACAACCTGCGGATTGAAATAAGTATCGTTGCAGTTGCTTGGATAAAGAAGACAGGCGCTAGCAATCCCGAAAGCGATCATTGCTGAATTCAAGAAAGAACTTCTTACTTTGCGCGAGAAGTTGCTCTTAAATCTCACGCTCTTCTCTGCCGCACCTGATTGCGCTGGCTCGACAGCATTGCCAGGCTGAGCGTCAGAAAGATCAGGCAGCATATTCGCGGGATCGGTACTGGCCACAAGAATACCCTCACTTGAAGATTTAGGATTCTGCGCCGGCAAAGAAGAAGCGCCATTGTTCTCATCTGAGACAGCGGGGCTTGATACTTTGTTCGCGCGCGACTGCTCTGATTCAGGACTGGAAACATAAGATTCAGAGGGTTTGCTTGCTTCAGGATTCTGAGAGGGCTCTTCTTCAAGATTGAGAATCATGCCTGCATCTAAGACTGTATCGGGCATATCTTTCTCATTTGCTTGCCCCTCAGAGGACTTAGCATTTTCAGTCGTTGATTTAGCGCGAGTTTTAGGCTTCTCAATCTTTTTTATTGGTTTCTCAACCGCTCCAATATTTATGTTGACCGCTTCGACACTTTCACTCTCCGTGAGCCTGCCACGCAAATATCCGATATATTCATTGACTTTAACATCGCGCTCATTATTCTTATATTGTAGCAATTCAGAGAA
Source organism: Candidatus Nanoarchaeia archaeon (assembly GCA_035289005.1). Taxonomy (GTDB): domain Archaea; phylum Nanobdellota; class Nanobdellia; order Woesearchaeales; family UBA12501; genus DATDYN01. Next base: position 8,387 of record DATDYN010000060.1, read on the forward strand.
AAAACTTCTTTCCTTGTCAGAATACAATATCTCATTAATCCTTCCCAAGACTCTTAGATAGCTCTTGTCAGAGTATTCATCACTCAGCTGAGCCAGCAATCCGCAATATTGATGCATTGAATCATTCTGATCGTCTCCTTTGAACACTGAAAGATCAGCGACTATGCCCGCTTCCGCTTCTATAGGAGTTTCTGAATTGAATGATTTGAGGATTATATCTAGTTTTTTCTCCTGGACTGCTTTATCCCATATAGAGAGATATTTCTCGACAATAGTCTCACAAAGCTTCTTTTCAACCTGCTCAGGGCTTGCAGGATCAGCAAAAATGCTTTGTTCTTCTTCTAAATCAATAACAATCTCTTCAAGAGGCTTCTCGTTAGCCTTTATTCCTGCTGGAACAGCAGGATTCTTACCAGCGCCAGCAGGCAGTTTATCAGCAGTTATCTTCTTTATACCGTTCTTTGCCATTGTGATCCGATAGATTGATAGCGATGTGTAGATTCATCAGCCATCGCCCCCTATTCACTCGAGAAGACTGCTCAGAGATTTATAAATGTTACTATCTTTACCACTTTTGAATGATACTCAATAATTCTCAGCCGATAAGAAAATGATACGCGAAAAGAAACGCTTGCCTCATTATTTCTTAGCAGCAGAATCAGAAGTGAATAATCTTATAACGCATAGCATGATTCCTATTGCAACTACCTCGAGGGTATCGATTATCTGCTTTTGATAAGTTACGGCGATGTAATGAGAGACTGCGCCCCCAACCGACGATGCCGCGAAAAGAGAGACATATCCTGAATACACTAAAGGTTTAAGTACGCGCTTGCCCAACCATTCCCTCTCAAGAGCTTTTAATCTTCTTTCTTCGCTCAAGAGAGAAGAAGAGATATCTTTAATCCGTTGTTTTTCATGAGGATACTGCTGTTTCTTGAATTCATATTTATCCTCAAGCGCCTGGCAGCTTGATTCAAGATCTATCGTCCCTTGCTTAAGATTCTCAGTCGCGATAACTATCTCTTCAAGCTCATCCTCATTTCTTTTCGCTTCCTCAGTCACTTCTCTGACCTGTTCAGTGAGCGCCTCAATACGCTGACGTGATTTGACATGACAGGCATCTGCTTCCTCTTCAAGCTCATTGATATAATCCCTCAGCTGCGCGCACTTAGTGGTGTAAAGAGAATATAACATGCTGTTAAGGCTCTGCTGCAGCCCGGTCTGTAAGCCAAGCCTATCAGGACGCAGGACTTCGCTTGCCTGCTGATGGTATCTCAAAAGGAATTCTCTCACATTCTCATGGCCTTTGGACTCAAGCAAGGCTTGAAGATCTTTCTTTGGAATCCCTATCCCTTTCAAGATATTATTGTCCATTCATCCCTCAGTCTTTAATGAGACATATTCCGCTTCACCAATCTATATCATGATCAATTGTTCATTATGTTTATCTGCTGAAGACTTTGTCAATGCAATATACAATATCTCTAAAGAAAATTCCGACAGATTCGGGGTATACATGAACCTGACGCCCAAAAACACCAAAGACTATCCCTCCGACTATCAAAATAGCATATCCGACTTTGTTTGATCTGAAGATCTCAAAATTTTCGATCTTGTCATCAAGAAAAGCTCTCCTGCCAGATATCCTTATCCTCTCATCGCTCGCATAGCGCTCATATTCATTCTTATCGATCCTAGTCTTATTATTCTCAATGATAACGCCATGATTCAATTCAAGCCCGTTCACGAATTTATCGATATACCCTATCTGATCATCAATGCACTGATGCTTTGATTGCGCCGCCTCATATCTCTTTTCAAATTCTTTGGCGCTGCCTATCACATCATCTTTCTTGCGTTCAATAGATTTTATCTGCTGCCTGGCTTGCGCATATCTCTCATTGAGCTCATTAATCTGCTTCTGGTAAGCGGCCGCAGTCTGATCATCCTGTTGATATGCGGAGTCCGACGCCAGATTCTGGATGAATTCTTGCACTTTTGGCATATACTCCTTACTGCTAAGAAATTCCAATAGAGAGTTCAATCTCCGCTGATATTCTGAATCAATCCCTGAATAGTCAGGATGCACGACCAATGACAGCTTCCTGCAATAGTCTTTCAACACTGTACGGAAATTGTCTGGCCCTTTAGCTCTGAGGATCGCTGAAAGATCATTCTTTGGGATGCCAATGCCTACGAAAGGATTCGTATCAGCATCCATGTCATCATTCTCCGTTCTTATTTCCAGTCCATGATCGCTCTGAACATATCATCTTCAATTTTGATCATATTCTTTCTCGCAGAGAGAGATTATCTCTGGCCTGCGCTGAGCAAGAGTTGCTTGATCTGTGAAGGAAGCTCTTCCTTATTCCGCACATCATACTCACGGATGATATCTCTCTCAACCCTGTTCATGTCATTTGTCGCATGCGCGACGATGATCTCAGTGAGATGCTTCATGGCTTCTCCTGCGTCCTCTATCATGAAAGTGACTCCGCCAGTCTTTTTGCTGATAAGTTCATACGTCGATAATGTGAAGAATTCAGCGCCAGTCTTGCACAAAGCGTTATAGACAGGAATGCCTTTCTGCCTCAGGCCTTCAATCTGTTTTCCGTAATCAATCCCCCGATCACAATCATGCTTGCAGAAATAGTTGCCATATCCATTCGCTTCTGCCCCTAAAGGAGGCATATCCCCGATATTGATGATGATCCTCTTCCGCAGGTCTTCCTTGCGGGAGAGCATGCGTTCAGCGTCATATATCGCGCATTCAACTGCCGCATGGCCATCGCTGGAACCTCCAGGCACTAAAGAGATCTCGCGCAGGCGGGTCAATGCTGCCATGATCCTTTCAGAGCCGCTATGAAGGAGATTATCAGTCTGAGTGACATACGTTGAATTGACAGGGTCATGAGTCTGATAGAACACAAATCCGTAACTTGTGCAAGGATTTCTTGAATTTACACGCTGGATCGTATCCTTCATGAATTCGTACTGCTTGTTGAGATAATCTATCATGCTCCCAGTCGTATCTCCTAAGAATACTATCCCGATATTGCGCTGATCAGGCTTTCTCTTGAGATTCTCAATACGCTCAGTGAGGCTTAAGCGCTCTTTTGGCGTGTCACTTGCGCTTCTTGCGCAAAGATTCTCACTTCCCGCAGAGAGATTTATGGGTGCAGAGCTTGCACCTAACAGGCCTTTCACTCTCATCCTTTCAAGAAAAGACTGAGTCTCTTCCGCATTGTTTGTTTTTGGCATAAATCTCAACTCATTGACAATTGCTTCTATCGTTTCATTTGATGCGCTACTATCATCTTTTCAAAGGTTTTATCTTGTCTATCAGTCTTTCGACCATAGTGCTTGAAGGCTTATAGCGCCATTGCATGTATACATCAGTGACAACCTTGCCGACAATGAACGTGCATCCGAACGCGATCAGTTCATTGAAACCATACTGTATCGCCTGGTGGCTTGTCATTTCAGGCAACTTCCCATTCTCAATAGCGACAATCCTGAAATAATCAGCGACTAAAGAAAACCCAAGGCCATAAATGCCTTTCAAAGGATTGCTCATCGCCCCAGCATACAATCCCGCTCCAGCTGAGAGATCAATGCCGTAACGGATAACTTCCCCATGAAGAACTTTGTCAATACCTGCAAACAGTCCAGATAACGCAAAATTGCCGACAAGATCAGTCAATGCCTTGGTCTTCGGTCTTTTAATTGGATTTAATGTCTTAATTTCATCAAATGCGTCATCAAATGACATATTCTCGCCCCGCAAATTCTCAGTGTTGATTAACCGAATGATTATTCTCAAGACAGATTAAAACTCTTAACCCAAGGCATATCCACATTTACCTCCATTAAGATTGCATGATGAAGTTCCAATCCAATTGTCATAATAATAAGGGCACTGAACACGTTTTTGTAAATGACTGCCTTCCCATTTATTGGTCACTATAACATTTGCTGGAGGAAACGGCTGCTTAGTTCTACTATTGATATAAGTGGTTGGGGTTTTACATTCAATGATTATAGTGGTTAAAGACTTGTCTTGCGCATCTACCATAGATTTCATCTCCAGCCAGATTCTTATTTTGCTTGCGGCTCAACTTCAGATCTTCCCTTGTTGTTCTCAGGATGCAATAATGACCCTAATTCCGCGCAGTAAGGTTTATTGTCTCTATCAGAAAAACAGAGGATGTAGTCACCAATCTTCCCTTCTTCTTTGAATGTGAGCACTATGGCTTCTATCTTGTCAACAGACCCTCTGCCGCCTTCCTTGAATGAGACAAAGTAAGGCATCCCTTTAGAATCAGGAACAATCCGATTTGAGTCTTTTCCTTCAAGACGCATTGATTCAATGTCCAGAGTGTTATTATTGCCGACAGAATACTTGCCGCCAGGAAGGCTTCTTCCTGCGCAGGAGAGATATACCGCGCCGCAGATACCTCCAAGCGTTAATGTTCTTGCTGCCCTTCTTGCCGATCTCCCAATCCGAGCATAAGAAGAATGATGATTCTTGCCAGAGAGATCCTCGGTCTGTATGCCTTCTGAGACCTTATCGGCGATATCATTCTCCATGCTCTCCACCTCACCCTTTGGATATGCTTCCGCGGCAGTCCCGAACAATTATGGAATGCCGCATTGCGCTTACTATATCTAATAGGCCGTAAGGATTCATGAATGTTTTGCGGCAGAATACGGAGACTCTCCGGAGTTGCCGGAAGATATTCGTCATTGCCGGAATGATCGCGGAAGAAGAAGGATTATACGGAATATCTGCGGGAGTGGCGAAGGTTAAGAATGAATTCATTAAAAGAAATATCGATCAAAAGGTTATAAAGAATGTTCTTACTGCAACACAGTGATATTCAATTTGACGCACGACTTTATTTTTCACTTCATTTTCTC
>DATDYN010000061.1:0-39114 GCA_035289005.1 Candidatus Nanoarchaeia archaeon
TGACATAGCTGACAGAGACAGCGGCCCCTCCTTTCTCATCGACATCAGCTTTCGTGAGTATTATCCCGTCTATCTCAACAGCATTGTCGAATTCTTTCGCCTGCTCAATACAGTCATTGCCTGTTATGCTCTCTCCGACAAATATCTTCAGGTCAGGCTTCGCTACGCGTATGATCTTCTTCATCTCATCCATGAGATTGGTGTTGCTGTGCTGCCTGCCCGCAGTGTCGACAAGCACTGCGCTGATATTGTGCGCTTCCGCGTATTTTATCGCGTCGAACGCTACAGCCGCAGGATCAGAGCCGTAATCATGCTTTATCACTTTGACCCCTAAGCGGTTGCCATGCTCTTCAAGCTGCTGTATCGCTGCCGCCCTGAAAGTGTCTCCCGCAGCCATGACACAGCTTTTCTTGTTCTTGAGCAGGTAATGCGCGACTTTCGCTATGCTTGTCGTCTTTCCGCTCCCATTGATGCCTATGAAGACGATTATGAAAGGTTTTTTCCTGTCTGAGCTCCTGATTATGTCAACTTTCGGGACATCGAACAGCGATGAGATGCTGTTCTTCAGTGAGAGCGCGACAGTTTCCTCGATCTTCCCTCTCTGCAGTCGGATATTGACCATCTCTTTCCTGAGATCCTCTTTGATCTTGCTTATCACTTCGACAGCGACATTGTTCTCAAGCAGCACGACTTCCAGTTCCCAGAAAAGCTCTTCGAACTGGCTGTCAGAAATGGTTTTGGTCGTTATTATCTCCTTGAATCTCTGGAAGAAACCTTTCTTCTCCGGCTCTTCTTCCTCACTCTCTTCTTCAGGTTCTTCTTCGTTCTCCTCTCCCTCTTTTTCTTCAGCTTCACTCTCTTTCTCAGTCTCATCTTCAGATTCTTCCTCGCTCTCTTCTGTTTCAGGCACTTCTTCCTCAATCTTTTCTTTCTCACTCTTTTCCTCTTCAATATTCTCTTCTGTCCCATTATCTTCCTCAGCCTCTCCTTCGCTTTCAGGAGCCTCTTTCCCCATCAGCTTCTCTTTCAGCCTTCCGAAGAATCCTTTTTTCTCTGGCTTGTTCTCTTCTTCCGTCTCTTCGTGATATTTTGTTCTCTCCTTAGAAGTGTCCTTTACGCGCTCTTTCTTTGAGCTTTTGTTTGTTTTCTTCCCTTCTTTCTGCTCTGGCTCTTCTTCCTCAATCTTCTCTTCTTTCTTGACTCTCTCTTTTTTCTTAGTCCCCTCTCGTTTGTCCTGCTTCGAAGGCTTCTTGCCTTCTTTCTCGACAGGTTTCTTCACAGCCTTGGCAGGCTTCTTCACCTCAATCTCTTCTTCAGAAGTCTCCGCTTTCTCGTCAACGTCCCTGGAGAACTTGCTCAGGGCATTCTTCAGCTTATCTTTTAGGAATTTGAACATTATTTCTCAGCCTCTCAATCTCGTGTTCAAGCATCTGCGCCTGCTCCATAAGGCCGTCAAGCTGCTGCGACAGGACTTCCCTGTAAGCGCCAAGCTCTTTGATCTGTTCAGCTATTATCCCTATTGTCTCCTGCACGCTTTTCTTGACTACTGTCCCAGCGCCTGTAGTGAGCAGCAGCGAGGAAGTTTCTCCTATTGTCGCAGGGACCATTACTCCGGGCACTATTGAAGCCATTATCTCTGTCCCCTGCTTCACTTCTCTGATAGCGCTTATGCTTTCAGAATTCTTCTCAAGCTCTCCGACCTGTCCGTCTATGGCCTGCAATGTGTTCTGCGCCTGCGCCACCTGTTTGCGCAGCATCTGGAATTCCATCATCTTCCTCTGCAGGTCTTCCTTGCCCGAGGGTTGAGCGTCATGCTTGCATTCTTTGTCATCGCAGTGCGTGTGTGCCATGGTGATATTCTCTATATCTGATAAAATATTTAAATCTTGACTGATGATAAGTATATGCTATATATTTCGTCTATATGTTCTTGTTGCTCTCAATCTCTTCCCGTTCTTGTTCAAGGAATCCCAGCGCTTCATAAGCGTTAGAGGCTTCAGGTCCGCCTGAATAGGCGCTGATTATCATCCCGTTGCTGTTGCACAGTATTCCTGATTTCACATAAGGGCTGCCTCTGTTGACAGTCCCTCTCTGAGTCTCGGCTTTCAGCAGCTCTGAGACCATCTCAAGCTCTTCATCGCTCGCGTCCCTATGGAGCAGGCATCTTCCGTTCGCGATGATTCCGCACGCCCCCACAGCCTCGACTCCTGCCAGCATGTGCGGCACTACCTTGACATCAAGCGCCTGCCTTATCCTTTTCTTGACAAAAGCGGAGAATTCAGGATTAGCGAGGCAGCCATTGTCATTGCAGAGCAGGTTATTGCCAAGAGCTGTGAGCTTTGTCTCAATCACTTTGAGCTGTATCCCCAGTTTTGCCAGCTCTTTCTGCTCTTCCTTTGTCGTTATGCTGGGAACGAGCAGCATCTTGCTGTTTCCAGCCACAAAAGCGCCGATCATGCTGCTGTTGCTGATAGTCATTATATGGACAGGCACTTTCAGCACTTCAGCTATCTTCTTGACAGCCTTGCCAGGGACATCTCTTCCTAAAAGGCAGTAGTGGTCAGTGGCGAAGCCGTAAAGCCCTACATTAGGGTTGCTGTGCAGGTCTAATGATAGGATGCGCATACGACGGAGATAATCCAAGGCATTTAAATAGTTTTGGGGGTGCGGAGCTGTCCGAAATCTATAAATGAAGACTTTTTTGTCGTCGTATCATACTTTTGCAGAAAGCTGTTGACAAACGCAGTAAAGACGACAAAAAAGGGCGATTTCGGACAGCGACGCGAAGCCGTCCGAAAAAGCAGTTTTCTCATTAAGAATCAATTAGGTTGCTTATCAGATGAAATCACTGATCTTATGCTTCCTCTCCTCATGGTAGAGCCACAGCAGGAGGATGATGGCGTCTATCGATATCATAAGGTTAGGGATCTGCAGCCGGATCAATGCATGCACCTTGAACATCTCAACGCTCAGAGGCCATAGCAGCATCGCGCCATCCTTCGCCCCTCCGCCGATCACGACATCAAGCAGGATGTGGAACAGCACTCCGTAGCATATCACGAAGAAATACATCGCTCTCTTATGATAGCCTCTTTTCCAGAATATGAACGCTGGGATGAGGAAGATAAGCCCGAATATGATCGTGTGCGTGATGTAGCCGTGCAGGAAGATCACTGGCGCTTTTACAGCGTCTATGAACCAATCAAGCACTATGTCTATGTCTGGAAGCAGGCCCGCCACTCCAGCTATGAACAATGTGTGGATTGTGAAGTATCTCTTGTGCTTTGAGAAGTAATCTCTGTAAAGATCCAGGAGGATTATTGTGAGAAGGACATGGGTCACTGCGAAAGGCATATGTTTTCCTCTTTGAGTCTGTATCTTAACTGGGCTCTGTCCTGAATCATTCTTTTTTTGCAGTCGCTTCAGTATGCTAGGTTCCTAGTTGCAGGGTAACTGGTTATTGCGCAACTGCAAAAAAAGCTTTCATTCAAAGATTCAGGACATCGTCTATAGATCCTTGAGCTCTTCCTGCAGCTCGCGGTTGATTTCTCTAGCGCTGTTCAGGACTATGTTTATCTCCCCGAACAGCTCTTCCTGCTCAAGGTCTATCTTTCGCAGGTTCGCGAGGTACAGTAAAGGTATGAGTGTGTATATCTTGTCATTCTTTGAAGCTCCTTCAGGCACTAGCTGTGAGAAAGTGACTGTCGGAGTGTTTGTCGTAGTGAAGAAACCCATTATCTTTGTGTAAGTCCCCCTCATCAGTTCAGAGATGTCCACTTTCTTCTCAGGAACCTGCATCTCAGGCACTGGACGGGATAATCGGTTTATCCTCCGCTTGTTGACCTCAAGAGCCTGCTGCAGCGCGTCCATAAGTTCGTATATCGAGACTTTTCTCCTTCTTGGCTGAGGAGTCTTTGGTATGAGCTTGAACCCTTCAGGGCGCTTGATCCGCTCTCCCTGAAGCACTTGTTCCTGGTCATAAAGGGATTCCTCATCCTCTCCTGAAAGTATCTGGTCAAACCTTTCCATGTCCTCTTCGAGAAGGCGTTTGCTCTTGATCCTGAGAAGTATCGCTGCCGCGAGCACCATCTTGCCAGAGATCGAGTAATCAAGCTCTTTCAGCTTCTTGACAGTCTCGACGTATTTTTTTGTCAGAAGAGAGATGTCTATATCCCAGGGATCCATGTTCTCGCTGCGGACAAGATCGTAAAGAAGAGACTGCCAGGTTATGTCATCCTTGTTGCTGAGGAGGGCGTATATCTGGTTGTGCATGAGGAGAAAGGAACGGTTGCTGGTTTATAAAGATAGCGGGGGTGGATAAGTGATAGAGCAAGAGATTTCGCTATTTATTCTTCTATTCACAAAGATTATAAACATGCCTAAAAAACTCCTTTGCGTGCTCAAGGCTTTCCTTAGCAGGCTCTTTGTTTGCCTGGGCTAGTTTCTGATAAGTGAAATCTCCTCGTTTTTTTTTTCAATCCTGAATATGCCAAGCAACGTGTCAGCTTTGACCAACATCTTTTCATAAAACTTTAGCAATTCAACATCAAGCTCTCCTTTATCAGTTAATTCTTTAAAAGCTTCATAAGTCTTTCTATGCTCTTCAGGAGCGTTTATCTTTATCCCTTTCTTAAGCAAGTACGCTTTCGCGCTGTAGAAGATGCAATAATAAGCGTGAGAGATGACTGCGCTGTAGAATGTCAATGGATTATCTACACTAAAGGTCTCTTTCTACATCTTTTCGTCCCCAGTTATCTGCATGATGATCTTTGCGAGCTCAAACTCGTTCTGGGATCTCTCAAGATATAATCTTGAAACCATTCTGGACACCTCTTTGCAGTATTTTAAAGAATATCGCTGAATTATACAGCGGAAGGTTTTTCCTCGCTATCTCCTTCCCCAAATTCTCATAATTCACTCTTAGCATTTCTATGAATTCATCAGAGATTATCGTATGGATATCCATCTTTGTCAGTGATTTAAGCTCTGCGGATCTTATCGCTATCTCAGCGTTCTTTTGCTGAGTCTTGTCTGGAATGATGACTGCGACATCAACATCCGAATCTTTCTTATTAGTACTATCTGCATATGAACCAAACAGTACAATAGAATAAAACTGAGTATATCTGTCTATCTCTTGTTTGAGTATTGAAATTGAATCTTTTAGTAGTTTATTTATGGTTTCATTCCCAAATATCTCTAGATAGGAATATATTTCTTCATTCTTATGATTAAGGGTATATAATTTTGATGTCCCTATCTTTCTCTCAATGATCAGATTTTCTTCAAGGAAAGTCTTTATTGCCTTTTGGAGTACAGAGTTTGACTTTTCTTTGGAATAAGTCTTTAATTCTCTGAAAGTATACTCCTTAAAAGTATTCTTTAGAAATATCCCTAATATTTTGATTCTTTTTGGTGTTAGCATACAATACCTCAAAGCAGGTATGATTATACTTGTAAGGTGGTATTTATACATCTTTCGGTTTTTTATCAGTATAACGTAAATATGATGAATAAAAATAAAGAATTCTTCGCTCAAGCGTCCAGCCCGACTTCCGCCCCTGAATGCTTTGGCTTTCCAAGCGGCCCTGCCTCTCTCTAGACGTTATATCTATTATGGTATTTGATCATGTAAAACTACTTTTTAGTAGTAAATAATAGAAACATTTATAAATAGAAAACTACCTCTTTTTACAAATACCGACGTAATTAGTAATCTTTTGGGTGTAATGCGTGGTAGAGCTCAATGTTCAATACAAATCTCCTTTTGAATGATGCAGATTGGATTGCTGATTTCGTATTAGACCGAAATCCAGATAGTTTAGAGCATACTCAGGCTCGTGGCGAATTCCTGAGGTGGGTCTTCTATAACAAGAGGTCTCGTCAACTTCCGGATGAATATCTTCCTTTCTTTGCGGAAATGTACGCTGATAAGTTTAGTCAACTTCTTCAGACTTGCAGAACTTCTGATGGCCGCTTTGATCTTAGAAGCCTTATCGCATTGATGAGTCCTGGGAAGGCGGATGCGGTGATCAAAAAGCTTGGATTGAGCTTTAATGCAGAGTACTTAAGTCGTTCAGAGATCATACAGCGCGGGCTTGAAGGCAAACTTGCCGAGTTTCTTGAAGGACGTTATGGACTTGATTTGATGGGTCAGCAAGCAACAGACATCGCTGACCTTGTTCATGCAGCGTATTTCCGGGATCTTTCTACCGCCAGTGATGTCCATAAGGTCACTAGAGTCATCGCGGACCATCTTACTTCTTCAAATAAGCGTGTTAAGGGTGGCGTGGCAAAGCCAATCGAAGTAGATCTTGATTCATTGATGGCTTTCTTTGCTACATATGATGCGGATGGTTTTATCGAGAATATCATCTTCGATATTGAATCACGCGTTGTCTTCAATAAGCTTGCTGTCGCAACTGTTCCGCACACGAATGATCCAATAACATATACTTGTATGCTGCAAAATACCCTTGAGGAAGTGATTGGTAATCTGCAAGTTCAACGTGCTGCTTCACATTATCCGGGAGCGCAAAGGATATTAGATCATCTTATCGGCCGTTCGATAAAGTTACGTGATTTCAAGATTAATGGTTTGCGAACAGAGTTAAATGGATCAGTGTTTCCCCGATCTTATCAGGCAGAAGGAGTTCTTTTTATTGATGAAATGAAGAAAACAATCATTGTTGACGAGATGGGAACAGGAAAGACCGCAATCGCGGTATTAGGTTCTGAATACCTATCTCAACAATTAAAGAAAGAAGGCAAGCTTTCAGACGATCTTTTCAGAACATTGGTGGTCACTACAAATACGCATAAGTATCTCATTGCAGAGAAGATAGCGGCGTATCTGAGTGCTTCTGTGCCTTCTGAGGATGATATCGCTATCATTAATGGTGTCAATAGGAGATTTCAGTATCGGGATTTGAATAAGCGCCCTTACGTTGTCATTAATTATGAGCTTTTACGCTCAAAGGATTGGAAGCTTGAAGATTACATGGCTTGGGAGGTTGAAGAACAGCGTTATCATGCGCTTAAAGAGATAGCAGTTCCTCACCTTCTAAAAAAGGCGCGCAGAAAGGGCATTTCAGGAATTGAGTATCTTCAGAATGTGCTGAAGAGAACTTTACGCAGTCATATGCCTGAATTTAATACTTTTGATGAAGCGCTTGACGCCTATATCAAGATTATGGATCTGGATGATGCAAAATCGGTTGTCAAAAGTATTCTTGGCCATTATGACATAAGCCATCTTATCATTGATGAAGCGCAGAACGCGCGAACATCAACAACACAGATAGCTAAAGCGGTGCGTGAAATAGCTCGTGGTGACATGGCAATCACTTGTTTGACAGGAACTCCGTTTGTGAATGGACTTGCGGATCTTGGTCTTTATCTTGAGATTCTTGGAGTTTATGATAAGCTTATGAATGATAATCTTGTGAAGTTAGAAGAAATTGAGCGTTCTGCAGGCATTGAGCCAGGAAGTTCAACAGAGAATTTGACTGGATTATTGCTGAAGAAGGTAGAAGAGGCGCGTAAAAGTGTTCATAAACTCAAGACTGCAATCATTAAAGGAGATGTTGAGACTATACTTTGTGGTAATCCTCGCCTTATCAGAGATTACTTGCGGCCACATATGCTGCGCAGAAAAAGCACTGATGTTCTTCAGCTTCCTACTTTGACATTCAATCCTCCTTTAGATATCATTGATTCTCAAAGTCTAGATGGGCTTATCAGTCTTCCAATATATCAGCGTTTAGCTCATGAAATTGTGCAGCAACATGATTTTAGGAATTCTTCTGACCAATTACGCGCTCTTCAGATGCTTCTTTTAAGCCCTGGATTGTATCAGGAAAGATTTGATGTTTCTCAGCGCAATGACTCTGAAGGCGTGAAGCCAGTACTTCCGTCTCTGCTTGAAGTGCATATGATTGATGAGAAGGCTTCTAAGTATTCTGCTCTTGAGAATATTATTAGGAAGGTCACTAAGTCATCTTCACTAAAGCGCAACGTAATGGTATTTAGTAGCATGTATAAACAAGGGGTTACTGAATATTTGCAAGATCGTCTGCAGAAGAAATTCTCTGATGTTCAGATTATGCGCATAGATGGAGATGTTGTTGACAGTGAGACATCACAGATAAGAACGCAGATTATCAATAAGTTTAATTCTTCTGAACAGCCATCGGTTTTGATCGCTACCTTGCCGACAATGCAGGAAGCGATAGAATTGCATCATAAGTGTTCTAATGTGGTGTTTCTTGATCTGCCATTCACATGGGCTGCATACTGTCAGGGATATTCTCGTGTATGGCGCGCTGATCAGAATGAGCCTGTGACTGTCCATAATCTTCTTGTCTCTGATTCTCTTGATCTTGGGAAATTAGAGCTTATTCTTGAGAAGCGCAGGCTTGGAAATATGCTTCTTGAAGGATATCCATTGACTTCTGAAGAATTGAAGATCCTTAATATCAATGAACAGACACCTGGTCTCTCAGATCTTTTCATAAAACGACATTTTCATCGAATGGTCACTGATGCCCTTAAAATCATGCGTGATCTTTATGGAAGTGGAAAAGAAAAGGTGCGGGAAACATTAGGAGAGTCCAACAGATATAGTGAAGTTTATGCCAATTCCTATATTCTTAATCTGATGAGTCTTGCAACCACTGAGAGTATTGGAAGATCCATGATTGAACATCAGCTTCTTGATCTTGCAAACCCGCAAACTCTTGATGGAAGAGTTCTTGATATCGGCAGCGGATATGGTCTTTTCTCCCATCTCACAAATGTGCAAACAGAGAATCTTGAGATAAATCCGATAATGATTGAGCGCGCGAAAGAATTCAGTCCTAGCGCCAATTATACCCAAGGAGTAATGCAGGACGTGCATTCTCTCTATGGGGATGATCGCTTTGATAGCGTGATCTTCTCTCTCGCTCTTCATTATGCTTCTGATGAGGAGAAAGGAAAAATGCTTTATGACATCCATCGAACGATGCGGCAAGATGGATATATTTTCATCACTGAATCATGCGCAAGCATTGATGAGGAAGGAAGAGCTACTCTAGCTGATGTCATGGAGCAGACAGGGTATCACATTGTCTCGCAAGGAATAGAAAAAGCGCATGACAAAAAATTCTTTAAGTTAGTCGCTCAAAAACGCAATCCTGGAAAAGAATACGTTCAACCCTTTAGTTTGAGAACATTCAAAGATGACACTGAAGAGCGGGAAGATCATGTGGATACCAGCAAGGTATTTGATCCTGTTGATGAATCATCTGAAGTGTGCGCTCTTTCCGTGAGTACTCTTTATGGTGGCGGCATTGCATCCTTGCTTGAGGGGAGAAAATGAGCTTGTGTGAATTGATCAATAGATTGGAAGCTGGTGCTCCTGCTGCTGATGATCTGGGGCATCCTTTGGCGTTGGCTGTGGTGGCTGAGCTTGGTCAGTGTGAGAAGTCTGAGGAACAGCGGAAGCTGTTTGTTGACGCGCGGAAGTTGGCGGATCATATCATTGAACCTTATTTGAGGCTTGACAGGCAGGATAAACTGAAGATGGCAGAAGTGTATGAGCGAGAAAAGTGTTTTAGGAAGGTTGGTGGAATTAACTCTCTTATTCAGGAAAAGTTGAAAAAAAAGTTAGGAGATGAACTATTTTTGTTGTTACGGAGCATTTCGAATTATTCGAAGTTGATTCCTGTACTTGAGAGGTATGTTGCTCGTATTGAGGGTGGTGATATTCGTCCGAAAACTTCTACTTTGTATTACTATGTGCTTAGACATGGATGGGGCGGTGAATTAGTGAAGCGTGCAAGTCCTGATTCTTTGAAAATTTGTACGACCTATAATTTCCAGAATAATAAATCTTGTTTGCGTGGTGGTACAGGTGTTGTTCTTGAGACTATGTTGTTTGGTGTTGATGATGATTTAAAGAAGCGTATGTTGGATGCTCATTCGTTGTTGCCTGTGCGTAAGCGTATTTTGGAGCAGTATGTTAGACATGTTGAGAGTTCTGGTGATGTGACTCCTTGTGGTGTTTCTTTGAGTGGTTATCTTTATACTCATGGTTTTGGTGGTGAAGAGATTGAGTCTCAGAGTTGTGATTCTCTGCAGTCTTTTGCACAATTTGATTTTCGGGTTCATAAGAGTGGTTTGCATGGCGGTAAGAATAGTGTTTTAGACTCTATGCTTCATCGTGTTGATGATGATTTGAGTAAGCGTGTTTTGGATGTGCGTTCATTGTTGTCTGTGCGTAAACGTATCTTGGCCAATTATATTAGTTGGATTGAGAGCAAAGATTATGTTAAGTCTAGTGGTGTTTCTTTGAGTGGTTATCTTCGCACTCATGGTTTTGGTGGTGAGGATGTTAATAGAGATAGTAGTGATTCTTTGATTACTTTGGCAATTTTTGATTTTCGGACTCATAAAAGCAGGATGCGTGGTGGTAATCCTGCTGTTGTGGAGTCTATGCTTTTTGGTATTACTGATCAGGATTTGATTGCGAAGGTTCGTAAGTATGCGTTTGGTGGGTCTTCATGAGCTTGTGTGAATTGATCAATAGATTGGAAGCCGGTGCTCCTGCTGCTGATGATCTGGGGCATCCTTTGGCGTTGGCTGTGGTGGCTGAGCTTGGTCAGTGTGAGAAGTCTGAGGAACAGCGGAAGTTGTTTGGCGATTGCCGTGTGCTTGCGGATCATATCATTGAATCCTATGTGAGGCTTGACAGGCAAGACAAGTTGAAGATGGCTGAGGTGTATCAACAAGAGGGGTGTTTTCGAGAAATTTGTGCTATTGGTTATTTACAAAAAAATCGTTTAATCAATGTGTTAGGGGAGTCTAATCTTCATCTATTATTATGGATTTCCAATTACTCAAAGTTTATTCCTGTGCTTGAGAAATATGTCTTTTTTGTTGAAAGTCTTTCTGATGTGCATTTGCGTCGAGATGTCTCTTTAAGATGGTATTTTAGAACCCATAGTCTAGATGGTGGATGCGTAAATAGTATTAATGATTCTTTGAATACTTTCTTAACGTATGACCTTAGCTCGTTTAAAGGTAAAATGCAGTGTGGTGAAAAAGCTGTCTTGAAAAGCGTTCTTTTTGGTGTGAATTCTAATTTGCAGAAAGAGATTCTGAACGCGCGTTCGTTGTTGTATTTGCGTAAGCAAATTCTGAGTAATTATGTTAATTGGATTGAAAGTTCAAATTACCTAAGTCCTGGTCGTGTTTCTTTTGGGAGATATCTTCGTAATCATAATCTTAATGGGGAGGAGACTTCGTTTCGACGCAGTGATTCTTTGCGTGCGTTTTCATTGTACGACTTCCGTGCTTATAAAGGTAAGTTGCGTGGTGGTGATGAGGCTATTCTAGATTCTATACTTTATGGTGTTGATGATGATCTGAGGGAGCGTGTCTTGGATGCGTGTTCGTTATTAGCTTTGCGTAAAAAGATCTTGAATAATTATGTTACGCATATTGAGGATGATGCTAGGAGTCTTGACAGAATTTCTTTGAGAGAGTATCTTTCTACTTTTTGTTTTGGTGGTACTCTTGTTAAACCTGATATTAATGTTTCTTTATGTGCTTTTGCAGGATATGACTTTCGAACTCAAAAAAGCAGGATGCATGGCGGCAATGTTGCTGTTGTTGAATCCATGCTTTATAGAGTTACCGACCAAGACCTAATTACTAAAGTTCGCTCATACAATCTTAGGAAGGCATCATCAAAAGATTAATATATCATTCAGAAATAACCCATATCATGACCCGCTTACCCATTCCTGATTCAATCGATGGCTTCTTCAAGCCTACCTCTATCGATGTTGCTCGAAAGCTTGTAGGCATGGAGATTACCTCTCCTAAAGGCGCATATATTATATCTTCTTCTAAAGCCTATCTTGGTGATAACAAACATACGCAGTCAAAGCCAAGGCTTCTCTATGGTGGAATTATGGTCTTTAATTTGCGAGGCCATCTGCACTTCTGTGTCTCCACGGGACAGAATCCTGAGCAGGACTATGTGCTTATTCATAAGGTTCATGATGGAGTTCAAGAAATTGATACCTCTAGCGCTGTTTCTAAAGCGTTAGGTCTTACTTTAGGTCATGATAGCGCTCGTTTTTCGGATTATTTCAGTCTTTGGGGGATGACGCAAAAGAGTGCTTTTAGAAAAGATAAAGCAGAGACTTGCATCGGCATTTATGAACTTGTTCGATAACGTATTCTAATCTATAAAAAACAAAAAAATAAAGCTTTTTCCTATTCAAGCATCAAGTCCAACTTCAGCTCCTGAATGCTCCGGCTTTCTTTTGCCGGCTTGAACTCAGGCATTCTTGATGATTCCTTTGACTTTATCGACAAATAATGTGGCTTTTATCCTTAAGCTCTCGACCATGCTCTTGTCATAGAGCCTTTTGCTGGAGTAGGTCGCGTCTTCTCGTTTGTTCTTAGACTCGACATAGAATATCAAGTCCTGATAGTCGATGAAGAGGCTGTCGATCATCTCTAAATCCTCTCTTTCGATGCCATTGTTGTAGAATTCCTTTATCAGTGTGCATAGTGTCGCCAGATGATTCTTAGAGGTATATCCTCTTGTCATTATTAAGGCAAGCACTATGTGGTACGAGGCGTAATAACAGCCGGTTATACACCAGTCATGATA
Organism: Candidatus Nanoarchaeia archaeon; assembly: GCA_035289005.1. GTDB lineage: Archaea > Nanobdellota > Nanobdellia > Woesearchaeales > UBA12501 > DATDYN01. Next base: position 12,671 of record DATDYN010000061.1, read on the forward strand.
TCCTAATCTCAGGTTATCCTTTACGAACTCCAGATTATGCTCTGCTTTCTCTATATGGCCTTGGATCTCTTCCTCGTCAGGATTCTGCTTTTTCAGCATATCCTTCTGTGCGAACTCCTGCATCCTTTCATCAACGACTTGCCCGTTCTTTATGAGCAGGTTAAGGTCGTATTCCTTCATGATAAATCCCTCTGTAGAATTCAATTTGGTTTGTTATCGGGTAGCCTGTCTTCAAGGCTGATTGTATGACTTTATCCCGTTTTAGTTTTAGTTCTTCTTTAAGCTCGTTTATGTTTATCTGGATGCAGTTTATCTGCATTGCTGTCTGCGAGTCTGAATAGGCTTCTGCTTCTTTTGTGCTTATCTTCTTGTTCACTATAAGGAGCAGGTCTATATCTGAACGCTCTGAATATGTGTTTTTCGCGGTTGAGCCGAACAAGATCACCATCACTGGCTTCTCTTTCAGGGTCTGCAGAAAATATAATACGGCGTTTTTTCGTATGCTTGGGAGCCTGTTGAACCTTGCTATATCAAAATACGTCAATATAGAATAGACAAGGTCATTATTCACCAACGCATACTTTTTCAGATTGCCATCCCTTTTTGATGATAGGATCTTCTCTTTCTCAAGCGCGTTAAGAAATCTTGAAGCGCTGTTCTCATTGAGCGCTGTCTTCCGTGATATGTCTCTCAGATGTTTGGCAGACTTATCGTTATAGAATATCGAGAGTATCTTTTCATATCCTTCTTTCAGTATCGTTTCCATCTTTTAAACAACTGTTTAAATTATTTAAACATATATAAAGTTTGTGGTTTTTTAGTATCACTTACACTCTTATTTGTTTTGTGTGCTTATAAGTCTTGTAATGTTCTTGTCATTACAAAACCGTGTGTAGAAAGAGAATCTAAGGGTTTAAAGGAAAAACAAAAAATAAAAACTTTCCTGATTACGCGTCCAAATCCACTTCAGCTCCCGAATGCTCTGGCTTTCCGAGCGGTCCCGCTTCCTTCTTCAAGGTCTCCGCAAGATCAGTCTTCTCCCAGGTGAAGTCAGGATCGTTCCTTCCGAAATGTCCGTAAGCCGCTGTCTTGCGGTAGATCGGCCTTTTCAGGTTGAGGTGCTTTATTATCCCTGCAGGCTTCAATGGGAACACTTTGCGGACAATCTCTGAGATCCTCTCTTCAGGAATCCTGTTGGTGCCGAAGCAGTGCACTAGCACTGAGACTGGGTCAGCAACACCAATCACATAAGCGATCTGGACTTCGCATTTGTCAGCGACGCCTGAAGCGACGATGTTTTTCGCCACATAACGCGCCATGTAGGCTCCTGAGCGATCAACTTTTGAAGGATCCTTGCCTGAGAAGCATCCGCCGCCGTGAGCGCCGTGGCCTCCGTAAGTGTCAACAATTATCTTCCTTCCAGTGAGCCCTGCGTCTCCGACTGGGCCGCCTATGACGAATTTTCCTGTCGCGTTGACAAAGTATTTTGTGTTCGTATCGATCCACTTGCCGCAGATTGGCGTGATTACTCGCTCAATGATGTCTTTACGGATCTTCTCTGCGGGGATATTATCGTCATGCTGCGCGGCGATGACCACCGTCTGCACTCTGACAGGCTTGCCAGCGTCATACTCTACAGAGACCTGAGTCTTGCCGTCAGGCCTTAAGTAAGGCAGCTCTTTCTTGCGGCGGACTTCAGAAAGCCTTTTCGCTAACTGGTGCGCGAGCAATATCGGCAGAGGCATGAATTCCGGAGTCTCATTAGTGGCATAGCCGAACATCATTCCCTGATCTCCCGCCCCTTGCTCTTTCTCTTTGCCTTCATCAACTCCTTGAGCGATGTCCGGAGACTGCTCTGATACTGAAGTGAGGACTCCGCAGGTGTCCGCGTCAAATCCATATTCCGGCTTATTGTAGCCGATCTCTCTCACAGTGTCACGGACAATCTTTGGGATGTCAACATAGGTCTTTGTCGTGATCTCTCCGCCGACAAGGACGAATCCTGTCTTTGTGAAAGTCTCGCACGCCACTCTTGCGTCAGGATCATTCTTGATGATTGCGTCAAGTATCGCGTCAGATATATTGTCGCACATCTTGTCGGGATGCCCTTCAGTCACGCTCTCAGAAGTGAATACATATTTTCCTTTTCTCATTGTCATTACCCCCATTTATCTATTTGTATTTGATCTTACTGTAATATATAAAAAGCTTCTCAAAAGCCATTGCTTGCCCTGCGGCATTCTCTCCTCATCACATATTCAGGATTGTGCTTAAATATTGTGCCATATCCTGGGTTTATCTCTAGGATTGAGGCATACGCGTCAAGGCTTTTCTGAAGGAAAGAGCTTTTCTTCTCAGGAGAATTGTCTAATATGGCATATACTTCTGCGAAATAATCTATTGCCCATTCAAGCTGCTTGATAATCCTATCTCTCTGAAGTGAAGTCTTGACATTTCCAAGTGAGGGATGGATTCTTCTCCAGTTATCGACCTCTAAAGGATTCATTCTTGATTGCTCCATCCAGCCAAGCTGCTCATCAAGGCTTTGAGGGATCCCTGTCACTGAACTGCCTAATGTTACAGAATCTGTAATCTTATCCATTCCTACCATCATTTCACCCTGCAGGCATTCCGTGGCTTCTCCTTTATAAGCTCTGCTGAAAGGATTATTCTTATAGGAATAATGTCGTTATATTTTAGGAATAGTTAAAGTTATCATAAGATTTATAAAGATATTCTGGTAAAATGTGAGTAAATGATAAAACTCATTTTATTACTTATTTCGACGTTAATCTTTGTTAGTGGGTGTGCTAAAATAATACCTCAACAAAATGTCACAGAAAATACCAATATGTTTGAGAATATCTCTAATGAAGAATTATATTCATGTGAAATAGATTCTGATTGTGTAATTGTTAAGTCTGCTTGTTGTGGTTGTAATGCGATGGGGAAATCTACATCGATTAATAAACGATATCTAGAGGATTGGAATTCAAATCAAAGAGTTATTTGTGCGGATAGCGATTGTGCTATGGCTATATCACAGCATATTTCTTGTTTTTCAGAGCCAAAATGCCTAAACAACACTTGTAAATTGATTCCAAGAAGAGAAGAATTATGTGATTCATTACTTTTACTAAACTGTAAAAAGAGTACTCCTGAGGATCAACTAGACAGTTTACAGAGAGGTAATGGAATTTCATGCAGAGAAGTTATTGAACTATGCGCATGAATAAATCTTCGTATTGACGGTTCTTAGAATTGATTCATATTGCTAAGTGGTGTTTGTCCCAAAAGAAACGCTTTTGATATAATCCCTCGCCTTCTCCTTGAAGCCAGCCTTCCCGAACATATTCCTGAACAGTGAAGAGCTGCTCTTCAGCTGCGATTCAATAAGCTTTTTCTGCTGCTTGAACAGCCTGTTGTCTTTCTTGAGCTTTTCAGCGTACAGTTCCACATAATCCAAGTCGGTCTTAGGCCTCATATCGATTCCGCCTTTTATCATCTCATACTCTTTAAATCTTTCTACTTTTAATATGTCTGAGAAGAAAGTCCTTAAATGTCTTGCGTCCTCAATATCTTTCTTCCCTTTCAGCATCAATTCCTTGTATGATATCTCAAACTCGATAGGGGGTATCTTGAATTCAGAATCTTTCACTCTGATTCTCTGCGGATGATTGAACTCAAAGAATTGGGTTTTTTTGGTATGATCCACAGGAATGAACTTTATATTCGGGAACATCTCATCCTTTCTGGCAAACCTGATGTGATCCATATTCTTGACATAGGAAAAGACCTCTTCAAGAGTATCTCCTTGATAACACCAGAAACCCGCTTTCTTCAGGTCGGAAAACAAGTCGCTGAATCTCTTCTTTTCAAACTTCGGGACAAGAACGTCAATATCCTCTGTCCCTCTTGCCCTGCCTGTGGAGATGCTGACAAAACCGCTCACGACAAGACAATCCGCATGTTTTATCAAGACATTTAGGAAATCCTTCAGGAAGATGTCTAGTTCTGTCAACTCCCTATTGATTATTATCAAATCTCCGTTTATATCATATCCTTTTGTCATTAAAAATTGCGCTGGGTGTGATACCCCACCATTTATGGCGCAATTCTCAATTCCGAAAATCAGCCTTTTGGCGAGGAGCGTAAAACCTCTGGCTCGCGAAAATGTGCGCATTTTCGAGATGCTCGGAAATCGCTTTGCGGATTTCCGACATTTAGCCCGAGGATAACGAAAATCACCAAGAGGGGATTTTCGGGATGGAAAATCCGAGATTTTCCATAGCTCCGAGCGGCTGATTTTCGTTATCTTAAGAATAAGGCATTTAATCTATATTAATCTTATGCCGGCATATCAGTGATTATTAGGATTGTCTAATAGTCTTATAAGAATAATTCTCCGAAACAATTATAAATGGTTATTCTGTCATCCGGATAATGGTCTCCGAACTCTCCGAGATACAGCCCTTGCGGAAGAGATTGGGGCTGACGCAGCAGCAGCTCGCCCAGCAGGCAGGGGTCTCTCAGTCATTGATAGCTAAGATAGAGGCAGGATTGCTTGATGTCGGCTATTCTAACGCGAAGAAGATATTCTCCGCCCTGGAAGCGTTGAGCAAGCAGAAAGAGGTGAAGGCCTCCCAGATAATGAATTCAAAGATAGTCTCTCTAGAGTCAAGAGAGATGCTGCAGAACGCTGTCAAGAAGATGCGCAAGTACAGCATCTCTCAATTGCCTGTCGTAGAGGACGGAAAGCCTCTTGGAGTTATATCTGAAGGGATCATCCTTGACGCGCTCATGGACGGCAAGAACGGCAAGGTTGAGGACTTCATGGAAGAATCCCCCCCTTTGGTGAGCACAGACTCCTCGATACAGATAGTCGCAGGATTGCTGAAGTATTATTCTATGGTTCTTGTAGGAGAACGCGGAAAGCTGAAAGGGATAATCACAAAGGCAGACCTGATCGCGAGCTATCACTGAATCTGATTATTCTACGTGCTATTATCATCAAGAAATTCAACGCCCACCTCTTTGCGCGTAGAATAATTCCTCGACGTCAGCCACAGTGTTCACATCATTCACAGTCTTATCTTCGGTCCTCAGCCGCACAAGCCTTGGGAATCTCAGAGCATAGCCTGAAGAGTAAGTCGGGGATCTCTGCACCTCTTCATAGCTGATCTCTATCACTATCTCAGGCCTGACACGGACCTCTCTGCCTTTCTCCTCAAGGATCAATGGCTTCAGCAGCTCTGTCATCTGCTCAAAGCTCACTCCTGAGCCTTCAAGCTCTTTGAAGCCTGTGCCTACACGGCCTATCTCGACAAGTTCTCCACTGTTCTCATCCTTGCACGCTATCACAAAGCTGCTGAGCCATCCTGAACGTTTGCCAGTACCCCATTCTCCTCCGACAATCACAAGGTCAAGGGTTTCCATTATAGGTTTGACTTTCACCCCATAGCCGACTCTCGCTCCAGGCCTGTAGATCCCCTCAAGATTCTTCAGCATCACCCCTTCCTGTCCTTGAGCAAGGCTTTCTTCATAGAATTTCTCTGCTTTTTTCAAATCATCAGTGATCAGCTGCTTCGCAAGCACAATCTTCTTAGGGCTTTCAATGATCATCTTCTTCAATAATTCCCTGCGCTCTCTGAAAGCGGTCTCCATGAGATCTTTGCCTTCAAAGGAAACTATATCAAAGACATTGAGCTCTACAGGGAATTTCTCCGCTATCTTCTCAATATCGTATTTCCTCTTTATGCGCTGCGAGACATCCTGGAAAGGGCGATATTTCCCTGTCTTTGAATCGAAAGCCACAGCTTCTGATTCTATCACGAAAGATTCTCCTTTAACGTTCTTCTTCACAGATTCAACAACTTCTGGAAACTGCGCTGTGACATCCTCAAGGCGTCGCGTGTAAAGTGTTATCTTATTGTTTTTCTTGTGCGCCTGGATCCTGAAGCCGTCATATTTGTACTCTATAGCTGCCGGAATCCCGACAGTCTTGAAAGCGTCTGCAAGCCCTTTCGCTTTAGTGTAGAGCATGACTTTCAGCGGAGTTCCGACATTTATGTGCATGTTCTCCAGCCCTCTCTCCCCTTTCTCTCTCGCGGCTAGCGCTACTACTGAGAAATCATTGGTCATGTCATAAGCGTGCTGCACAAGATCGCAGTATTTAGTGTATACCTCTCGGTCTTCAGGAGTGATAGATTTCTCTTTCTCATCATAATTTATATCTATCTTTTCTCCGAAAGATGCCCAGACTATCGCATCCCTCATAGTGCCGTCAGCAACTCCCACTCTAAGGTCTTCAAGCACTGAACGCGCTATGTATCTTGACTCGATAGGGCTTGCTGAAGTCAGAAGTTCGGCAATCAGCTGGATCTTCTTCTCAACCATCCCTTCGCCTTCAAGAGTTGTCAATTTCTGCAGGTTCTCAAACACTTTACTTACAGAGATATCCAATCTCGCAAGAGTTTCCTGCTTTTTGCGGCTGATAAGCTGTTCTGTGACTTTGCCAAGATCTCCAATCCTCTTCCATTCATCCTCTATCTTCTCGACAGTGATTCCTGTCGCGAGGCTTATCGCTTTAAGGACTATCCTTGCCGCAACTCCGATAGTGCGTTGATCCCAGGTAGGGAATATCCTTCCCTGAAGTAGCAGGCAGATCGCGTTCAGCTCTTTCGCGGGCGCAGCTTTCAGGAATCTTGAGACAAGCCAGGTCTTCTCTAACCTTTTGGTTGTCGATTCTAGGTCATTATAGAGCTGGGCAAGGTCTGAATAGTTCATGCTCAGAAGGTTGGGAACAGACTATAAAAAGATTGCGAGCATGTTTTGCTTATTTTAATGCTTCTCCAACAAAACATTTATTAAGAGTGCTCATTTGAAAGGGGAAAGATGACCAGCTTACTGGACATTATAAAAAAGAGGCGCAGCATACGCAAGTATCTAGAGCTGCCGCTCGAATGGGATAAGGTAGTCAGCATTCTCGAAGCAGGCAGGCACGCTCCTTCCGCAGGCAATCTCCAGCACCGGAAATTCATTGTTGTCACAGATCCGGCAAAGAAGCGCATAATCGCAGAGGCATGCCTTAAGCAGTACTGGATGGAAGGCGCTTCTGCGATAATAGTCATATGCAGCATGACTGAGAAGCCTGAGCAGCTTTATGGCGAGCGCGGCAAAGAGATATATTCTATTGAAGACTGCGCAATGGCGGCGCAGAACATGATACTCATGGCGCATGATCTAGGGATAGGTTCCTGTGTTGTCGGCGCGTTCGAGGAAGAGATGATGCGCGACGCTCTCAGCATCCCTTCGCGCGCAAGGCCTATACTCGCGATAACTTTAGGATATCCTGATGAGGTCGTGCCTGAGCCGCCGCGAGAGACTCTTGAGAGCAGCGTGTTCCTGCAGCGTTATGCCAGCAGGATCTCGAATGTCAACGTCGTGCTGAGAGACTGGAGCATGGAATGGGAGCGCCAGGGCAAGAATATCTCCGCAGGAGCGGGTAAGATATCCAGGAAGTTGCATGAGCGGATAAAGCATCATGTCCGCAGGATCGGAGAGTCATTGAGGAAGAAGAAGCCTGAAGAGCCGCGGCAGGCGCAGCAGGGCAGCGAAGAGCACCATGTTCCGCACGGCTACCAGCACGAAGCGCATGAGAAAGACGCTCCTAAAGAAGAGTATTTTGATGAGTCAGAGGATTATAAGTGAGAGTTCTTAAGTTGGTCTTGTGTGATTGAACCTGGTTTATTTCTCTTAGCAGTACTTGAATAATGATTCTAAAAGGCTTATCCTCCGCAATTAGGTCGCAGATGGTTTGTTTGCGAAACAAACCCAGATTTTTATCCCTTCTGACTCTGTCTGGGGGGGGGGGAAAGAAAAATCTGCTTAGGCATAGCTTAGGCGCGGCGACCGACAGTAGCGATCAGACTTTATCGTTCTACATTATTGCTCTATTGTTTAGAATTCAGTAAACTTAAGCGCAGCCTCCCGGCAGTTAAAGAAATAGCCCCCTTGCGGGGGAAAAGCGCCTTCACCTCGTTTGACGGTTTGGGGGTGGTTAAAAAAGGTGAAGGCAGAAGTTGTTGCGATAATAAAAAAAGTTGCCACTTGCGTGGCATTCTGCCTTTTTGTTGATTACCTGACGGTCTCGATCCCGAGCTCGTCATTGACGCGCATGGCCTGAGGGCTTGGGCGCGAGTGATCTTTCTTGCCGAGTATCCAGGGCGATTTCACTCCTGTGATGATTGTCATCACCGTGATCTTGCCTTTCATCTTCTCCTCGACTCTGGCTCCCCAGATAACATTCGCGTCCGCGTCCATGGATTCAGTGACTAGCTCACCGACTCTTGAGATCTCCTCGAGAGTCATGTCCGGTCCTCCTGAGACGTGGATGATCGCTCCTGTCGCTCCCTGGTAGCTTATGTCTAGTAATGGGTTGCTCAAGGCGCCTCTCACTGCCTCTTCAACTTTGTTGCTTGTGTCTGAGGATCCTACTCCTATAGCCGCAACTCCACCATCGGTCATGATCGCTTTGACGTCCGCGTAGTCAAGATTGACCAAGCTCGGTATCGCGATCGTCTCGACAATCCCTTTGATCATCGTTGAGATCAGTTCGTTCGCGACAGCGAAAGCCTGCTGTACAGGAAGATTCCCTGCGATAGCGACTAAGCGGTTGTTGTCGATGACGATGACTGTGTCAGACTGCTCTCTCAGCTGCTGGAGGCCGAATTCTGCCTTGTCGATGCGCGCTCTCTCTATATTGAAAGGCATTGTGACTGTTCCAATCACGATCGCTCCTGAGTCTTTCGCTATCTTCGCGATGACTGGCGCAGCTCCTGTGCCTGTTCCTCCTCCGAGTCCTGCGCAGACGAAGACCATGTCAGCGTCTTTGAGAATCTCTTTGAGTTCCTGCATGCTCTCTTTCGCTGATTCAGCCCCCACATTGGGGTAGCCGCCGCATCCAAGTCCTCTGGTAACCTCTCTGCCTATAGGTATTTTCCTTTCCGCCTGGGTGATTGCCAAGTGCTGCACATCCGTGTTCACTGCCAGGATGCTGGCTCCCTGGATGCCTTTCTTAGACAGCCAATTGACCATATTGTTCCCGCCGCCTCCGACTCCGATCACCTTGATTGTCGCCTGGTTCACTGAAAATTCAGGCTGCGGTTGTTCTTGCTGTGTCCTTAACGCCTCTTTTACAAATAAATCCATGGTGTCCTACCCCCTTGTGGTTGGTTTTTTGTGGTTTATAGCTTTTTTTGAAAGTGCAGACTACCCAGTATCGAAAAGCTTTTATAGTAGTTCACACTACCTGCTCTTTAGAATGCCATAACTCGTATACATCTCTTGCGCCAACAAGGTATGTATCGTCTTGAACGTGGGTTTTCGCCAAAAAACTCAGCGTTTCTCTTTTTTATATTCGTTTGATATATATAGTATAAATAGATTTCTGGAGTGCAACCTATATATCGCAGTATATATTAGTGTGGCTTTTCGTATGTTGGGAGCGCAGAAGTCACAGTATATATCTACTCCGGAGTACTCTCTGATGCCGCATTCTTCCTGATCCCATCCTGATTCTTGCGGTCTTGTGACGGTGAATCTGTCATGTGCGGCGTTTTGCGTTCTTCTCGTTTGCCATTCAATAACCTTTTTAAATCTCTCTCAGGCATGAGTGAAGCATGGCACTCTATATGATTGGCATAGGCCTGGGAGATGAGAAAGACATAACTTTACGCGGACTTGAGGCAGTCAAGCATTGTGATAAAGTATTTCTTGAGACTTACACTTCCCTGCTGCAGTGCTCTGTCGCGGATCTTGAGAAGCTTTACGGCAAGAAGATAATCCCTGCAGACAGAGAGCTTGTCGAGAAGAACGCCGAGCAGATACTTTCCGCCGCGAAGAATGAAGATGCAGCTTTCTTGGTGATAGGAGATCCCATGAGCGCGACAACGCACATGGATATCTATCTGCGCGCGCGCGAGAAGAATATTCCTGTCGTAGTGATCCATAACGCTTCAGTGCTGACAGCTGTCGGGATTGTCGGACTGCAGCTGTACAAATACGGTAAGACAACTTCGCTTCCTTTTGACGCTTCACAATCATTGACTGCGTATTCAGTTATCGCTGATAATTCTGGATTGAGAATGCACACTCTGGTTCTCCTTGACCTAAATCCTTCTGAAAAGAAATACCTGACAGTGCAGCAGGCGATAAAGCATCTGCTCGCGCGCGAGGAAGAGCAGAAGAGGAAGATATTCACCGCGAAAACTTTATGCATAGGCTGCGCGAGACTAGGGAGCGATTCTCAGAAGATAATCGCTAGCACTGCTGAAGAGCTGTCAAAAGAAGATCTCGGCCCAGCGCCGCACTGCCTGATAATTCCGGGCAAGCTGCACTTCATGGAAGAGGAAGCGATCGGTGTCTGGAAATGAATTCTCTTAACTTTATGGTGTTGTATCCGGTCTGCACGCCGTCTTCATCTGCCGGTATCTCGCGCCTTTGATAGTTGAGAACACTTTGTCTTCATTGAACTCATCTAGCGCGAATCTGTAGAACGGATCAGGATTCCAGGTCTGGCTATTCGCTATCAGCTCTAACCATTCTTCCGGACTCGGCTCTTGAGTCGTTATCTTCGTAATATTATACAGGTCTCCGATCCTGAGATCGTTCTCCGCCAAAGCTCCAGTCAACCCTCCATTGTCCCCCCCTTCATAGCACGCAACGCTCCAGTATTGGTAATCAACATAGCTTCTCGCTCGCTGTTTTCTCGACTGCCAGTTGTCTCCCTGCACAGTGTCCCAGTCTCCGCGCGCAAGAGAGATTATCCCGCAGCAGGATGAGTTGCCAGTGTTGTTCTCAAACCTCATGAAGAAGCTCGGCGCCGAGTTCGGCTCGAAAATATAAGTCCCCTGCAGCACCATGTTCTGGAATCTCGGGATAGTCCATTCGCTCTCATTAGTCCTGTTTATTGTCCGTCTCTCATAATCCTCGATATTTCCATTGCCGTCTCTAGTCGTTGTGTGTATTCCGATATAGGGGTCAGTGAATCCCAGAATGCTGAAGTTAACGCTTATATCCACATTAATCCTGTTCCACGCCACAATATCCTGGCTTCTGACAGTGTAATTGAGATTCAGGTGCGCGATAGCTGTCCAGGGACCTGATTGCTCGAGCCAGAGGTCATTGACCGCGTATGTAGATTCTAGATTCAGCTCTTCCTTTGTCAGTTCTGTCAGCTGATTAAGCCAGTTGAGCAGCCTGTCCTCCTCGGCGATAAGTTCTGAAGTGTTGGTTATGATCGGATTATCCTCAGACGCGAGCCTGTAATCCTCGACAGTCCCGTTCAGGACTATCTGCCTGAAATCCGTGCTCAAGTTCCTCCTGAACGCCCCTTCCTCAATCATCTCATCGATTATCGCATCAAGCGCTGTGTGGGTGATTGCGTAAAGCGCTCTTTTCAGATAGGATTCCTCTATCGACTTCACGAAATCATTAGTGCTTGTCACTCTCGATCGCGTTATCGTGCTCTTCTCAAGCTCTGGAAGGTCGCGTTGCATCCCTGCGTATATCATGAACAGCATTATGATGAGTATGGCTGTCAGAGTGAAGAATATCCCTTTCTTGCTTGGGATGAATGCCGCTCTTTTTTGTGAGCTTGCAGCGCCAGCGTTATTCTTTGAAGGTCTCACCGCCACACTCTCACCTCTGCTAGCATCGGCGAAGACAATTCAATCCTCTGGCCAGCCCAGTTTTCCTCTCCTGTGTGATCTATGACTATCACCACTAATTTCTTCGCTGAGACAAGCACGTCGCTAGTCTCTTGCGTCCTTCCTGAAAGTCCTGACTGGTTGTATATCAATTCATGCTTGAAATAGAGCTCGTAAGAATACTGCGAAGAGACAGTGTTCTGGACTATAGTCGCTGTATAGTTAAGTATCATAGTATCTAATGCCTCTTTCTTCTCAGGAGAGGTCTCAGTTTGCCTTTTCTTATAGAATGCCCCTATCTGTTCAAGGGCTGTGCGGTCAAGGTCTGTGATGTTCCCATTGAAGAAAAGTTCCTGCACTGCCGGCATGACGCTCAAGTCCTGGTTCGTGGTTGTCGAGAGGAAATCAAGGATGTCCTGCGCGTAGAAATAAGGCTGTCTCTGCTGCGTCTCGCTCACGAAAGAGACCCAGATGAGGGTGAAGCCAACAACGATTATCACCATGGCTATTATGACGTCGATAGTGAAGAAGTACCCTTTCTTGCTCATATCGCTTGCGCTGCGCGATCTTCTGTCCGGTGTTCTATTGATCATTCTCCCTCTTTTTTATGAAATTATTAAGATTTTATCTCAGTTCCAAGACACTACTGCCATGCGCACAGGCTTGTTGTTGTAATAGACTATGCGCGTTATCGTGGCTATATTATCAGCATTGACTTCTATCTTCGCCTTCTCGCCTTGCTCCAGAGTATTCATGCTCTCGCAGCAGGTTATCGATTGAGAAGTGTCTAAAGGATTGGTCATCGTGAAATCTTTAGTATGGCCGATGCATAACGACTGAATGTTGCATTCTTCCTCTCCACTCTTGAAGCCGTCACATTCAGGCATGCACACCCCATTATTCACTAGTGTGCAGTCAGTCTCGCAGTCAAGCGTGAAAGGGCAGACAGTGTTGAATTCTACAGGGGTTGAAGGGGAGACTATCTCCACAGTCTTGCGCCCTCTTGTCATTCCAGGATAATTCGCTGTTATCTCTCTTGATCCTGTCGGAGCATTGTAGATTATGTAATGGCCGTACTGGTCGGTAACTGCCCAGATATTGGTCTCAGTGTCATCAGCGTTTATTATTGTGATGTTCACTGTCGCTCCAGCAACTGCCTCATTGCCGTTCTGCGCGCAAGTGACGTCTCCGCTCACTGTCGCGGTCTCAGCATAAGTTATCCTTGTGATGTTCTGAGTGGCGTTCACCCATGAATCGTAATCTGGGCCTGTTCCTGTAGTTCCTTCGTAAGGCTTGAGTCTTATCTCATACAACCCCGGGAGATTTCCTGGCGGAGTCCAGGAATAAGTGCGCGCTGTCCCTAAAGGAAGATTATCTATCTTCTTCCATGCCCCTCCATTCAATGAGTATTCAAGGAAATATCCTAGCGGAGTCAATGCTGACTGCAAAGTCCATTCGAACTGGATTGGATTGATCGTGTCTGTTATAACAGCGTCAGGCAGCGGCAGAGTGAATATTGAAGGTCCGCAGTCATTCCATCCGATCTTTCCCCAGGGTATTGAGACATTGTAGAGGTTTCCGCGAGGAGTCCCTCCAACATCCGGGCAGTAGAAGTTCGCATTGCTTGAGCTGTCAGACACTCCGCTCGTGTAAAAATGATTCAGCCTCATTCTGTTCCCTGCAGATGAAGCATCGAACAGCAGGTCATGCTTTGTTGAGAGCAGATTCTCAGTGAACCAGCTGTTGATCGAGTTAGTGGCTTTTATCCCATTGTCATAGTTTGTGAGATTGCATCTTCTGATCGTTATCCCTGTCCTGTCCAGAGCTTTTATCGCTGTCCCTAAGCCATCGCCGACAAGCTGCGCCTCATTGCAATCAAGGAATATATTGTTCGCGATTATATTGAGTACCCCTTCTTTAGCGCTGTGATCAGTATCCGGCAAGACATAGCGTTTCTTACAGAGCGTTGTGTCCAGCTGCACGTCATAATTATTGTTCGCGTCTACAACAAGATCAAGATCGACGCAGTTCTCTGGAGCTACGCATCCCGCGAAAGTGTAGCAGTAAGGATCATCGCAGTCTATCGCCAGGTTGCAGTCATCATCTATGAGATTATTGCAGATTTCTGTATCTGGGCTTGCGGGATTCTTCACACATACAGCGCATACTCCTCCTTCATCAATGCTTCCGTCGCAGTCATCATCAATGCCGTTGCAGATCTCTAGCTTTCCCGGATTAATGGCTGCTTCAGTGTCATCGCAGTCTATCGGCCCGCAGTCAGTCCCTCCGCCAGCTATATTATACCCATCATTGTCAGCGTCAGCGGGGCATATCAATGTGTCTGGAGTGACCTCTAGAGTTCCTGACTGCGAATCCTCAGTCGAGTCTCTCACAGTGGCTATGAAATAGTATTCAGGATTGCCCGATTCTGAAGAATCCTGGCTGCCGATAGAGAACTGGTCATAGACTGCGCTCCATGGAATCGCTAATGTTCCAGTATTGACTAGGAAAGTCGCAGGGCTTGAGAAAGGGTCCCAGACATCATCATCCCAGAACTGCGTGGCTAAGAAATCCTGCTCCCATAAGTCATAATCAACAACTCGGTGATAGCAGTTCTGTCCGTCAACTACAAGATAGGCTGTCTGCCCGTCTCTTCTCTGATCGATATCTAAATTTCCTGGAAGATCGCTTGTCCAGCGCGCATCGCTTATGGTGCAGGCGGGGCAATCAGCACTGTCGTAAGAATCAGCCTTCCCATCCCCTTCATTGTCCAATCCATCAGCGCAGTTCTGCTCTTTGCAGGCGGCATTGGCTGCGCAGCCAGAATCCATGCAATCAGTGAGCGCATCGCAGTCATTGTCTTTCCTGTCAGTGCATTCAGCAGTCGAGGCTTCTGTAGAGGCAGGATGTATCGCCGCGGCTGTATCATCGCAATCATCTCCCTCAGTGTCCGAAGCTGGAGTGTCAGAGCATACAGTTATCGTTAATCCTTCCTGCTTGCTCATTGCCGCGTCACAGTGATCATCATCGTCATCATCGCAGCCATCATCTATTGCCCCGTCGCAGTCATCATCGATGTTATTGCATATTTCTGCTATTGGAAGAACCTGGCCTGTGCAGGCGCCGAAGACTCCCGCAGCGCAAGTCGCTATCCCGCTCACGCATATTCCTACGCCCGCAGTCGCTGGAGGAATGCCTTCAAAGCATGCTGTAGTTATGCTCTCATCGATTGTTCCGTCGCAGTCATTGTCTATATTGTCGCAGATCTCTTGCTTGTTTGTTCCGATAGTGGCGTCATTGTCATTGCAGTCGCCACATACGGCATCATTGCCGTCATTGTCAGCGTCTATCGCTGTTGTGACATCTATAATGAATCCTTTAGTGTTATCACAACTTCCATCACAGAGTGTTGGTTTTGTCTTTAATTGACCATTGACACAGCTTGTCAATGCGCATGTGGAAGTGGGAGCGCAGCATGCGCCTCCGACACAACTATTTCCAGCGCCGCAGATATTAGTTCCTTCATCAATTGTGCCATCGCAGTCGTTATCAAGACCATCACAAGTGCTTTCTGGATCTTCATATCCTGCGATAGGGGGATCCGCGTAATTATTAACCCATCCTCCTGAGCAAATCTTATTAGAATTCAGGCAGACTCCTTTCTGATTGTCATTTAATGGAGTAATCTCTCCTGAACCCTCTGCTGTTGCGGGATTGCAATCGTTATCTACGCCATCACAGACTTCAGTTGCGCCCATATGGATTCTACTATCGAAATCATCACAATCATTTTGTCCAGAGATTCCACATCTTTCGTCAAATTCACCATCACTATCCCTATCCGCGCAGATATATTCTACATTTCTGCTGCACCACCCTGTTCCAAGCGGTGCATCAGTAAAGGAATTCAGATAGGGAGTATCAACCAGAAACCATTGTATCGTGCCAGTGCCTATGCCGATTGTATTAAGAAATGCAATCCCATCATATCCCACACTTGCTAATCTAGTGAAAGATATGGTCTCTCCTCTTGAAATGCCCCAATTCTGCGATGCAGCACAGTTGAGAATTGGAGAGACCCATGTGCTGTATCCTGTGACTGAACCTCTAATCGTAGGGATTCGTCCAGTCTGGCAACCAAGAATATCTGTACCTGTGTTTGTTGTTGAAGGTTCACTTATACGGATACTATCACCAACAACTATCTGGTTCGTGCTAGGATCAGGTCTTCCAATTGGGGTAATAATCCCATTCTTGTCTCTATGACTAACTGTTGATGGATCTGTGAATACTAATGCGCCTGCGTCATTCGTGATATAATATTTTGCTGGAAAATAACCAAAAAAAGTTCCTGTGGGGCATGAACCATAGCTGACGCAATATTGGTCGTCAAGATTACATGGCAGCGCATGAATTGGATGAGAAATGATGATGGTCATAAATAGAATCATTGCAAGACTGAAAAGATGCATATGCTTCTTAGGTTTCTTAATATCATTGAAGGAATAAGAACTATCAACCCTCTCTTTGCCTGCCATGAGATAGAAATAACCTTTGAGGTTTATAAATGTTTTTGGGATGAGGGCGATGTTCAGGATTTGCCTAAACGCAGCACTTTTATTATGGCATCGGAGCATCAAGAGAGAGGGGTGTCATAGTTCCCTGTGTTCCTGTTGTCGTGCCTGAACTTCGGCCAGGGGCAGGAGGCGCATAAAGGAGAAGGCCCTCTGATCGCGTACATCTTGCCATCCATGCTTCCGACATAGATTGTGCCGTCAGGTCCTATCGCTGGACTTGTGCGGATGGCGTTCTCTGTAGTCAGCACCCATCTTTTTGTCCCGTCAGTATTCAATCCGTAAACCTTTCCGTCCTGAGCGCCGATATAGATGAGTCCGCTCTCAGTGATTGACGGATTTCCGTAGTAATCCTGACTGCCTAGAGAGATCTGCCATCTTATGCTCTTATCAGGATTTATCGCGAAAAGGCTTCCCGCTAGATTTACTATATATATAGTATTATCAGCGCCGATTATCGGGCTGGCATATATTAAACCCACTAAATTCAATTCCCATTTAGGTTGTTTATTTGCTGCTGGCGCAGGATCAAACGCGTACAATTTGCCGTTTTGGCTTCCGATATAGACTGTTCCATCCGCCCCTATCGCTGGGCTTGAGCTTACTGAATTTCCAGGATCAAATTTCCATCTAGGCTGGTTTGCCGCTGGCAGTGAAGGATTCAACGAATAGATTTGTCCTGTTCCGGATATGCTGTCTGCTGAATAAACTGTGTTATCGCTCGCTATCGCGGGAGAGGAGAATCCTGAAGTTCCCTGTCCTGAATTCCAAATGATGGCTGATGTTGAAGGGCTCAATCCGTAAACATTATCTCTGTTCACGAATAATGTCCCATCATCTCCTATCGCGACGCTTGATTGGAAAGAATAACTCGCGTAAATTCCGGGATTGGAGATAGAAGACCATATTATGCTTCCGTCTGGCCGTATCGCGAAGAGAGGGCCTGTAGCGCTGTCAGCGGGGATATATATCGTCCCATCGCTGCCGATCGCTGGACTCCCTATTATCTTCTGTGTTGAGAGATCATTCTCCCAGGATTTAGTTCCGTCAGAGTTCAATGCGAAGAGTATTCCGTTATCATTTCCGAAATATATCTTGCCATTGTATATCGCTGGACTTGATTGTATCGCCGCTTCGCTGTCAAAGACCCATAATACCTCCAGCTGGCATGTCGCGCCGCATCCGTCTCCTGAGATTTGGTTGTCATCATCGCAGGTCTCTCCTGCAGCGATATCCAGCACTCCGTCAGCGCATCCAATCTCTAATTGGCAGGTAGCGCCGCAATTGTCTCCTGCGACAGTATTGCCGTCATCGCATTCCTCTGTGATCCCTAAGCCGTCAGGCGCCTGCTTTATCCCATCGCCGCAGACAGTGTTCAAGCACTGCGCAGTGCAGGTGTCAGTGCTTACTTCATTACCGTCATCGCATTGCTCCACTCCACTCTTGATGCCATCACCGCAGTATCCTATCGTGACGCAGGCTTCCCATCCTACGCATTGCGCGTTGCACTGCTGCGTTCCAGGATATCCGCCGATCATGCATGCGTTCTCATTGCCGTCACAGACCTCTCCAGCATCAATGATATCATCGCCGCATCCCGGCTGAGATTCTGACTGGCAATTCGCTGAGCATCCGTCTCCGTCAATATTATTCCCATCATCGCATTGCTCTCCAGCCTCTTTCTTGTTGTTGCCGCACACAGGCATCGCCACTTCAAGCCTGCATGACGAGCTGCAGCCGTCATTGTTCTGTGTGTTGCCGTCATCGCACTGCTCTCTTCCATTGATCGCGCTGTCGCCGCAAGCCGCTACAGCCTGAGACTGCGCTGTCTTGTCAGCGATCTGGCTGCAGTTTATGTCATTGACCCTTGCTTCCTGGCTTCCGACGCCAGTGTAATAAGAGACATTATCTCTCACTATCCTCACAAGGTTGCCTTCCTGATCCTCGAAATAGAGGCAGAAGTCATCTCTCACGTTAAGTAATTGCCTGAGAGTGTCCATATCTTTAGAAGCCATATCCTTCAGCTTCTCAGGATCTATCTTGTTGTCCTTGATGAACGCGAAATCTTTCTCAGAAGCGAGCGCGTTGGTTATGTATTCTGACTGCTCTGCGAGCCTGCTCTTTTCGCTGCTCTCGGTCAGCCCGCCGATTATGCTGACTACGATTATGATTATGATCAAGAACACGAAGACAGCCAATAGGATGTCGAAAGACCAGGTCTGCCCTTTACGGATTATGCTCACCTCTCGCTGATCTTACTGAAGAGGTTGTGTTTATAAAGATTGCTGCGAGGGGGGCTCTGTAGAAAGTAGTTTGCTGCTGTCAGTCGCCGCGTCTAAACTACTGTTTAGACAGATTCCCCTCACCCCGTTCCCCTGACTCTGTCGAGGGGGAGGAAAATCTAGTTGTGTAAGACACAACCGCGGCAACCTTACTGCAAACAATTTTTATGTAAAGAGCCTTAAACTTCTTCTTTCCACAGAGCCCGTGCTTAGCCGTAATTCACAGTGAATGTCCCTTTGCCTTCAAGTGTCGATGGCGGCGTATCTATCCTTGTATCCTTTGCTGTTGTGTCTATCGAATAAGTCCTTGAAGTCCTGTAATCGCTAAGAATCTGCGATTGCGTGAGTGGCGTATTAAATATCCTCAGCTGGTCTATCTTCCCCTCAACATCGCCGATCCCCTGGAATTTAGAGTAGCCGACGCTTATAATCCCATTGCTGCTCAGAGACAGGCCGCTGAGATCCGCGAGATTGCCGCTGTAATAATTGTCTTCTGTGTCGGCATTCATGAACAATTCCATACGGTCATCAAGATTAGGGGTTGTCGAATCCCAAGTCGCGGTCATGAAATACCATCCATCCTCCTCAAACATCGGGTCAGGCTCTGCGCTTGTCACTCTTGTCCCCTGCCGCATGGCTGTGAACACTGTCTCCTGTCCAGCTACTCCCGCATCGCGCACTATATTGAATATGAGATCCTCTCCCTGCTCAAGTATCACAAGCCAGTCCTTGTCATTATTGTCATACGCTTCGAAAATGGCATGCTTCTCTGTGCTTGAAGGATTGCTGGTCCAGCGCGGACTGAACCAGAACTCTACGCTCCCTTTAGTGATATCAAGATTGCCTTGAGAAGGATAATTCACTCCCTGTCCTTGACCGAGCTCTAACGCGTCCATGAATCTCCCTTCTGAAAGCCCTGCAAGAGCTATTGATGAACGTTGCTGCGCTGCCGTGCTTCCTGCATAATCAGCATTCACGCCTGAGTCATAGCTCGCGTAGAAGAGGCTTGTTCCTGCATCGTAGCTCGCTTTCGGATCGAGATCATGGCCAGGCACGCGTTTCACGCTGAAGATATAACTTGGAGGGATAGCGCTTGGAGCTGAAGCCGCAGCGTCGTAAGCCAAAGGAAGCTCGAACACTTCGCTGCCGTCAGGCCTGACTATCTTCGCGGTCACTATAGCTGATGAAGGTTGTGTGTACTCTGTGATGTTAGCTGTGATCGTGAATTCTGTATCTCTAGTTCCTGTCTCAGGACTGACTCTCACCCAATTGATTGCTGGAGGGCTGACATCTGTAGTGGTTGTGAACTGCAGAGGGGCTGAGATGGAGGGAGCGGTCGTGTTCGCGCGTTTTCGGTCATAGATGGTTATCTTCGCAAAATAATTCGTTTCTGAAGCAAGCATATTGATGGTCACATACTGGGTCTTGCCTGAGACTGAGGAAGCGAAAACCTGCGGAGAGGATTCAAGCAGTTCCTGTGAAGTGCTGTAGTAGACATTCGCTCTGACATCCTCGCTGGCAGTGAAGCTGAAAGTGGCAGCGCTGTCAGTCGCGGAGACGAATTCAGGTCCTGAAGTGAATTCCGGAGGCTCATTGCAGTAGTCAAAGCTCGAGCACATGTACTGCGCTCCTGGCAATAGTTGGGGATCAAGAGCGCTGAATTTTCCTGAGTCGGCATTAGGATTGCCTTTTTGTAACTCGCTGACAGCTGTCTCGACAAGCGAGGGGTCAGGCAGCGGCAGCTCACTGCACTCGCCGATGAAATTGTCATCCTCTTCATCGCAGAGGATCTGATACATCCCTGTCAGGCACCAGCAGTCATTCGCTATGCAGAAGGATTTGTTGCCTTCGTAGATCTGATTCTCAGGATCGACGCAGGGATCGACAGAGTTCAGCATTATGAGATTCCCTCTCTTAGCTATGACGTTCTTGCCTTTGAAAAGGTCTCCCTGCACGTTAGGGGGTGAAGGCTGCTCGTAGAACCTGTCGCTGAATCTCACAATGAATTTCTCATCGCCGTAGAAACGTATCGAGTAGTTCCTCCCTTCAAGGGTGGCTGGAAGCGAGAACGCGCGCTCATAGCCGCTCTGCGCGGCGCGGGCGAGCTCTATCTCATCTCTGACTGAGAGTATAAGGTCATTGACTCTCTTGTCCTCTCTCGCGCGGTAGAGTCCTAGCATCTGGTCGCTCATGGCGGCGAAGAACGCGAGGAAGAAGAACAGCATCACTCCTGCGAGGATCATGAACTCGAGAGAGGATTGGGCTTTGGGATTGGTCGATCGGGTCATTAGTTCATTGGCCTCTTTTTCCTGTATTTGTCTTGGTAGTTTGAGTGTATTCTAACCGACTGACCAGGATATTGTCCCATAAATAGGGATTATTCGCATTCCCTTATCATAATCTGCTATGTAAAGTTCCCCATTATTTGTTCCTGCGATTGTAACTCCCATTGCAGAGCCTGGTGTGTCTAGAGTTTCAGTAAAAATAGGAGTATTTCCTGCAGCAGGCATACGTAACACTTGTATTCCAGAATTACCATCAGCTACAAATATTATATCGGTTGTATGCGAAGCATGATGCATAACTGCCACATCATAAGCATATCCTGTTGTATCATAGCTTCCTACTAATGTGGGTGAGTTTTCATTAGTGATATCTATAATCTGCACCCCTGTAGATCCTGTAGCTACATATAAACGGTTTCCTCTGCGTGCAATGCCGTTTGCTTCTCCTGTGAGATCTAATGATGCAATTAATGAAGGCGATGCCGGATTAGAAATATCTATAATCTTTATTCCAGCCGGGCCATCAGCTATATATGCGCGTGTTGCTGTAACATTAATATCACTAGCATCTCCATTGGCTTCTGCGTTTAATAATGATCCTACTAGTATCATTGATGAGGGATTGCTTATATCTATTATTCTAAGTTCTGTAAGGGAATCTGCTATATACGCATAATTCCCATACACATCAATTCCACGTGCATAATTATTAACATAACCAAGTTGGCTTATTGTTGATGGACTAGAAGGATTGGCAATGTTTACCGCTCTGATTCCTCCCATAGCTTGTGCTACATAGGCTATTCCGGATGCTTGAGAGATGGCTACATCCCAAGAAGCAAACGCATTAGTTGCTCTTAATGTTGGTGGAGTTGAGGTTGTATCAACAATTTTGAGGCTATTTTGATCGGCAATGTACGCATTTGAGCCTAAGATGGCTATACTATATGCATTTGTAGGGGTGTCATACTCTTTATAACTTACCACGCAAGCATTCCATGTGCATGAGGATGAACACGTTTGAGTATCTAGATCAAATATGGCGTTAGGGTCAAAACATGCTTGTGTATTGCCATCGCACACTTCTGTCCCTTCTATTATTGTATTGCCGCATTTCTGGCATGTTGAATCAGGAGTGTTAGCAGAGTTAAAACCACATGTCCATCCTGTTGCAGTCTCAATCTGGCACGTTGATGAGCATCCATCTCCGCCAGTTATGTCTCCATCATCGCATGCTTCTATTGCCGCTTTTAGGCCGTCACCGCAGGTTGTGGTGCATGAAGAGAAGCCTTGCGCATCTTCATTGCAGATCCATCCGTATTCTTCTGCGCATACTGATGAGCATCCATCCCCATTGTCAATAGCTGTGCAGGAGTTTCCTCCGCATCCATCATCGCATCCTTCTGTGGGTGAAGTGGTCTTTTTCACTCTATCTCCGCATCTTGATGAGATGCAGGTGTTAAGGCAGGAATCCGCATTGTTAGTGTTACCATCATCGCACGGTTCACTACCTCTTATCAGACCATCGCCGCAGGTTGTTATGCATGATGATAATCCTTGCGCGTTTTCGGTGCATATCCATCCTGATTCTTCTGCGCATACTGACGAGCATCCGTCGTTGCCAACAGCATTGCCGTCATCACAAGTCTCACCTGCTTCAACAGCGCTATTCCCGCATAACTGGCAGCTCTGCGATTCCGCCGGCTTGCCTGTTGTCCCGCAGGTAGAATAATCCGGAGAGCTCAAAGTGCAGACTCTTGACTGCGTGCCGCTGATGCATGCTCCCCATACAGCATCGCAAGTCCATTGGCTTGCAGTGCAGGTAGAGCAGGTATGGGTTGCAGTCTCATAGAATCCATTGTTGCAGATCACATTGCACCCAGTGCACGCTCCATTTGCGGGCGTAGTGGCAGCACCGTCGCATTCCTCACCTATACCCGTCTCAAGCACGTTATTGCCGCAAGTGAGCGCCTGGATGCATATTGCGGTATTGAATGTGCAGTCAGCATTGCAGGAGAGCGTTCCGCCGCTTACAAACGCTCCGACATCTGCGCAGCTATTGCCTCCGAGTGCTGAGCCGTCGCACTGTTCAGCGTTGCCATCATTGATTATTCCATCTCCGCATATCTCTGACTGGCAGGAGACAGAGCATCCGTCTCCGCTGACAATGTTGCCGTCATCGCATTGTTCTGCGATGCTGAAGCCATTAGGATTCTGCACTGTGCTGTCTCCACAGGAAGTCTTCAGGCACTGGTTATTGCAGGCATCATTATTGAAAGCATTGCCGTCATCACATTCCTCTCCAGCGTCAATATTTCCGTCGCCGCAATCTTCATGGCAGGCAGCTGTCACTGGAGTGTTCTGGGTGTATCCTGCTGTGCAGGCGCAGTTCGCCGCGCATCCTAGCCCCCCATCGCATTGCTCTACACTGCCGATCTGCGCAGTATTATCACCGCAGCTCTCTGCTGTCGTGCAGGCATCCCATCCGTCGCATTGCGCGTTGCACAATTCAGTCCCTGAATATCCTTGCGCTGTGGAGCATGCTTGAGAATTCTGCGGAGAGTTGATATCGCAAGTCTCTCCTGTTCCGACTGTTCCATCACCGCAATCCTGAATGCAGGCTGCAGATGCAGGGCTGCTTGGCGCGAATCCGTCATCGCAAAGGCATCCAGTGCATCCTAGTCCTCCATCGCATTCCTCAAATCCATCAACAGCGTTATTGCCGCAGTTCGAGACATCGCAAGTCCCCCAAGCCCATAAGCATGTCGCGGCATTGCAGGGAGTGAATCCTTGTTTTCCTTGTGCGGCATTCCAGCAGGGCCAGCTGTTGCCCGCCTCGCAATCTTCAGTGCCTTCAACAAGAGCATTGCCGCAGACCGGATTGACGCATCTCCCATTATTGCAGTAGTATCCTGCGCCGTAGACTGTTTCGCAGTTTACTGAGTAGAAATCTATCCATTTGCCGTTAGGATTTGTAGGATTCACAGTGCAGTATTGTTCCAGAAGGATTTTATTGTCTACAGTTGAGCAGTAGTCAGATTCTGAATAGGATCCTGGAATTATTTGAGTAGTTCCTGACTGAGTGAATGAAGACTCAGCTCCTGAAGTCCATACTGAAGACGTGCTGTCAGTATCAACGCAGACATAGCAGTCAGTAGCGCAATCATTTGATTCAAGGAATTCTTCCCCATTCTGGCAGACAGCATCCCCGCAGTAAGTGGCGCTTCCGGCGACATTCACGCATGAAGCGCTGCACACAGTGCATGACTGCAGCCCGTAAGCGCAAGCAGTTGCCGGAGTCAGTCCATCATCACACTCTTCCAATCCTTCTTTGACTGTGTCTCCGCACACTGCGTTCTTGCAGTCATTAGGGCAAGAGTTGAAGTTATTGGCATCTCCGTCATCGCAGTCCTCTCCCGCTTCAAGTATATTGTTGCCGCAGTCAGAAGGCAGCACTACGCTTATCTGGCAGGACGCTGTGCACCCGTCTCCATCAATTATATTGCCGTCATCGCAGCTCTCTCCGCTGTCGATGATACCGTCTCCGCATCCTGCATCCTCGCAGTTCGTCCTGCAAGCATTCTGCGCACTGTCTGAATTCCCGGCCCCGTCATCGCATTCCTCGCCAGCTGCTGCCTGGACTGTGCCATCGCCGCAGCTTATAGCTCCGCAGGCAGGATCAGCAGCGTTCGCTTTTCCATTGCAGTCTTCATCAATCTCTTCTGTATCATCGCAGATCTCTTCAGCATTTGGATGTGCTCCGGGATTTCCATCATCGCAGTCGATCTGCGGATTGGGGCAGGTTCCAGCGGGAAGGTTGAGGACAGTTCCATAGCCGTCGCCATCAACATCTTTGCACGATGGCTCTTCTATCAGGACATAAGGTTCAGGGGCTCCGGAATAAAGAGCAGTACTCATATAGATGAAGCTGAAGCCTTTGATCAAGGGGCCTTTCCAGACAAGGTCTTCATTGCTGAATTCCGCTCCTGTCAAAGTCTTGATGGTCATGTCTTTAGTCATCCCGAAAGCTGACACTTTCAGCTTATAGCTCTCAAAATCATTGGCGAGAATGCTCTCAAAATCGCACTTCCTGGTAACTGGACTGTACACGCTCACCTTCTTAGACAGCGCTTCTCTTGAGACTTTAGAGAACTGGCTTGCGATATTGTAAGCGCACCATCTCATGAGCGCGTCATTATAATCTCCAGTGTACACCAGAGCGTATTCTCTCTCAGCGTCGATCTTGATGTTGTGCTTCCCTGGAGTGAGATCTTCAGGAGTGAGAAGGCTCCAGAGCTTGACAGGTGAAGATTTCAGTATCTCTCTAGGGCTGCCCTCTTCGCCCACAAAGAACACGAGATCTTTCTCCTCAGTGACGTCAGCGTTCAGCACTTTCTGCGGGAAATCCAGCGAGAGTGTCGTTCTCGAAGGAGGGCCTAAGTAATACACTTTCTCAGCTGCTGAGACTATATCAGTCGCTATCCTGTCAGTCCTGCTGTCAGTTATGTCCCTGTTGGCTCCAGCGATATAGGTATAGACGAATATGCTGAGAGGGATGAGCGCCATCAGGGCTATGCCTACTATGAGAATGTATTCAGTCGCCGCTTGAGACTTACGAGAATTCGCGCCGCTGCTCTTCCTTAACCCTTTTATTGGCATGCTGCGTTCTCAAGAATAATGGCATATATAAATGTTTTTGGCTGGGAAGAGATGTTGGTCTGAGACATCTCTTTTCGCAAGCATGGGGCATATATTATCACTCATAGTGAATGTTTAAGGTAGCTCAATAACGCATGCGGCAGAGCATCCGTCTCCGTCAATGCTGTTGCTGTCATCGCATCCCTCGCCAGCCTGAACTGTGCCGTCGCCGCAAATCGCAGCTCCGCAAGGAATGTCAGCGCCGTTGCAATCCTGATCTATACTGTCTCCGCATATTTCGTCAGCGTCTGGATGGATAGCTTCTTTGCTGTCATCGCAATCATAGCCTAAATTAGCGCATTTCGGGCTGTTAAGCACTATCCCATAATCATCTAGGTCGTTGTCAATGCAATCTCCAGCCAACTCGATCTTCGCTAAAGCCGCAGGCACGTCAGGAGTGCTGCCTTCTGTCGTCATATATATGAAATCAAGGCCTATCGCGACTCCTGTATTCAGCGACTCTGCGAGAGCCATCCCATCAAAAATCTCTAAAGGCACATCTGATTGAACAGTTATCTCAGTGACAGGGCTGTCTGCAGCAGCGCTTTCAGCGATTTCAAATACGATGTTTGTATATCCGTCAATAGTTATGCTCTTGAACAAGCACTGCGCCTCGACAGTTGAGTAAGCGTCTTTCTGAGCCCGTAAAGCTGTCTCTCCTCCGCGCATGATCTGCTCAGCAGTATTGTACGCGCACCAGAGAGCCATCGCAGAGCTCTTGTTGCCAGTGTAGATCATCACATCATCTTTCTCCGCTTCGACATGATAGTCATGCCTTCCCTGAGAGAGATCAAGCCTTGTCAGGTAGCTTTTCAGCCGCACTCTTGAGAATGTGACTATCTCTTCAGAATCCTGATAATCCCCAAGAAAGAATGAGAGTGTCGTGTCTTCAGAGAC
>DATDYN010000062.1:0-36651 GCA_035289005.1 Candidatus Nanoarchaeia archaeon
CCGCGCCGCCATCAAGAGTTATGTTCTGCTTGCCCAGCTTGCATGTATCCGCGCAGATCTCCTTAAACCTGAATCCTTCCCTGCTCTTGGCTGCCGCAGAAACATCCGCGTCTGTGAATAGGGCAGGCAGAAAGCTCCACAAGCTGTTCGCGACATCTGAATAAGGAATCTCTGAAGTGAGATTGTAATCTGCGTATATCACCTGGACGCTGACCGTGTTGTTCGCTCCAGCTCCGTATCTTCCCTGATATAGCTCAAGCGCTGAATCCCATTGTGATGATGAAGGAATAAGATTGACGAGCGCGCAGCATTCATCATTACCATTGCATATCTCGGTCTCGCTGCCGCTTTGCTCGGAATCCTGATTATAGACTTTCCATCTTGCGCAGACTTTTGAGAGATCCGCTTCCCAGTCAGAGGAAGGATCGCTGAATGTTGCGTCCTTGATTGCGAAATCGATCAATCCTTTGCCTGATTCAATGCCATCATCATCGCTGTCCCATTGAGTGCCTGGATTGTAAGCGATTGAAGCAGTGACTGATTTGCCTCCTTCGCCATTCTTCGCTGTCCCGCTCTGCGCTGCTTCCTGGACTTGAGAATCCGGCTCTGCTCCTTTCAGAAGGATATCTTCAACAGTGCCTTCATCTTTGATCGTCTCATAATCCGCGATGAGTGTCCTCTGGCCGTCTTTCACAAGATAGAGCTCTGCCCCTTCAGCCCCTGTGAATGTTCCGCTTATGCGCAGAGATTCGAGAATGCCTTCATGCTCAGGATGCCAGGCTATACGGTGTGCGCCAGAGAAGATGATATCCTGAGAGTCTGTGAACTGTTCAGAACCTGCAACTGCCATTCCGGTAATGCTTCCGCCAAACATGCTTGTGATATCGCCGAGCCATCCGATAGGGAAGATGAAGAAAGAAAGCGCGACGATAGTCATGAAGAAATTCTTCGAGATAGTCTTGGAAGAAGGATTAGTGATGAGTCTGGAGGATACTTTAGCCTGCGTTCTGCTTCTGCGCTGCACTGATGATGCGCTTCTTGCGCTGTTTTCTTTAAGCATTGTCACCACTTTTCTTCCCCTTTATTCTTCTTTTTTGATGAGTTATTGGCTGATAGGGCAGTGAACGCTGCTGATGCGGCATTGGTCGCGGAAGAATTCACGGCAAGGATGCTGTCAGGATCCATCCCTCTTTTCTTCAGCTCTACGCGCATGAAGAGCTCTATCTGCTTGCCTATCTTGAGCCCTTCTTTGTCGCAGATCTCCCTGAATAGTTCTTTGATATGTTCGTCTATAGAAATCGTGAGCTTGTCATTGCCCTCTTTCATATGTACGTACACCACCGTATATCTTAGTATTTTTTAGTATTTATACAATGTCCTAGGTATCTAAACGGATGTATACTACGTTTATTTATAAATATTGCGATATCAGAGAAAGAATATCAAGAAAAAAAAGCAGAACTGCTGATGCTGAAAGAACATAATGAAAAGAACGCTGAAGAAGGACTTACACTGCCTGACTCATCCAGAACCTGAGTTAATATTGCTGAACACTTCCTGCTCGGGATAGATCACTACGCCATCCTCAGTTATCTGCATAGCCACAATCTTTTTCTGGTGCTTTGTGCCGCGCATCTTGAGGACTTCTGTGGCGTACTCCCGCACATTCCCTCTCTGGAGAGAATAGAGGATTATGACTCCATCAGCGAGGAATTCCTCGACCCCAGTAGTGCTGAAGACTGTCGGAACCTGCTTTGTCTCAGTGACAAGGAAAGCTGTAGCGCCTATGCGCTCAAAGAACCTGAACAGCTGCTCTATATATATCCTGTAAGAGTCTTCCTTGCCTGTGAACGCTGAAGCGATAGCTGTGAGAGAATCAACGACGATGAGGTCAGGGGTGAATCCTTTAGGAAGCACTATCGGCTCGACATCTATCAAGAGCTCCCCTTTGGCTTTCATGAGCAGAGCGTCGACTGAGCGGGTGATATCAAAAGGATTGAACCTATGCACTCTGAGAGTCCCTTTCTTCCTAAGCTGCTCTGAATCCCATCCGAAATCATCCATATGCTGCCATAACCTGTCTTCGCTCTCCTCAAAACTCATATATAGGCATTTCTCTCCGCGAAGCGCATGATACTGAAGGATCTGCAGGCACATTATGGTCTTGCCGCTGCCCGCTCCCCCAGCTACAAGGATCGTAGTCCCTTTAGGGATGCCCCCTTCGATAAGAGTGTCAAGGCCTTCGATGCCTGTCTTGATGAATTGCTTATTGAGGCGCCTCTCAGGATGCTTTGCGTTCTTCACCACATGCTCGACGCCGGCGCGCTGCTTCTTTATCTCTGCCTGGGTAGGAGTTATCGCACCCTTCTTCAGGTCAGCATCTATCTCTTTCTGTATCGCCGCGAAATCAATCTTCGCGCTCAGAGGCGTATCTTTTGATGAGGCTTTGTGCTCAAGCTTCTTTTCAGGGAGAGGGGAGATTGCCTGATGCTTGGGTTTCCTCTCATGCTTAAGCTTTTTCCCGTAAGGATGATGGACCGCTGGATGCTTGGATTTCTTCAGCGCTTTCTTCAATGATCTTTTCGAGACGGCATTCTTTGCTTTCTTAGCGCCCCTATTTGAGATCTTATTGAGAATCTTGGTAGATATCTTCTTAGAACTCTTCACTGAAGCTTTCGCCGCAGGCTTCTTCTTGATCTTACTTAGTGAAGATTTTGCTTTCTTAAGCTTACCGCTGAAAGGATTCTTAGAACTCTTCACTGAAGCTTTCGCCGCAGGCTTCTTCTTGCTCCCTCTTTTTTTTGGCTTTGCCATCTGATACAATCACAAAAATACGCGCGTATATAAATATTGCGGCAAAATTAGGCGCAAATCGTTGATACCAATTGAAGAAAAGAATATTCCGCTGAAAATGTCACTCCCCTATATCCTTGATTATCCCTTTCAGGACTCCCGCTGACTTATGCAATGCCTGCTGCTCAGAATCATTGAGTGGCAGCTGTATCCTGCGCCTTATCCCTTCTTTGCCGAGAGCGCAGGGGACGCTGAGGCAGACATCGCCTTCATCATAATAATTCTCGAGATAAGTCGATAATGGGAATATCTTGCCTTCATCGCTGAGTATCGCTTCGCAGATGTCAGCTATCACCAACGCTATAGCGTAATAAGTGGCTCCTTTGCGGTTGATGATCTCATACGCCGCATTCTTCGTCTTCTGGAAACAACTCTCTCCTGCCTCTGCTGACCATCCGTGCATATTATCTATGCGCAGCCCTCCGACTGCCGCAGCGCTCCAGACAGGGAATTCTGAATCCCCATGCTCTCCCATGATGTACGCGTGCACGCTTTGAGGGCTGAGATTCAGATATTCTCCGAGATAGTATCTCAGCCTGGCGGTATCTAACGTCGTGCCTGTCCCGAAGACTCTCTCTTTAGGGAATCCTGAATACTTTATCGTGAGATAAGTCATGATATCCACAGGATTCGTGACAAGTATGATTATACAGCTTTTATTATGCTCGACTATCTTTGGGACCATCTCTTTCAGTATCGCGGCGTTCTTCCTGACAAGGTCAAGCCGCGTTTCCCCTTTCTTCTGCGCAAGGCCAGCAGTGATGACGACAATGTCCGCGTCTTTGCACTGCTCGTAAGAGCTGCCGTAAGAGAAATGCGTCCCTGGAACGAAAAGCATCCCCTGCTCGAGATCCATGGCCTCTCCTTCAGCTTTTTCCTTGCTGATGTCTATAAGGGCGATAGTGCTGCAGACTTTCTTGAGGAAGAGCGCGTAAGCGGCGGTGCTTCCCACGAATCCTGCCCCTATGATAGCGATTTTAGCCATTATTAGGCATAGATGCTGCCTGAGTTGAAAAGGATTTCTGACTTTTGGAGAGTGGTGAAGGAGAAAGAAGGATTTAATGAAGATTCTCAAGTCGCAAAATTATGATGGATAAGGTCTTCAAAACTTCCATCCTCAATCGCAATCCTGAAGCCGCCAATCGCTGCCTTTATCTTATCCTCTGAATACTTTGGACGCAGCTTTTTGATGATGCCATATAACACTTTGTCATCCCGCGCCAGCCCGATGAATCTCTTCATCTCTTCATCCCATCTGTCTACATCCTCAATCGGTGTTCCGACTTCTTCCAGAAGTTCATAAACTATGTCTTCAGCGAGCTTCTGGTAAGCGTTCTTAGGCTCATCATCGAGATTCTCTTTCACGCAAAGCCTGGCGAACTTCTCCTCAGCGGTCTCAATGCGGTCCTTGATCTCCTTCTCAAGCAAGAACTGCTGCGCAATCTGAGAAATAACTTTATGCTTTCCATTGTCTGAATGCATATTCCTATCAAAGACTTTGCAGAAAGGAGATTCTGACTGGAATATGAGAATGAAAAGATTCAAGAGCATCTCTTTAGAGATTTCAGAACCATCTTTCATCTTCTTCCTTATGAGCTTGATGAGATGCAATTCCGCCTTCAATAATTTATGCAGCTCTTTAAATATCTCTGCTATCGCTCTGCTCTTCTTAAGCTCGTATGCGAGATCTTCTGCGAGCGCCCTGTTCGCATGGATATCATTCAGCTCTCCGATATCGCTGAGGATCTCTTCCTCATTCTTTTCCTCATCCTTTATATTGATGAAGTCTTCATCTATAAGGCTTTCAATCTCGTCGAGCAATTGGTCAAGCTTTCCGAAGTCTTGCGATGTCTTTTCCGCATTGGCGTAATTGAACTGGCGTGAGAGCTCCTCCCGTCTCGTGTATCCTTTCAGGTGCTCTTTCCAGAGCTCAAGGCGCCGCTTCTCATCCATATCCAGCTCAGGAGGAATGGCTTTCTTTCCTTTAAGTGAATGCTTAAGCATCCTGATCAGGTGGTTGAGCAAGACCATGCGAGGAAGCGAGAGGTCAAAGTTAATAAATCTTTATATTGCTGATTATATAATGGATTGGAATAATCAGAAATCAACATCACAGATACGCGCTCAGCTTCCTCTGCCGCTTTTGCTCGCGCAGGAGCATGCTCTCCCGCAGCTGACTCTCGACTTCATAGCCGAACTTTTTCTTAACCAGTTGTCTTGCGTACTCCAGCATGAGGTCTTTGCTGCCGAAAGCCATAGGTTTGCCGCCCATCGCGTTCCTGACAGCTTCCCGGACAACCCAGACTCCGAGCGGAGCCCAATACTCATTCGTTATGAATCTCAGGCAGAGCGCGCTTGCCTGCCTCTTCATCAATTTCAAGCGTTCAAGGATCGCGAGCCGCGCAGCGTAATACCCTCCGGCAGTGCTGTCAGCGTACTCTTTCCTCCCTTCAAAGAATTCGTGATCTGTAGACCAGCCTCCATGCTTATGCTCCACAGAGTTGGGATCTCCGATATAAGTCTCAAACAGTTCATAACTCCAGATGTCAGGAAACATCAGCACAAGATAGTAATTGCCGAGATGGCTGCCGAAGAACGCCTGATAGTCCGTTGACGGATAATCCTTTATCTCGCTGATGGCCTGCTTGCCGAGAGTGTCATCTACAGCGGTTATGCTCCATCTTGTCGGGACGATCTTCCTCTGAGTCTTCACTCCAAGAGTGCCTATGCTGAGAAGCCTGGAAAGATAGTGCTCATCAAAGCCTTTATCGGCGAGAGTCGTGAGCGCCTCTCCAGCGCGTAGGTCTGTGGCGTCAGCGATCTTCTCTGCCTGATGGGAGATCTTCGGATTCGCGGTTATCGCGATGCTTTTCAGCAGCGCTTGCGGACCATGAGGGGCGGCGTTCTGTTCGAAAGAGAAAGAGAGATGCGGCTTCTTGCTGAGATGCACTTCCATCTCGACAGGCTTCTCTGCGAGAGCTACCTCTCTGCCCATCTGAAGGAGCTTTGACGCCATGCTGTTCGTTACAGACCTGACGTCATTGACCTGCGCCTTGAAGCTTGAATTCACGAGCTCGCTACGAAGCCCGAATATCCTGTCTATGGAGAACTTGTTGCGCGACCAGAGCAGAGGATCGTCATGGTCTTTGTACTCTTCGACGTTCAGGAACCCCACATTGAGATTGGGATAGCCGTGCTTCCCTACAAACACGTTTGGAGCCTCTCCGAAATAATCCTGCTTCGCCAGGAGATTGACGCGGGCATTGGCCGCGAACTTGACCTGCAAGGGACAGAACGGCTTATGGTTGCACCTGTTGGTCAAACACGCTAAAGAGACAGTGCTGGCTTGCATTGGTACCCCGAGCATCTCTCTAAGGATGGATATTTTAAATGTTATGGTGGTCAAGAGATGATGCGAGAAGCCGGAAGTGCTTAAAGAATTGAAATGATGCGCCTGAAATGCAGAAGGCTTCTCACTTGAACCTGTCCACCATCTTCTTGTTCGCCGCTAACACGAACAGCGCGGCGCCGATGATGTACACTCCCAGAAGGATGAGCAGGTTCTGCGAGTCGGTGATGCTGACTCCGTAAATGATCAGTTTCCTGAAAAGCTCTTCAGCCATCACGACAGGATTGTACTGCGCGAGGGCTGCGGCAAGCTGGGGCATCAGCTCTAAAGGCGTCGGGATGCTGCTGAAAAGGTAGAACGCCAGAGCAAGGAATGTTGTGGTGAGTATCGATGTCTGCGCGGTCGGGAAGAAGTAAGCTATACCCATTCCGATCAATGAGAAGAGCACTATCAACAGGAGCGAGAGAGAGTAGACTTCAATGGCGTAGGAGAACACCGGGATGCCGAACTTTGTCTGGGCGATCAGGAGAAGCACTGTCGCCTGGAACAGCACAAGGAAAATATTAGTGAGCAATATTCCTGCGGGGCTGAGAAGGGTGCTCACAGGCGCTATGAGATTACGGAAATAAGCCGCGGAATTGACTTCTGACAATGTGAGTATGTTCGCGAACAATAATGTTATGAAGACCAGCACCATCACGAGCAGTCCTGCGAACACTCTCTGGATAGGCCTTACCTCTTTTACCTCTTTGTATTCCTGCAGCAAAGGATTGATTATCTTCTCCGCAGTGCTTGGGTCGATGAATGAGAACTGCGCGAGGCTGCTGTCAAGGTCAGCGCTTATGTTCTGTATCGCGCTCACCCCTTTCTCTATCTTCATTATTGATTCATTGGTGAACATTATCTCATTCTTCAGCGTTCCATTCAGTATGTCAAGCACTCCGACAGCCGCGTCAATCCTTGATTTAGAGGAAGCGAATGTTCCATACGCGTCGTCGACTGTCCCTGAAAGCTCAGCGCTTGAATTATCGACATCGCTTAAAGTCCCATTGAGCGCGGCGAGCAATAATGCTATGCGGGCCTGAGGCTGCTGCTCTGAAAGATTAAGGACGACCGCTGAGCCGTTCAGAAGGGTTATTGTAGCAGTATTGCCATCAATGATGACATCTGCCACCCCTTCAATGCCGGTCATCTCTGAGACTGAAGGGAAAAGCCAGATCATGCTTCTCAATGAGAGCATCGCCGCCCGCTGTTCCGCTATCTGCTTGTCAAGATCCTCTTTCGAGGAATTAAGCGCTGATTCCTGACTGCCCAATTCCTGCTGTATCTTCTTGACTTCTGCGTAGCGCGGAGTGAAGTTCGCGTCAAGCTCGGCAAGGCGGTCACGCCTGACTATCAATGAAGCGCGTATCTGCTCTGACTCATTCACCACATCATCGACCTGTGAGCGCTTGTCCGCGAGGAAACTCACCATGTTCTGGATATTATCAAGTATCCCGCGCGTCGATTCTATGCTTATCCTCTCAGAGCTCTCTCCAACAAGGTCATTGATACCTTTGATAAGCAGGCTGCTGACCGCGGCTCTTGAAGGATCATAAGTGAATTTGACGAAAGAGCGCTGCAGCGCTGAAGAGCCGTCCTGTTCGCCGCTGACTTCCATGCAGAGATGCAGCTCTCCGCGCTTGAGGTCAGTTATGCATTCATCTACGCCAGCATACTGTCTTACTTCTGCGAGAGCTGTGAGATTCTGCAGTAATGATTGAGGAATTACGTTCTCGCCTGACACCATGCCTATCTTCGCGCTGTGGATATCCTGACTGCCGAAAGTGAAGCCTATAAGAAGGATGAGGCCTAACGGCCCTAAGACTAACAGAACTAAAGAGACCCAACTGCGGAAGATTATACTGAAATTCTTCACCACTTCATTCACTATCTTCATGAGGCAAGCACCTCTTCGAAGATATCGAACACTCCCCTCTTGCTCTTGAGCAGCTCTTTGACATCGACAGTCTTCTGGATCTTTCCTTTGTTCATGAACGCAACCCTATCGCAATGCTCTTCGACTTCAGGGAATATGTGCGAAGTGATGATGACAGTCTTGCCTGTAGAGGCCACTCTGCGCACCACTTTCCAGAACTGCCTGACAAGAGACGGGTCAAGGCCTGTTGTCGGCTCATCAAGCACGAGTATGTCAGGATCATGCAATAATGAGATCGCGAAATTGAGCCTGCGGCGCATCCCTCCGGAGATGTTCTCTACAAGCCTGTCCTTGGCTGAGGAGAGCTCTACCTGCTCGAGCAATGCGTCAATGAAATCTTTCAGCTCTCCGCGCGGCTTCTTCACGCTGTACAATCCTGCGTAATATCTCATGTTCTCCCACACTGTGAGCTTAGAGTAGAAAGAATCGTCCTGGGTTGTGTAGCCTATAGCCCTTCTAAGAAGATGCAGGTTCCTGCGGATGTCTTTGCCTTTATAGAGGACTTCTCCTGTAGTCGGAGTGTAATATCCGAGAAGTATCTTGAACAGTGTGCTCTTACCGCAGCCGCTAGGACCGACAATGCCGAGGATCTCTCCTTCGCGGATATCGAGCGAGAAGCCATCAAGCACTGAGCGCTTGCCGAAGATCTTCCTGACATCGCGCAATTCGAGTATCGCTGCAGGATGATGCTCATGCGATGGATGGCTTTTTATCATCATGCTTGCCGCTAAGAGAAGGAAGTTTATAAACTTAATCAATCAAGACAAGATTATGAACTTGACGGCGCAACTCCGCCACATAATTCAGCGTCAGTGCACTCTATTCTTGTCTTGTCTCCTTTGCCTACAAGGCGGAATCTAACTGTTCCGCTGCGGACCTGCACGCATAAAGCTGCGTCAGAGTAAGGATTATCATTATTGTTTGGAAATTTATCAACAACCTCAAATAATGGCACACTGAAAGGATCAATAGTGCCTTCAAGATTCGCTAGGAACACATTATCTGAGGATTTCGCGACTTCTCCTGCGAGACTGAATTCTGTCACAAGACTCGCCACTTTGGGATCAAGAACGCCAGATACCACGGCATTATCCCTATCAATGAAACACAGCTTGCTGTACTCTCCAGGCACTCTGAGTTCAATGACATCAACCTTTCCGTAAGAAGCGGTCCTGTCAATGCTGTCTGAGAGATCGTTCTTGAACTTAGCGAGATCCGCTTTCTGCGAGCTTGAAGAGATGTTAGCTATCGCCTTGTATCCGAAAATGAGTATCATCACAGCGATGAGCGCGCCGACAACATACATGAGTATCTGTTCAGCGCTTCCTTTCTTATTGAAAGACATCCTAACACCTCTCTGTTAATACTTGATAAGTAATTGTTTCTGCGAGTGAGCGGCTAGCTCACTGCCTGCCTATGCTCTGATAGGTGAATCCCATATCGCGCATCTCTTTAGGATCATAGATGTTCCTGCCGTCGAATATGACTGGCTTCTTCAGCAGCTTCTTCACTCTCGCGAGATCTATTCCTCTGAACTCATCCCATTCTGTGACGACGACAAGAGCGTCGCATCCTTCAGCCGCTTCATACGCATTCTTTGCGTATTCGACATTCTTCAGGATGTTCTTCGTCACATGCATCGCTTCAGGATCGAAAGCCTTGATGACTGCGCCGAGCTTCTGCAGCTCAGAGATTATCACTAATGAAGACGCCTCGCGCACATCATCAGTCTTTGCCTTGAAAGCCAGACCCCATATCGCGATCCTCTTCCCTTTGAGGTCTCCAAGCTCTTTCACTATCTTAGGGATTATGTATCTTTTCTGCTCCTCATTCACTTCCTCTACTGCCTTGAGCAGCTTGAAATCAACGCCGTACTCTTCTCCGGTGTGTATCAAGCCTTTAACATCTTTAGGGAAGCAGCTCCCGCCGTAACCTATCCCTGCCTGCAGGAATCTTGAGCCTATTCGGGAATCAAGACCTATGCCCTGCGCGACAATCTTGACATCCGCGCCTGCGCGCTCACAGATGCGGGCGATCTCATTCATGAAAGAAATCCTTGTGGCGAGCATAGCGTTGCTCGCGTACTTTATCATCTCCGCGCTCTTGACATCCGTGAACAATACTGGCTTGCCTGTGCGCTCAATCCCTTTATAGATATCATGCATGATCTGCCGTGCTTTAGCGCCATCATCAACGCCTATCACTATCCTGTCAGGAGCCATGAAATCTTTTATCGCCTGCCCTTCACGGAGGAATTCAGGATTTGAGACAAGATCAAAAGGAATCTTTGTCTTCTGGCTCTTGAGAATGATATCCTTGACCCTGTCAGCAGTCCCTACAGGAACTGTGCTCTTGTCAACTATGACCAGATAGTTATTCATGAACTTGCCGATGTCTTCAGCTGCGGAATCGACATACTTCAGATCTACAGAGCCATCTTTTGTTGACGGCGTCCCTACAGCTATGAACACGACATCAGCTCCAGAGATCGCCGCTTTCTTGTCTGTAGTGAATGAAAGGCGGCATTCTCTCACATTCCTTTTTACAAGATCGCTGAGCCCTGGCTCATAGAGAGGCATCTCTCCTTTGGAGAATTTCTCAATCTTTTCCTTGTCGATGTCAAGGCATACTACTTCATGGCCGAGATCCGCGAGGCACGCTCCTGTGACAGAGCCGACATAGCCAGTGCCTATCATCGTGATTTTCATTAAGACGGAGAAACAGCCGAATATTATAAAGGTTGCGGAAGTGAGGGCGATGTCTTGACTCTCAAATTAAGACTTTTTTTGACGCCGCATGACAGCCAGTTATGCAATAGCTAAAATGAAGTTATTAATGAGCGGCGGCAATAAATCATCACTGCCCCAAATCTCTTATCAACACATTCACGAAATCAAAATTCCCGTCTCCTTGCAGGATGATGTCAAAACTTCTCTCGAATTCTTTCCTTGAATCGTTATAACCGAAATTCAAAAATCCTATCTTCAGCAGGTTCAGATAATCGAATCCTTCAATCATCCCAAGATCGCCAATGCCATCTCCCAATAAGAGGACATTCCTCCGGTTCTTGATAGACTTATAGACTTCAGGGATGCTTTTTAAGACTGTCTCATCCTTGTTCATGCAATGGATGATTGGACCGTTCACTGACACGGCCTTTCCGTTCTTGTCCCAATTCAGCTTATTGGTCACATAATAGATGTTAGAATAATCTTTCCCTATCTGCTTGAAGAATAATTGTATAGCATCGCCACAGCCGCTAGCGGAAAGAATGACTAAAGGGATATCATACTTATGGAGAATGTCCAGGAATTCAGGAACTCCTTCCCTGAACCTGACATGGCCGTTCTTCGCGATATCCTCAAGATCAGCTCTTGACAATCCTGATTCAATCAATAGCCTATTGTGCGTCTCCCACCATTCCTGCATGAATCTCTTCTTTTCCGCTACAGGAATCTTCTGATCAATTTCTATAGGATGATATTTATCGAACAGAGCATGGGCTTTTGCAGCATAATCATCAGTGAGATGCTTCCCATCCCTGAGCATAGAGATTATAGAAGGGGTTTTAGCCCCATTGATCGCTCCATAAGTCAGAGTCCTGTCAAAATCAGACAGGATATGCAGGTTCTGATAACCTGCACCCCTTATCCTGGATTTCAGCTGCCCCAGATTCCCAGGATTGGGTATTATGATTTCCATGAAAGGCAGAGATTCTTGAGGTTTTATTAAGTTATTGCTGGCGCTGCTTTCTTAAGCATGATTGCCCACAACAATCATTTTATACCCTTAGCTCCTGCAATGACTAAGAGGGTGCGATGATAGGGATCCAGGAATTCATGACAGCTCTTGAAGAGGCTCTGAAAACGAGCAGCACGATAACTTTCTCCTGCCAGTGCGAAGTCTCTTACTCTGGAAGGGCTGAGAGCTTTCTTCCTTTAGGAGATCGCCTAATCATAATAAAGGAGGACCGGACAGTCATCGTCCATCAGCCCACAGGAAACATGCCTGTCAATTACATGAAGCCAGGCACTGAGATAACGATTGAAAAGCGCGAGGGAAGGGCTGCATTGAGAGCCTCGCATCCTAAACAGAAAGAATTCCTTGAACTCATGATCTGGCACGCGCATTTCATCAGCAGCCACAAGCTCTCTGACGGTCAGGGGCTGCAGTTAGCGGGCACTGAAGCTGATATGTCGGACATGCTTTACGCCAATCCTGAGCTGATCGAGAAAGGTTTCAGGCCAGTGAGCAGGGAAGAGCAGACAAAGTACGGATTCATTGACGTCTTCGGCACTGACAGCAAAGGAATCCTCACAGTTGTCGAATGCAAGAGATACACCGCGGACCTTAATGCAGTAACGCAGCTGAGAAGGTATGTGGAGAAGATAAGGCAGTCCAAAGGGGTAAAGGAAGTTCGGGGCATCCTTGCGTCTCCGGCAATCTCCAGGAACGCGAAGAAGATGCTCGAGGATTGGGGGTTCACGCACGTCGCAGTCACGCCGCCGAAATATCTTGAACGCCATGACAAGAAACAGCAAAGGTTGGATGGGTTTTGAAGCGTATAATCATCTGATTATGTTCGGAAGATGATGTTCTCTGAAAGCGAGGAGGTCCGAGAGTTGGATCCTGCTAAAATTGAATGTGTCTGGCATACGATGAAAGAAATATCCCTGTCTTAGATGTTCTCTGTATGCTTTTTCAGTGAACCATCCTTTGTTTAATCCTTGCGTATAATATGTTGTTCCTGGAAAGATCATGCAATTTTGCCAGGCAACCTCATCTAAGTACGGTAAGGACTGCACCATTCTCTCATCATGTTTTAACTCCTCCAAGGTCTGGTCGGGGAATGCATACATCATATAGGCTTCAGCCATCATTCCCCGATCATGGATGGCCTGAAACAGACCCTTTATCTTCTCTTGGGAATCTTTTCGAAATCGATCTTTTTGTTGAATCGTTGATTGAACGTTTCAATAGCGATGGTCATAACATTGAATCCGCCCCCTGCAAACAAATCCAACAGTTCTTCGTCTAATTCGTAATTTTTTGACCTTGGAAAGAATATTCTTACAAAAAAGGCGTTTGGATTGTTTACTACAAACTCCGGATCTTCCTTTCTATATTCCTTAATCATTCTTAAAAGTTCGATATCTTCCCGATGGAAGCCAAAGGTGTCTGCCTGATTATAGAATATCTGGATCCCATATCTTTCATGCAGTAATCTGAACTCACTGAACATTCTTTCAGAACCCATGTGCCTTATTTTTGTCCCATCTTTTTCAGACGATGCACAATAATCGCAGTGAACTGGGCATCCTCTTGAATAATACAAGCTAAAAGTTCTTGTCCAATCTGGCTGAGTAAGATGGGTATAGGTCTGACCCCTTCTTGATGCTCGGTCATTATACCTGTACTCCCCATCTCTTAATAAGACTTCTTCTATCGCCCAATGCCTGTCCAAATCCTGAATTGGGGATCTCTGTTTTATTATCTGGCCTTTCTGCTTCACCGCCACAGCACCTTCAGATTGGATCTTTCTGAGTAACTCAACTGCCGTTTCTTCACCTTCACCCAAAACAACAAAATCAATATTCCCTGATTCCAATGTCCAATCTTGCTGCACTGTAGCATGTATCCCCCCTGCGATGATAGGCAAGTGAGGATATGCTTTTTTAACTTCAGAAACCAGGTCATCAACCATCTGCTGTTCGGTTGAGAACATTGATGTGACAAGCAACGCCAGTGGCTTAGTTTCTCTGATCCTGTCGACGACTGCTTCATCAGGCAACCCGAACCTATACACTCAATCATTCACCTGTGTACGATTTTGAGGACCATCTGCAGATAAATCCATAAAATCCACATCAAAACCGGCAGAGGCAAGGCTGCCAAGAACAGTCAGAGCAGGCAAGGACACATTTTCTCTTACATGCTGGAGCGGGTTTCCCGCTTTATCGACAGGATACAATTTTGCAGGTGCCACAAACAAGATTCGTTCATTCATGGTGTTATGATCCTACGACAGATCATCTACTGAGTATTCTAATGATTTAGTCTCATGCTCCACTGCATATTTTTGTAAGGCAATGAGAGCGACCTCAAGAAAGCCAGGCCCTACGCTTCTCCGATTATGCAGTATGATCTTCTCACCCTCAGTATATGCAACACTCCACCTAAATCCGATATGTTGTGGAAAAAGAAACTCAAGGCCCTTTTGTGGAATATCCAGCCACATTGATGTTTCGGGCTTTGACTTGGACTTGCGGCTCTTACGATCTTCTATGATTTTCAGATAAAAGTCACGTCCGTATCTGTCACTGAATGTAGCTTCTATCTCACTCAGGATATATCCTAAGGCAGCACGGTAATCTTCTCTGTCCGGTATTCGTAGTGTCATTGTCATTTTCAGCCTAAAACTCCATTTTCACAAAACCGCCGACAACTCTTGACATAGATTTACCGCTTCCGATGCCGGAGATGTCTGCGGCTGCTCCGGCAGTGAGTGCGCCGTAGCTCAAACCCACTCTTATCCGTGCAATGTCATATTGATCTCCATTATCTCCCCTATTGATTATCTCTTCCCATCGCAGCATTCCACGGATGTCATCTCCAAGCTGAGGAGTAAATGCAACGATTCCTGTACATTCCGTATTCGGCTTCTCGTTGAAGTTTCTTGTCACCAGTCCATAACCAAAAAGATCCCCCAGTGATCCCTGTCCCTGGATCCCGATTCTGGAATCTACTTTTGCTCCTGGAACAAACTGCATTTCTCCCACAACATCGATGCCTTCTGCTGCCTTGTAGCTCACTTCAACGAGGGTGAAAGAGTTCACCTTGCCTGTGTAATCCACATTGTTCCTGCTCCGTGCAAAGAATGCCATTTGTGGAGCTAAGGCTCCGCTCACCTTTACATCCAATGTTGAGTGTTCGTCATTGTCCTGGTCTGTTCCATACAAGATCTCTGCAGAGCCTCCTGCTTTCGCCTGATTGACGGATCCTACAGCTGCGAGAGCAATTCCTGCTAAGAGCGCAATCTTCCTTATTTCTGTCATCTTTTTCATGGTTATTTTCCTCCGGTGTCCTCCACCTCAATATTTACTGTACTTTAGTAGTGAATAGATAGTCCTACTTAAAACTTAGCCCACCACTAGTGGTATAGTAATTAGAAAAGCTTATATAGAGGAACTGCCAACCGCCCTCTATGGACCTCTCCATCCTCAAAGAAATCGGGCTTACAGAAGGAGAGATCAAGGTATATCTTGCTTTGCTGGAACTTGGCTCAACAACCACAGGCCCGATAATCGAGAGCTCAGGCATTGCACGGTCTATCATCTACCATATTCTTGACAAACTGATGCACAAGGGCCTTGTTTCGTACGTCATCAAGGAGAAGACAAAATATTTTCAGGCGGCAGAGCCAGCCAAGCTATTGGAATATATTGATGAGCGGAAGGCTCTGCTGGAAAACGACAGAAAAACAGTGGAAAAACTTCTGCCGGAATTGATACTAAAACAAAGCGAGGCAAAGAAGAGTGCGACAAATATGTACTTCGGCTTCAAGGGAATCCGCACAGCACATGAGCATCTTTATGCTAAATTAAAAAAAGGGGAGGGATATCTTTATCTTGGAGTTCCTGCATACCAGCCCGAGGAGCAGCACCTGTATTGGCAGAAGGATCATCTCAGAAGGGTAACGGCAGGAATAACATGCAGGCTTCTCTTCAACAGGGATACTGACAAGAGAATCCTCAAGGACAGAAATTCTTACAAGGGGGCAGATGCAAGGCATATGCCTGAAGGCATAAAAACCCCTGCTGCGTTCCTTATCTTCAAAGACTTCATAACAATAATCCTCCAGTCACCGACTGCTGTTGCTGTTGAGATCATCAATCAGGAAGTAGCTGACTCATTCAGATCATATTTTGAGGAGTTCTGGAACAGAAGCGAGAAAGTTAAATGATGAGAAAGGCATGGCAGAGAGGGATATAATTCAGCGCCAGTGCAGGAGGACTCAACCCCTTATTATCTTCAGCAGCTTATCCCGCATCTCTTCCATCTTCTTCTTCACTTTCGCCTCGACATTCAGCCGCAATACAGGCTCAGTGTTTGACGCGCGGACATTGAACCACCAGTCATCATACTCGACAGTGACTCCGTCAAGCCAATCGATCCTGCCGTCCTTGAATAGCGCTGCGAGTTCTTTCATCTTGCCTTCCTTGTCATGCACTTCAAAGTTCATCTCTCCTGAATCATGATACTTCTGCAAAGGCGTGACAAGCTCTGAAAGATTCTTCCCTGTGCCGCAGAGCAGATTGAGCATGATTATCGAACTCACTATGGAATTCTCTGCGTAGAAAAGCTTGCCCCCTTTCCTTATGATGTGCGAGTAATAATAATGCCCTGAAAGCTCTCCCGCGAATAAGGCGTTCTCATCGCGCATCTGCTTCTTGATCAATGAATGCCCTACCTTGCACCTTCCTGCCTCGCCGCCTGCCTGATTAACGGCTTCAGCAGCAGCGTGCGATGAGCGAAGATCGAACAGTATCCTTCGACCAGGATTCTTCTTGAGCATCTGCAACGCTATCAGCGCTGAAGAGAGGTCTGCAGGGACATATTCTCCTTTCTCATCGATGAACATGCACCGATCAGCATCGCCGTCAATCGCGATTCCTAAATCAGCTTTCTCTTTAAGCACTCTTTCCTGTAAAGCTTTGACATTCTCAGGCTTCAGAGGGTTCGCTTCATGATTCGGGAATGAGGCGTCCAATTCAAAATACATAGGGATGACTTCAACATCAAGATGCCTGAAAGTGTAAGGGAAAGTGAATCCTGCCATGCCATTGCCTGCGTCAATGACGACTTTAAGCTTGCGGCCTTTGAATCTAGTGATATTAGAAAAACTGAGATTGTACTTCACATACGCATCCATTATCTCCTTGCTTGACACTTTGCCTTTGCGCTTAGCCGCAGGAAATTCTCCAGCGAGGCATAGATCCCTTATCTGAGGCATGCCGCTCTCTGCCCCTATTGGAAAGACATTCTTGCCGCAGATCTTGAAACCGTTGTATTTGGCTGGATTGTGCGAAGCGGTAGTCATGACTCCAGCTTCATACTCGCTCGCCGCGAAATAGAAGAGAGGGGTAGAGCACAACCCGATATCTACAACATCAGCTCCTTGGTCTGTTATCCCTTTTATCAGCGCAGCGTGCAGTCTTGGAGAGCTTTCGCGCATGTCTTTGCCGACAAGGACTGTGCCGCATCTCAGGAATGTCACAACAGCCCTTCCGATAGAATAAGCGTCCTGCTCAGTTATCTCTTCGGGAACAACTCCGCGGATGTCATAAGCCTTGAATATCTCTGCTTTCATCGATCACCGATTTAGTAAACTATACCGTAAACTGTATACTACGCCTTGATGTCTTTCCATTCTTTTATAGCAGTCTCATAATCCTGCATATTGCCTGTGTTGAACCACTGGCCTTTGAATTCATAACCGTAAAGCCTGCGCTGCGCTGCCAGCTTAGGGAATATATCTTTCTCGATCATAGAGAAACCTTCAGGGATCATGTCAATTATCGCAGGATCAAGAATATATATCCCCGCATTGATGAGATTGCTAGGAGCTTCCTCT
Source organism: Candidatus Nanoarchaeia archaeon (assembly GCA_035289005.1). Taxonomy (GTDB): domain Archaea; phylum Nanobdellota; class Nanobdellia; order Woesearchaeales; family UBA12501; genus DATDYN01. The sequence goes on from DATDYN010000062.1 coordinate 17,815, forward strand.
TTCTTAGGCTTCTCGACAAACTCAGTTATCCTATCGCCATCAAGCCTTGCGACTCCGTAAGCTGAAGGATCCTCAACACGAAGGAGAGCTATTGTCGCCGCTGCATTATGCTTCTTATGGAACGCGATCATTCCAGAAAGGTCAAAATCCTTAAGCTCATCGCCGTTCGTGAGGACGAAAGGTTCAGAGAACATCTTGTGCTGCTTCTGGCCGAGCTTCAAAGGCCCCGCAGTCCCTAAAGGCTCTTCCTCGACTATGTAAGATATATTGACTTTGAATTTGCTGCCGTCTCCGAAATAATCCATTATGCGCTCTTTCAGGTGACCTACTGAAAGGACAATATCAGTTATCCCGTTCTTCTTGAGAAGATCTATCAGGTGCTCAGTCAGAGAACGGCCATGCACTGGTATCAATGGTTTAGGGATCTCATAAGTTATTGGGCGCATGCGCGTCCCTTTGCCGCCAGCGAGAATTACTGCTTTCATAGATTCAAGATATGCAAGGCCTTTTTAAAATTTGTGTTACACGAAAATATTGGATTAGTTTAAGCTTATATATTAATGCCCAAAGGCCATTAAGATATTCTCCGAGCTAAACCTGTGACTTCTGCGCTTTCATCCACCGCAACCTTTTTAAAGAAAGAGCGACACAATGATGATATGCCAGTGACAATTGAAGGCATAAAAACGAGGGTGAAGTTCAGCGGCGTGTTTGACTTCCGTGATCTTTACAGGATGGTCAGGGATTACCTGCAGGATAAAGGATACGTGCAGGGAGATTCCTGGAAATACATGGAGAATTATTATTCTGAGAAGCATTCCTCAAACCCTAAAGAGGGCAACACTGTCTGGATATGGTGGAGGACTTTCAAGAAAGGGGATGAAGGCTCCACATTCTATACCCAGCATATAGACATAGATTTCCATGCGCGATTCCTTAAAGACACTGAGATGGTCATTGATGGAGAGAAGCGCAGGCTGCAGAAAGGGGAGTTAGAGATACTTTTCAGCGCTTACCTGAATGTCGACCCTGACAATAAATGGTCAAGCCATTGGCTGCTCAAAGGCTTCCTTGACATGTATATCAGGAGGATCTGGAGGAAGCGCAGAGAGGCTGTAAAATGGACGACTATCGGAGACTGCATGTTCATGCAGAGCGCTGTCAAGGATTACTTCAACATAAAGAAGTATTATGGCGCGCAGAAAGAGATGTTCTACCCTCAATTCGGGTACAAGATGAACGGGTGATTGGACAGTGATAGGCAAATATTTTATCACAATTGTGTCTTGAATCTTCATTCTTGCCAATAGATTCAGAGCATCGGCATGCAACACACAATATTTATAAAAGCCTTAGGGCTGCTTTTTCTGACGCCTCCGTAGCTTAGTAGTGGAGCAGCTGACTTGTAATCAGCAGGTCGAGGGTTCAAAGGCGGTCCGTGCATAACGGGATGGCATATTCCATCATACTCCTAAGTAATCGCGTGAAAGTCCCTCCGGAGGCTTACTCTCATGGCAGAAACAACCGACACAAAGAAGATATTTGAGCAGCTGAAGAAGAAATACGGGCTTTCAGACTACGAAGAGTTCGACAAGGATTTCGAGATCAGCACGATAGACAAAGAAGGATTATTCCTGCTTGAGATCTGCAAGCGCATGGACGAGAAGATAGACCTTTTCGCGAAAGTCATTGATAAGATACTGCAGCCTGATACGACGATCGCGGACATGCGCGAGCATCACGCTTTCGATGACTCGCAGAAGAAAGCGCTTTTCGAGCTGTTCAAGGAATTGAAGATCCTCCATCACTCCGCGCTGCTCCTTCTCATAGACCAGGACGAGCGCAAGAACGCTGAATTCATCAGGCAGGTCATGAAGCAATGGCCTTCGATAAAGAAGCGCATGAATTCGACTGCTGAAATGCTGATAGAGTCCTGGAAGTCTGACGCTGTCAGCGATGATGAGCTCTCTTATATGGGATGATGCCAGCAAAGTCCAGAAGACTGCGATGCGATAAGAAGGTGCGATGCATGAAGATCATACTCTTAGGCCCTCAGGGAAGCGGGAAAGGGACTCAGGCAAGACTTCTCAGCGAGAGATACGGCATCCCTCACATCTCCACAGGAGACATCTTCCGCGCGGCAGTGGCTTCAGGCAGCGAATTAGGGAATAAAGTCAAGGTATTGATTGACGCTGGCAAGATGATGCCTGACGAGCTTACCATAAGGATAGTAAGAGAGCGGCTTTCACAGAAAGACTGCGCTGAAGGATACCTTCTTGACGGCTTCCCGAGGACTCTGCCTCAGGCGGAAGCCCTGCAGTCATTCTCACAGCCTGAAATCGCGCTTGACATAGAGATAGAGGACAAGATAACGATCAAGAGGCTCAGCTCACGCCTGCAGTGCAGGAAATGCGGAGCGATATACGGAGCCGCGAATCCTCCGAAGAAGAAAGGGATATGCGACAAGGACGGAGGAGAGCTCTACCAGCGAGAGGATGACATGCCTGTAGCGATCAAGAAGCGGCTTGCGGATTATCATGCGAAGACAAGACCGCTCACAGACTATTACCAGGAACAAAGGATACTCCTCAAGGTTGACGGTTCGCAGCATGTAGAGAAAGTGTTCAATGAGATTGTTGAGAAGATCTCTGAGAGATGATCAGGGAAGGAAATCAAGAATTGCCCTCACTCAAACGCCTGCCTTATGAATTCTGTGGCATAACATCCTTTCGGGAGAGAGAATTCAAGAACGAAGACATCGTTCTCTTTCTTTGTTACGCGCAGATCTTTCACATCGGCTAAAAGCGCGCGCGTTCCGCCATCGCTGCTCAGGTCAGGAATGCTGCGGATGATGAAGTCTCTCTCATTGATATTCTCTTCAGCCATTATCGCTCTGCATAACTCAGCGATCTCTTCAGAATATTTGTCCAGCTCTGTGCCGAAACCAATTATAGGGAGCATGATATTATCGACTTCTTCTGCCTTCTTGCCTTCAAGGAAGCGCTCGACAAGCCTGTTCCAGAGCAATGACTGATAAGCATGGATATAGATCGTCAGGATCTTCTTAGGCAGCTGTTTCAGCGCGCCAACGACATCACTTGGTTTGGACTCAAGATGCTTCTTTATCTCTGGCTCGTCCATGAGCGCTGCCGCTTCCGCGAACTCTCCTCTCACAAGCAGCTTGCCTGCGGAGGCATTATCTGTGCTGAATCGCTGCTCTCCGAAGAGATTTATGAATCGCAAAAGCTTGCGCGGAGCCTTTGAAGCCTCTCTCACGACTATCCTGAACTGATTGCCTTCAAGATCTCCGAGGCTGATGGGCGAGTCCCCTTTCCCTATAGCTCTGACCTCTATGCCTTTGACAGAGAAACCTTGCAGCTCTCTGATGATATCCCTCTTGCCTGCCTTGATAGAGATGACCTGCTCAGTTACTGCTGCCTTGTCCTTTGCTCCGGCAAAACCTAAAGTTTTAAGGGGAAGACGCAGGAAATCGGCTATCTTGCGGACAGCGCCCATAGTAGTCCAATCAGTCTTTGAAAGGACTGCGTAGACATACTCTCCTGAAGCTGCAGGCTTGACGCTGCTTATCTCTTTCACAACAAAATCTTCAGGCTTCTTCTTGATGACTACCATGGCTTCACAAGGGCTCAAAAAAGCAAAACATTAAAAATCTTCCCCTTCCAGCCTGACTGAGAATGAACCTGTCGCCTAGCCTGGATAGGGCACCAGACTCCTAAGCTGGGTCTCGTGGGTTCAAATCCCACCAGGTTCGTTTTATGCTATTGAAGCGCATAACCCGTGATTGCAGGGTCAGTCGCAGATGATCCATGCTGCGGGTACCTCAAGGGTGGCAACCCTGAGGTGAGAACCCACCAGGTTCGTTTTATGCTATATAATCTACTCAAAACAGATATTCCGGTTATATGATTCCCTCACTGACCCATCTCAAGGAAGGATGGCGCATCCTTGCGCTGTCAAGGCGCAGGAGAAAGGCCGGCTTCACCCCTTACTTGGGCGACGCTAAAGCGATCTGCGCGGCCATCGTCCTTCACAGATGGAATTCTGAACGCTGCTATTACCGCACCGGCGCTGCAAATTTCGCCCAATTCTGGAGCAGGGATTTCGGGATGTGCGCTGAAGCATTGATAGCTCTAGGCCATGCTGACAAGGTAATACTCACTCTTGATTACGCTCTTGAGCGTTTTGTCCGCGCAGGGAAGATAACCACAACGATAACTCCTGACGGAAAAGCTTATGACTTCCCGAAGATCGCTTCTGATTCTTTGCCATTCATAGCGCACGCCCTCAGGGCAGCTAAAGCTGATGATCTTGTGCAGAAATACCTTCCGTTCCTTACAGTCGAAGCGCGGAGATACGCAAGGATAGTCTTTGACATGAACACAGGGATGGTGAAGAAGAACGCCTCTTTCTCTTCAATAAAGGATTACGCTAAGCGTTCAAGCTCAACGTATGACAACAGCATGGCTTTCATGCTCTCTGAGGATCTTGACGCGCTGGAAATCCCTAATCCTCTCGCTGGCCAGGACATAGCTGGAGCGATGGAGCGCGAGCTCTGGAACGGAAAATACTTCTTTGATGATATGCACCATTATGGGGTTGTCACTGGCGACGCTAATGTCTTCCCTTTCTGGGTCAGGGCTTTCAAAGGCAAGAAAGGGAAGAAGATGTTCACTTCAGCGCTTAAAGCGATACGGAGAGCTGGATTGGACAGGCCTTTCCCGCTGAAATACTCGTCTCAAAGGAATAATGCGCATAGCTTCATCCTTCCAGAGCTGCTCATCAAGGATTATGAATCGCATTCGATCTGGATGCATCTAGGGCTGTGCTTCCTTGATGTGATGAGACAGCAGGATCCTAAACAGTTCGCGCACTATTACGGCCAGTACACCAGACTTATAGAGAAGCACAGGACTTTCCTTGAAGTTTTTGACTCGGATGGAAGTCCGTTCAAGAGAACGTTGTACATCTGCGATGAAGGGATGCTCTGGGCAGCGAAGTATCTGGCGCTGAATAAGAAAGATAGATCCGATAAATAAGAGAGATTATAGGCAACAAGAATAATTTATCCTTCTCACGCGCCAGCGATCTTCTCAAGCATCTCTATGATCTTCTTACCGTCAGCCCTGCCGCGCAGCGCTCCCATCGCTTTGCCCACAAGATTCTTCGCAGGCACTCCTGAATTCTCAGCGATGATCCTCTTTATCTCTTTCTCAAGCTCTTTATCGCCAATAAGCATATACGGAACGAAATCCACAGTCCCTTTCTTCGCGAATGCGGTGAGTATGTCATAGACCGAGTCTTTAGCTATCCTTCCTGCGTTGAGCTCGTTCAATACGCTCTCGAACACTGAATCCTCGAAAGAAACTTCAAGCTTCTCTTTGCGCCTGATCAGGGTTTCAGTGGTGACTACTGTCTCCGCGATGAACGCAGGCTTTATGTTTGGGAACTGCACAAAGAACGAGAGTATCGCATCAGCTTTCTGCATGCTTGCCGCTTTCTGCGCGAGATCCGCGGATATCCCTGCCGCAAGAAGTTTCTTCGACTTGTCCTCCAATGATTCAACATGCGCGACCTCCTTCTCAGGGATTATCGGACGGACATCAGTCTCAGGGTACATCCTGCTCGCTCCAGGCATCGGCCTGAGGAATGAAGTCGTGAAGTCAGGCTCCGCTTTGCGGACTTCAGGAGCGAACTTCTTGCCTGATTTGAGCAGCGCGAGCTGACGGTCGATCTCGTTCTCAATCACTTTAGGGATTGATCTGTGATCCTGGAATCCTTTGATCTCAACTCTTGAACCTCCCTTGACAGAAAGATTGACATCCTGCCGTATAGTGCCTATGCCGCGCTTCAGCTGCGGCAGGCTGCGCAGCAGTGATCCTAACTTAGCTGCTGTCTCCTTGCATTCTTCAGGAGTCTCGATATCAGGAGCTGTGGCAATCTCAAGCAAAGGTATCCCTAATCTTGAAAGATTATAGACGTCGTACTTTTCTGTTCTCTCGATCACTTGGCAGGCTTCCTCTTCAAGGCAGACTGTTGGCACTCTGATCTTCTTGCTACCGACTTCGATAAAGCCATCGACTGCGACAAGCGCTGTGCGCTGGAATCCTGAAGTGTTAGAGCCATCAACGACTGTCTTGCGCATGAAGCGTATCTCATCGACTATCTTCGCGTTCAGAAGATGCGCTAACTGCAGAGCCGCATTCAATGCTTCAGCATTCACCTCATGAGGTGGTTCCTCATCAAGCTCGACAAGGCAGGTATTCTCATCATATCCTTGATAAAGATAATATTTATCTTTCTTCTGCTCGTGCGCTGCGGCTATGTCAATAGCTCCTGTCTCTCCTGCAGAAGCGCGCAGTTCGCGCCTCACTGTGAAATCCGGTACCTCTTTGCGGATGACAGTCTTGCAGGAACAGAATAGTTTAATCCCTTCAAGCTGCTGGTGTATCTCCAAGCCGCATTTGAGGCCGATAGATTGGTAATCGTGAGGCATGAACGTTGAAGAACCCGCCAGGTTTTTAAAGTTTTATGTTCAAACAAAGAAAGTCTCTGAAATATTATTGTTCGCGCTGATTAAGCGCCCGCATTCCGCAAGATTTATATATTACTTGGTCTTACTTCGTCTTACGATGGAATCTATCACTATCAAAGTCGATAAAGTGATGGCTAGAGAGCTTGAGCGGTCGATGAAGCCTGATTACGCCACAAAGACAGAGTTCATCAGGGAAGCGATCAGGGATAAGATGGAAGAGAGAAGGAAACAAGAATCCTTAAGGGATCTCGCCAAGCATTTCGGAAGAGCGAGAACAAGAACTACTGACGCTGAAGATAGGATGATAAGGGAGAAAGTTAGCAGAGAGCTATTAAAAGAATATGGACTAGAGTAGATCTTCAGGCTTTCTTACTGTTGCGATGTCAGTTAAATCCTGAAAATGCCTGTCTCGTGAGACCAATATCGCATCATTATCTCTTGCGAGAACTGCGTGAAGCGCATCTGCGAACGCAGTGCCTCTTTCTTTGCTTAACATTCTTGCTTCTATTTTCTGATGATCAGTGACCTCAACTTTTTTCAGAGAATTTATCTTCATTGCGATACTAAGAATGTTTTCGATCTCTTCATGAGAATATTCTTCGCTTAATTCCCTTATGACAACCTTAGAATAGAGAATCATGTCATTCTTAAGGATTATGAGTCTAATCAGCTCAAGAGCCCACTCTCCAAACGGCCTGAAATTATCCGAGCGGTTCTCAAAGTAGTCACGCCAGATACAGGTGTCGATATAGAATTTCATGAGTTATTGAGAATCTAATCCTTTTTATAACTTCACTCGGAGAATCCGGAAGATATCCGGAATATCTGGAAGGATGCATAACATTTTTAGGACAAGACAATCAATAAATATGATAAATGTTAATTGTCTGAATTCAGTTGTCTGATTTGGAATTCAGATTTGTATTTGAAACCTTTATACCCATATATTGCAACTATAGTTCCTATCGCTAAAGAGATCGCATAGGAGTATTGAATTGGGGCATTTATGTCTTGGTGTTGAATCCTGTTCGTGATATCTTGAACTACCCCTACAAGCCCCCATGATGCATTAAGTGATCCTAAGAATATATTGGCCATAGGAAAAAGATATTCTGAGATATCAAAAATAGAGTCAATAGTATCAGTATCAAGACATATTCTTTTCTTTGATTCAGTATTATTTTCCACGCTGAGCAGGATTATTGATAACAAGATTATAAATGTTTCGATTATTCGGGCAATGCCCTGAATCTTTAGATTAAGACTTTTTTGACGTTGCTTGAATAGTTAGACTTCAAGCAGTACTGATCCCAACAGATAACGAAAATCAGCCGCTCGGAGCTATCCTCGGGCTAAATGTCGGAAATCCGCAAAGCGATGTCGGAAATCGGCAAGGCGATTTCCGAGCATGCTCGAAAACCTAAGTTTTCGACATTTCCGAGCATCCCGAAAATCTAAAGATTTTCGCGAGCCCGAGGTTTTACGCTCCTCGCCAAAAGGCTGATTTTCGGAATTAAAAATTGCGCCATAAATGGTGGGGTATCACACCCAGCGCAATTTTTAATCATAAGCAACGGCAAAAAAAAAGATTCAGGACAGAGCCGGTTATTCACAAATTCGAGAGGGATAACACCGTAATTCTGAAGTCAAGATGTTTCTGGACTATGCCAGACCACACACTCAAGACTTACTATTAGAGAATAAATCATCAACACATTTAAAAACACGGGCAGAATACTTCAATCATGAAGATCTCAATCATAGGCGCAGGCAATGTCGGAGCTTCGACAGCATTGATGCTCTGCCAGAAATCTCTGGCTGATGAAGTCATCCTTGTCGATGTCGTAGAGGGAATGCCTCAGGGCAAAGCGCTAGACATCCTTGAGACGATGCCGCTATATAAGAGCGATACGCGAATCCACGGAACAAATGATTTCTCACAGATAAAGAATTCAGACATCGTCATAGTCACTGCCGGCCTTCCGAGAAAACCTGGAATGAGCCGCGATGACCTGCTGAAAGTCAATGCTGATATAATCGGCAAAGTCGCAGAGTCGATAAAGAAGTCCGCTCCAGAATCTATTGTGATCATAGTCACAAATCCTCTTGATGCCATGACTTACCACATGCTGAAGAAGACAGGCTTCGCAAAGAATAAGATCATAGGGATGGCTGGAGTTCTCGACAGCGCGAGATTCAGGACGTTCATAGCGGAGAAGCTCAAAGTCTCAGTCACAGAGATCTCAGCGTTAGTGCTCGGCGGCCATGGAGACAGCATGGTCCCTCTCGCAGCGCATACTCTGGTGAATGGAAAACCGCTCTCTGCTTACATCCCTGATGAGGAGATAGCTCAGCTTGTCGCCAGAACGCGTAATGGCGGCGCGGAGATTGTGAATCTTCTAAAGACCGGAAGCGCGTTCTACGCTCCTGCAGCATCAGTAGTAGAGATGGTCGAGGAGATGCTGAAAAGCACAGGGAAGATTCTTGCCTGCTCTGTACTTCTTGAGGGAGAATACAACTACAAAGACGTCTGCGTCGGAGTTCCGGTCAAGCTGCATAAGAACGGAGTGAAGAGCATTGAGAAGCTGGTTCTCACCGCTGAAGAAAAAGCTCTGCTTGACAAATCAGCTAAAGAAGTTGCTGAGCAGATAGCAAAACTTTAGACAAGACACAACGACAAGAAACAAGAACTGCTCTTTTCTAGATAGTTATGCGCAAAATCCTAGAATTCCTGATACTCGCTTCTTTCGCTAATCTCTCCTGCGAGGTTCTTCAATAAAAGCTTCTTTGCCTCATCAGCAGGATGATTGCCGAGCAGCCAGGCGAGCTTGATGAATGCGGTCTCAGGCAGCATATCTTCGCAGAACACAACTCCTATCTCTGAGAGCTTCCTAAGATTAGTGTAGACGCTGCTGTGAACTCTCCCATTTATGCATTGCGAAGTCATCGCTACTACTCCACCGCCTGAAATGTGCTTGCGTACAGCATTGAATATCGGAAGATTCTCAGCGTTCATAGGCATATGCCCTAGTCCTGTGCCTTCAATGACTATACCGTTATAATTGCTTTTTGCCAAGAATTCAAAGATATCAGCGTGCATATTTGGGAAAGTCTTGATCAATGCTATCTTGTCAGCCATCTTTGTCTTAGGATTTATGCTTTTAGTATCAGAACGCTTAGGGTATTCTTCTATCAGGAACTTGACAGAACCATCAATCACGTTCACTCTCGCGATTGGAGAGGAATTCACGGCCTTGAAAGCGTCCCTTCTTGAAGTGTGCAGTTTCCTGACGCGCGTTCCGGGAAGTATCGAGCACCATTCATCAGCGCTTGATTCGTGCATGCATACCGCCACTCCAGCGAAATCTGTGCTGATGATGAATCGCGCAGCTGAGAGAAGATTCATTCGCGCGTCGCTGCTTCCCCTGTCTGAAGAGCGCTGAGATCCGACAAGTATGACAGGCACTGGAAGAACGCCGAGTATGAACGAGAGCGCCGCCGCTGAATAGCCAAGAGTGTCAGTGCCGTGGCCGATTATTATCCCTTTAGCGCCTGCAGAAATCTCTTTCTTGACAGCTTCAGCCAGCACTGCGTAATTTGAGAACCTCATGTCTTCAGACATGATATTCATCACAAGCGAAGAACGTACATTGGCTATCTGGCCGATCTCAGGAACCATATTCAGCATATCTTCAGGACCGAAAGCGGCGCTGACAGCTCCTGAAGAATAATCCACCTTGCTCGCGATTGTTCCCCCAGTATGCAGTACCGATATCACTGGAAACTTCTTTTTCTCGCTCAGCTCTTTCGCCGCGATTGATTCCACTGAGAATCTTGACTGCTGCGCAGGCTTTGCCTGTTCGATGAAATCTATGCGTTTGATATGTTTCTTATCTATTCCGCGATTATATCCTGAATCTAGTTTTATCACGACAGTGTCGCTCTCTTCATTCGGAAGCAGCGCCCCTTCTATGTTCTCATTCTCGCAGACGACTCTGACTTTGTCTCCGGATTTTGCCATTTATTTGCTGAACTCAGTGCGTTTTATAAAGTTTGTTCTGCGAAGCTATGTCCTGAATCTATAAGAGAAAACTTTTTTGACGTTGCGCGACAGCCAATTAACAGCAGCTAAAAACCAAGAATATTGAAGCAACGGCAAAAAAGCACGATTCAGGACATCGCCTCTGCAAAGCTTAGCAGATTAGATATGAAAGGAAAGCCAGAAATATCGTGCGCAGAGAATTATTCAAGAAAAAGGGAGATATCTTGATATAGAAAATATCAATGCAAAATCCAAAAACAAAAACATTTATAAACAAGTCGCGCAATCATTGCCTCGTCGATGATTCCAACAAAAATGTTTTTCACGAACGGGGTTGGCAGGCACAAAGAGCGCCTTGCCTCTTTCGAGATCGCTCTCCGCGACGCTGGAATCGAGAAATGCAATCTTGTCAATGTATCTTCAATCCTTCCTCCGCGCTGCAAGATAATTCCGCGTAAAGAAGGGGAGAAACTTCTCACTCCTGGACAGATCACTTTCTGCGTTCTTGCGAGAAGCGAGACAAATGAGCCTAACAGGCTTCTTTCAGCATCAATCGGATGCGCAATCCCTGCTGAAGAATCTCAGTATGGATACCTGAGCGAGCACCACAGCTTTGGCGAGACTGAGAAGAAAGCCGGAGATTACGCTGAAGACCTCGCTGCAGAGATGCTTGCCTCTACTTTAGGCGTCGAGTTCGATCCTAATTCAAGCTATGACGAGAAGAGAGAGATCTGGAAGATCTCTGACAAGATAGTCAAGACGCGTAGCGCTACCCAGAGCGCGATCGCTGACAAGGACGGAAGATGGACTTCAGCCGTTGCTGCCGCAGTATTCATAATTGAAGAGCCAGGAATACCGATCGCGCCAGATAATGGGAATAAGAATGATCTTTCACAGAATGTTCCTGCGCAGACAGCTCTTGCAGTGGCAACTCCAACAGCTCCGCCACAGACTGTCCCTAAGCCAGCAAGCAACGGGAATGGCAATTCACAGCATTAAACAAGAGAATATTTCTTGAATAATAATCAACTTTAAAAACATTGAAAGATTCTGGGGACAATATGGACAATCCTGACTTCCTAAGTTCTGAAGATGACACTGGAATGTCTTATGAGCAGAAGAAAGTTGTTGTGCTTCCTGTGCCTTATGAAGGGACTGTCTCTTACGGCAAAGGGACTTCTGAAGGGCCCAGAGCGATACTGATAGCCTCTTCACAGCTTGAAGCCTATGATGACGAGCTTGACTGTGAGCCTTACAAGGCAGGTATATGGACAGAGAAAGAAGTTCCTATTGAGGAAAGCGCTGAAAAGATGGTCAAATCAGTGTACAAGGCAGCGACGCCTCACATAACCGCAGGAAAATTCTTGCTCACTCTCGGAGGAGAGCATTCGATCCCTTCAGGGATCGTTCGCGCGTACAAAGAAAAATACTCAGACCTCTCAGTCCTGCATCTTGATGCGCATGGAGACATGCGTGATGAGTATGATGACACAAAATACAGCCACGCAGCAGTCATGCGGAGGATAAGGGAGTTCTGCCCCGCGGTGCAGGTAGGCATCCGCAGCGTGAGCAAGGAAGAGATGGTCGAGATTAGAGAGAAGAAGATCGAGAAGACTTTCTTCTGGGCAAGAGATATTGTTGGCAAAGAGGATTGGTTTGACGCCGCGATAAATCAGCTTGGCAAAAATGTTTATATCACTCTTGACATCGATGTCTTTGACCCTTCAATAGTCCCTTCAACAGGCACTCCTGAGCCCGGAGGGCTGCAATGGTGGCAGGTCCTGCATTTCCTGCGCGGAGTGTTCGAGAAACGCAATGTTGTCGGAGCTGACATCGTGGAGCTTTCTCCAGTGCCTGGGCTTCACGCTTCTGATTTCCTTGCCGCGAAGCTCGCGTACAAAATGATCGGGTATAAGTTCAGAGGAAGATGATTCTTGGAAAAGAAGAGACAATCCAAGAAAGGAGATTCTGATTGATTTAGTCACAAGATTGAGACAAAACAGGGTATTGTCTTTTGATTAAATATATATACATCTTATTGATGAAATAAGCCATGCAATCATCATATGATGCAGGAGTGGCTTTCTGGAGAGAGAGCAAGGAAGTCCTGGATGTGACTGAAGAACAGATCCCTGACCTGCGACCAGACACACTCGTACGTCTTGATATAGTGCCAAGGATATCACCCCCGATAGAGCGAGGAGGTTCTAAATTCAGAGGCAGCACTGCAGGCATCAGCATCTCTGCGGGTCTTGGCAGTGTTGACCTTGGCATGGTAAGAGGGGAAGACCATGATGAGAAAAGCGTCGGAACCATATACACTGCTGACAGGCTGAGATGCTGGGCTGTATCTTTGGATAACAATAATTTCATCGATGTGATGGCTTACCTGAACTATTGTTTCACGACAAAGAGACCAGTGCGGGTTGCGGGCCGGCTTATCCTAGGAAAAAACAACGGATATCCCGAGCTGAAGATAAAGATGATAGAACAGCTAGGCATAAACGAAGGGATAGAATCCCAGTTGCTGAATGAGGAATATATCGAGCCAGCTCCAAAACTCTCCAGACTGCGCAAAGAGCTTAAGACTCATGAAGAGAATCTCGCTTACTGGCACACATTGATCCCGATGGATGAAAAACAGCTGATTGAACACGCGCTAAAAAACCCTGACAAAGACCTTGAAGCGCGAGTGAGAGTCATTCCTGCGGCTCTGCCATTGATAGAGAGAGGGGACGCGGTATTCTATGGCTGGTTCGGAGGAGCAGGCATAAAGCTTGGACCGATGACTGTAAGCATTGGGACTGTGCGGGGAGAAGATAAGAAAGAGACAAATGCGGGAACTTTCTTCTCAAAAGAGCGATTGCTGTACTGGACAAGATCTCCAGACCATAACAGTTTCATGGACGCTATGGGATTCTTAAGCCTTAGCTGTGAACTGAAAGAGCCAGTCGAGATAGGGGGCAGGCTTTTGCGCGGGACCAGGCTTCTTAATGGGAAACCCACAAGGTATCCTGAATTCAAGATAGAGTATGTGAAGATGGAAGGGCCAAAACGCTGCAATTGCTATGAAGAAGTCATACTCAACAGCCATGTGATCGCTGAAGTGGATATGAAATGAAAAGATAGACGCCTCAATGGATCAGATCATCCGAAATACGCTGGCTTCTCTTTCTGCATCTCTTTGGCTTTCGCAGAGCTGAAATGATTCTTCAATTCTGCGTAATCCTTCTCGATGTCAGGAGTGACTGAGGGCCTGACTTTCTCTAGCGCTTTCTGGAAATGCTTCATGCCTACTTCTTTAGCCTTGATGTCTTCGCGCAACGCGAATATCGCTGCCTCTTTGCAGATGTTCTCGATATCAGCGCCGACATAACCTTCAGTCTTCTCCGCGAGCTTTGCGATGTCAACATTCTTGAGAGGCATGCTTTTCGCGTGCACTCTGAAGATGTCCTCTCTTCCTTTGGCGTCTGGCGCTGGAGTGAGTATTATCCTGTCGAATCTTCCCGGCCTTAGCAGGCCTGTATCTATTATGTCAGGCCTGTTCGTTGCCGCGATGATGACAACATCGTGCAGTTCCTCAAGGCCGTCTATCTCTGTCAGCATCTGATTGACCACTCTCTCGCTGACATGGCTGTCAACCCCTAGCCCTCTTCTTGGAGCTAGAGCGTCTATCTCGTCAAAGAATATTATTGTGGGAGCTGTCTGCCTGGCGCGCTTGAACACTTTCCTTATCGCGCGCTCGCTCTCTCCCACCCACATAGACAATAATTCAGGGCCTTTGACAAGAATGAAATTGGCGCTTGACTCATTCGCTACAGCTTTGGCAAGCATAGTCTTCCCTGTCCCTGGAGCGCCGTAAAGAAGAACGCCTTTAGGAGGCTTTATCCCCAATCTCTTGAACGCTTCAGGATTCTTGAGCGGCCATTCCACAGCTTCCTTTATCTCCTGCTTGACTTCATGCAGTCCGCCGATATCTTCCCAATGCACTGTTGGAGCTTCAACAAGGACTTCGCGCATCGCTGAAGGCCTGACAGTCTTCAATGCTTCCATGAAATCTTTCTGTGTGACGCGCAATTTCTCAAGAGTCTCTTTAGGGATGGCTTCCTCATCATCAAGCCTCAAGTCAGGGAGTATGCGCCTGAGCACTACCATTGCGGCTTCTTTCGCGAGCGCTGAAAGGTCCGCGCCCACAAATCCGTGAGTGATCTCTGCGATCCCTATCAGGTCGACATTCTTTGAGAAAGGCATATTGCGCGTATGTATCTTCAGGATGTTCAATCTTCCTTCCTTATTAGGAACGCCGATCTCTATCTCGCGGTCGAAGCGTCCAGGCCTGCGCAGCGCAGGATCCAACGAATCTGGAATGTTTGAGGCTGCTATAACCACTACCTTGCCTCGGGATTTCAGGCCGTCCATGAGCGCGAGCAACTGCGCGACTACACGGCGCTCGACCTCTCCACGGGTCTCCTCCCTCTTTGTCGCTATAGCGTCAATCTCATCGATGAATATTATGCTTGGAGCGTTCTTCTCAGCTTCCTCGAATTTCTTCCTGAGGTTATGCTCGCTCTCTCCGTAGAATTTTGAGATTATCTCAGGCCCATTGATGAGGTAGAATTGCGCGTTAGTCTCATTCGCGACTGCTTTCGCGAGCAGAGTCTTTCCTGTGCCTGGAGGGCCATGCAGAAGAACCCCTTTAGGAGCTTCAATCCCTAATCGTTCGAAGATCTCAGGATGCTTGAGCGGCAGCTCTACCATCTCCCTGATCTTCTTGGCTTCCTCTTCAAGCCCGCCGATATCCTCGTAAGATACTTCAGGGAGCGCGCTCTCTTTCTTCACCTCTACAGCTTCAGGATTGAGGACAACCTCGGTGCTCTCGCTGATTATGACAGGAGTCTTGTTTGGATCGGCGTCTACAACAATGAATTTCAGGTCTCCGAAACCGAAACCTAGCATGCTCTCATCAAGCAGCGAGAAGACATCGTCGAAGAATGGAGAGCCGCTCATTGCTGTGCGCCTTCTTCTTGTGCCGCCTAGAGCGACTATATCTCCCTTGATGACTGGCCTTCCTAGAAGGTTCTGCTTGAATATCTCTGAAGGAGCTCTGACATGGACCCCTTCCTTCTGAGGAGCGAGAATGACTTTCTTGGCCTCTTTCACTTCAACTTTTACGACTCTGACGACTTCGCCAATACCTGTCTTTGTGTTCTTGCGGATTATCCCGTCCATGCGGATGATATTCAATCCTATATCTCCGGGATAAGCCCTGTCCGCGACTCCGACAGTAGCGCGCTCTCCCTTGATCTCGACAATGTCTCCAGCTCTGACACCTATCTCACTCATGAGAGAGGAATCTATGCGGACAATCCCTTTATTCACGTCCTCCTGGACCGCTTCCGCGACCTTCAGGTTCAGTTCTTTTGTTAGAGGCATAGCGTTCTAAGGCAGCATTGCGTCCTTATCTCAGAGAAATGCTGCCTATCCCTATACATAAAGATTGTGGTGACACACAGAATATGAAGGAATGAAGAAGAATATCAATAAAAAAAGATTCTCACTTTCCTTTCGGCATGCTGACCTCTACCTTAGGCAGAGGGATGGGCGGAGGAAGATTGACTTCCCTGCTCAGCAGCAATGACTCGACATTGCATCTAGTGAGTATATTATTGATTATCGGGGTGAGGATGTCGTTATTGATCCTCTTGTCCTTCTTCCATACTCGGATGACGTCATCTATGAGTTTGTCATCCTGAACGTCAAGAAGGTTTCCTTCAAGGACTATAGATCCTATCCCTGGCTCATAATCAGAACGGTATTCGAAGATGAATTTGAGGACTGGCTGCATAGACTTGCCGAATGAGACTTCTGTGCGCTCAATCTCCTTGATCGCGACATTGTTCTTTATGTTGATCTTGCCCTTGATATTCTCTTTCTTCTCAACGCTTATGCGAGTGAATCCAAAACCTGCAGTTGCCATACATACCACCTTTATCGACTGAGAAAGGGCTGGTTTATAAAGATTGTGGTGGGTGGGGTTTTGATTATCGGCAATCATTTATATTAGATATCTTGATAATTTAAGAGTTACGTCCGCAGATTATCAGATTGAACAAATATCTCAGAAATATACAGTGCAAGTTTCTGGAATGATCACTCTCTGTTCATCAATATGGACAATTCCCTGTCCTTTTATATCCATTAATCTAGGCAATGAATCAAACCCTTTTGGCATGAACAGTTTTTCGAGGTCACGAAAAGGATTTCCGATATACCTATTCAATATATGAACATCTTCTAATTGCTTTTCACTTGCGCAAACAACAAGATATTGGGGCTGCTTGCCTTCATACGTCGGAGGGAAAGTCAGGACAACTTTCCTATTCTCCCCCCGTATCTGTATAGGTATGCTTTCGAATACTGGCGAACTATTCAAAGGAACAATAACATTGATTAATCTAGGATCGAAAGGGATTTGCATGCAGTTTGCATTCCAAGGCAAGTTGTTATAACGCCCGTACCAGTTATATGGGATGAACTTAGAGACGATATCAGAAATCCTCAATTCTTTGCAAATAAGATCATTTAACATATTCTGATGTTCATCAAAAGGGTGCAGTTCATCTTCGCCCATAGATTCCTTATCAAATAAGATCGAATCTATCTCTGACTCGCTGATCAGATATATCAGATTCACTTGCCTAAAATGATTCATAATGCCACTGGACAAATCTCTCATTTAAATAGGTTTCTAGTCTTCGGTGCTGTCAGGTTTTGTGTGTTGTCTTTCTTTGGTTTAGGAGATATACCCCTAGGCTGAAGAATACTGCAATTAGTTATAGGTCAAATAAGACGTTACGTGCACAAGAAAAGAGAATGATTCCTAGAGTTGTGCACATACAGTGATCCACCAGCATTAACGCCACAAATCTTTAACTGCCATATGATCATGCCTTAAAGAATAACTCACTACACTACATTAATATCTGAAGAAATAGCGTCGCTTAATGCATGGGTTATACAAAAAAGATATGTCCCCTTCCGAAACAATTATATATGAAACGTCCAACAATCAGGGCAGATGGCAGAATTCATAGCTAAGACAAAGCGGAAGTCTTACAATACAAAGTACAGGCTGCAGTTCATCAAGATAACAAATGATATAGAGCATTTCATACAGGAATCTGGGCTGCTCTCAGGCTCTGTCGTGATACAGACCAATCACACAACCTGCAGCTTATGGATGAATGAGGATGAGAAGAATCTTATAGGCCCTAGCGAAGAGATAGGATACATCAACGATCTCAAGAGAGTGCTTGACAGGTTCGCAGGCCCTGAAGAGGAATACCATCACAATGACGTCCTTGATTCTAAGAACACTAAAGGCAAGAGAGATACTCATCTGTGCATTGCTGATGAGAACGGAGTGATCAATGAGTGCATGAACGGCCATGCGCACGCTCAGGCGATGGTGCTACAGAGCTCGCTGACTCTGATAGTCGAGGATGGCAAATTGGCAAAAGGCCCATGGCAGGAAGTGCTGCTAGTGGAATTAGACCATGACAGGGAAAGGACTATCACGATGCTCGCGCAGGGGATTGCGAAGAGATAATACTGAGGCCGCGAGTAATTGCCTTCTAAAGAGATGATGGGGCTGCGAGTAATTGCTCCCCCTAAGGGTTGCACCCTATAGATACCCGCCGGACAGTGCCATTTCGTTACACTCAATGGCACCATAAAAGAAATACTGGGGCTGCGAGGATTTGAACCCCGGTCGCTACCATTCTGGAACTTGTCTCCCCAAGGTAGAATGATACCAAGCTACACTACAGCCCCTCTGTTAATGTGAATCATCTCGTATAATCGTAATTGCAGGGTCAGCAACAGCTGATCCCTGCTGCGGGCAACCCCTTAGGGTGCAACCCTGGGCTACCACTACAGCCCCGAGCAATAGTTAAACTATTGATTGAATATTATTTAACTTTTTCCGCAATTATATAAGTGCCAAACAGAGCGCTCCTCTTCAGCTCTCCTTTCACTGACACTTCATCCCCTTTAGCTGGCAATACTTCGCTCTGCACTGGCAATGATCCGGTCTCATCCTGCAAGACAAATCCTGAAAGCTCTCCAATCTTAATATTCTCAGACTCAACGACTGTCCCTTTCACTGAAACTTTATCGCCGACAGTCCCTTCCTGCTTGAGCTCTTTGACAGTGCTTGCGCAGCCTGAGAGCAGCAGCATGA
>DATDYN010000063.1:0-2135 GCA_035289005.1 Candidatus Nanoarchaeia archaeon
ATGAGACCTGGATGGATTCTTTGTCCCGTGATGGCGCGTGCATAGAGCTCCAGGCATTGAAACTATCATTGCTGAAGCTTTCAGGAAGGAAGAAAGAGGAGAGAGAATTCAGGGAGCGCGTTCGTAAGGATTTCTGGGACAGCAAGAAGAAGCTTCTCGCTGATCGCCTGTCTATCTCCGGCGACGGAAGGATAACCCCTGACTTCACTGTCCGGCCTAACATATTCATCGCGGCCTACGCTTATCCTGAACTGCTCACTATCGCTGAGTGGAAATCATGCTTTGACAAGATAATCCCTAAGCTCTGGCTTGAATGGGGGGGATTCTCCACTATCGACACTGACGCGGATAGCTTTGTCGATCAGCACACAGGAGAGGATGGGAAGAGCTATCATAACGGCGATTCATGGTATTTCCTTAACAGCATGGCGGCGCTCGCGCTCGCCCGCATTGATAAGAAAGCTTACTCCAACGAGATCAATGCTATAGTGCGTTCAAGCGTGAATGAGATATTATGGGGCGCGGCTTCAGGGCACGCTTCAGAATTGAGTTCAGCGGATGTGCAGCGGAGCCAGGGATGCGCCGCGCAGGCATGGAGCGCGGCGATGTTTGTGGAGCTTGTCGAGGAATTGAGAAAATCAGTAAAGAGCAAGTGAGCCAGATTCTTTCTCTCTGAATTTCTCTAGTTTATTCTCACTATAAGGTCTTTACTCATTCTGACTTTTATGTCTCACTTATGCTCACTGAACGCCAACAGTATTTAAAAAGGGGGTTGGTGTCATCATCCTGTGGCACTAGCGAACGCGCTCTTATATATAGAGCAAGGATTTAGGCGCAGTGCTGATTAATGATCAATCAGGGGATGCTGCTCGCAAGAGCGTGAGGAATACCATGGCAAGATACGCAAAGGCTAAAGGCAAAGAGGTCAAGACTACTGATAAATCCAGCGAGAAAGCGGGGGGCAAGAAGAAGTATTCTTCAAGCGAAGGAAACAAGTCTCCCGTGGAGACTGAAGCGCAGCGCATGGCGGAGCTAGAGCAGAAGCTCCCTCCTGAAGTCAGAGAGAAATTGAAGAAGATAAAAGAGAAGCTTGACCAGTTCCAGAGCCAGATCGTAGGCAAGTTCGACAAATACATAATGGGGATAGCGTTATTGCCCCCTCAAAGGCCGCAAGGCGCGCAGAGCGAAGGGGGAGAGCAGGCGCTTGGTGCAGAGGTAGCGGCGAAACAGCCAGCTCAGGTTCAAGACAAGGAGAAGATAAACATCCTCGTCCTTGTTGATGATTCAGATTCTCAGAAGATGTCAAAGCAGGAATTGAAAGACAAACTAGCGGCGATACTCAGCAAGACAGCGGAAGACATAGACAAGAATTTCGTTGTTGAGACGCTCATACTTTCAGAGCTGTGGCAGAGCTGCTACGACGCTAAATATGACCTATTGCAGATGATCGCTCTCTCAGCGCCTGTGTTCGACAGAGGGATGCTCGCGGCAGTCAAGATCTCAGAGATCCATAAGACTATGGTCCTGAAGAAGTTCGAAAAATACATCGTCAGCTATGTCCTCGCGGGAAGCCTGGTACAGGGCAGGGCCACTAAAGACTCAGATATCGACGTCTTCGTAGTCATCGATGACACTGATGTCAAGAAGATGACCCGCGCCGAACTGAAAGACAAGCTGCGCGCGATAATAATAGGGATGGGAGCAGAGGCAGGAGAGATCACAGGGATAAAGAACAAGATAAATATCCAGGTCTATATCCTGACGGACTTCTGGGACTCGATAAAGGAAGCCAACCCTGTCATCTTCACTTTCTTGAGAGACGGCGTACCTTTCTACGACAGAGGGATATTCATGCCCTGGAAGCAGCTGCTCAGGATGGGGAAGATAAAGCCCAGCATGGAAGCCATCGATATGTACATGAGCACCGGAGAGCAGATGCTGCAGCGCGTCAATTTCAAGATAAAGGACATGGCTGTAGAGGACATCTTCTACGCGTTGCTGACTCCTTCACAGGCGGCGCTGATGCTTTACGGGCTGCCGCCGCCAACCCCGAAAGAGACTCCTGAGCTGATGCGGCAGGTGTTCGTTAACAAAGAGAAGCTTTTCGAGGACAAATACGTCGATACTCTCGAATA
>DATDYN010000064.1:0-3039 GCA_035289005.1 Candidatus Nanoarchaeia archaeon
ATTATCCCGTCAGAGAGCATGTGCTTCACATCCTTCTTCATCTCTTCAGGAAGCTCGAATCTCTTGCTGACTATGTCAGAGCGCAATTGCTGCGCGTACTTGTCCATGCGTGATTCAAGCAGCGAGAAGCTCTGGTCATTGATCTTCCCTTTCTTGAAGTCTTCCTCGATCTTCTCGCGGATGTCAGCGAGATGCGCCTCGCACTTGTTAGCGTTCTTGTTATGTTCTCTGTAGACCTTGTCGATCTCTGTCATGTAAGTTGCGGTCTTCCCCCTGATCCTTCTTGAGAGATACCATCCAACAACTGCCGCTGCGACAGCTAGAATTCCGCCCAATATCTGCGCCCAATTGCTCCAGAAGCTGACATTATCTCCGCCTGATACGGGCTGCTGGATGATAGTGTTGTTGATTATGACTGTCTTCTCTGTCGTTGTTCCAGAAGTTGTTCCTGTAGCGCTGCCGGAAGTGCCG
Source organism: Candidatus Nanoarchaeia archaeon (assembly GCA_035289005.1). Taxonomy (GTDB): domain Archaea; phylum Nanobdellota; class Nanobdellia; order Woesearchaeales; family UBA12501; genus DATDYN01. The sequence goes on from DATDYN010000064.1 coordinate 472, forward strand.
CTCTTGGTCTGCTTCCAGGGAGGGGCCGCTATCGCTGCAGGAATAAAGAGCAGCAGCAGAATAAATGATAAGACAACTAGATTGACTAATGACCTGCGCTTATTCATAAGATTGAGTGTATAGCCAGGGTATTTAAATAGGTTACGATTGGTAGGACGCTATCCAGTTCGTTTATCTACGAGAGTCTCGCTCATAAGAACGCTATAAGCTCAACAAGAATATCTCTCAGCTCTCCTTCACAGGATTCTGTCCCGAAAATCAGTGATGTGACCCATCTCTGATCAAATATTCCTTTCTCATAATTGCACGTCAAGCTCTTTCCCTGGAGAAGATTCTTCATCTCCTGAGATTCGTTTACGTTCAAGCTGACTAATGTCTTTGTGAAGACACAGTCTTTTGAAGAGGAATATCTGATAACTCCTGCGTCTTCAGTGAATGTTAAAGTGCTATCCTTGCAGTCATTAGCCGAGGCTGTGAAGCATTCTTTTGTCGTGCAGGCGGCAGCAAGAGGCGCTGACTCCGAAGTCGAAAGAGCTTGCTGGGAAGGTGCGCTGCACCCAGCAACAAGTAAGAGGAACAGCAATCCTGCAAGAGTCAGACCCAGATGCAGTGCAAGGTTTTTGTTGCGCGTTTCCATATCAATTCTCAGGTAGACCTACTATCTTATTAATGATCTCGTACGATTCCGGAATGCGTATCGTCCAGTACTTCATATACCACTTTTCTTTATCGCTTGCTTCCTCTTTAGGGACATTCACCTTGTTGATGAATCCTCCATTCCAGTTGTTCAGTTCATCCATCTCGATCCTGAGTATAGGGCTTGAGGTCTTGGTTGGGAAGTCTGAGATATGCAAGCGATTAGCCGCTTCCTTCTTCAATTTCGCGCGCGTATCCTGAAAGATATCCTCATTGCTTGTCGCTTTATCGACATAATCAAGGTATTCATCATATTTTCCTTGCCTTTTCTTCAGCTCTGCCATGTCCCAGTTCGCCCAGAAATTCTTTGGATCTTTAGCAAGGATATCCTTGTAGCGATCTTCTTTGTCAGCGGATGCGGCGCGGGCAGCAGCGATCTCTGAAAGTTGCTGCTCTTCTGTTCCGGGGCAGTATGCGCTGCCAAGCCTTGTTCCGCGCAATTTGGTAGAACCGCTGCATTCAGAGTAAGAATCGCTGTAATCCCAACTGTATTCTCCACTGAAGCTCTGACAGTCCTGAGCGAAAGCCATATCAAAAGGGGCTAATCTTGAATTTCCTGAACCATCCCGGATTGTCCTGCCAGGAACGCTTAGAGTGTTGCCTGTGAATGTCCCTCGCATCTTGCCGTGGGCGAAGTCGCTAATATCCGCGATTTCCCGATTATGGGTTATGGTTACTGCGACAGACTCAGTCTTAGAAGAGCCGCCGCAACCAGTCTCATCTTCAATGACCTTCACTGACCATTGTGAGACTCCCACATGGTTCTCCCAAGACCAGACAGTAGCAATTGTTTGCGTGAGCAAGAAGCAGAAAATCAGGACTGATGAGATCGCAAAAAGTTTCTTCACGGTTTCACTCCTCTTTTTTTGAAAGTATAAAATCCTTCTTTCACACTTGATATAGGATACTCATCGTTTATATAATTTTTGTTTTTATTCGTTCTTGATCAAGAAATTGGGTGAATGCGATGAAGGATCCGATAATTCAATAGAACTTCTGCTTGGTGTCCTCTCCTTTTCCAATTTTCCTTCCGCTGCTGCAGATGGTGCAGGCTCCAGTGCCTGAATTATAGCACTGCTGGCCTACAAGCGCGCCGCAGATAGGGCAGGAAGTTGTCACTAGCTCTTTACCGCAGACTGCGCATTGCTTCGCTATTTCCATAAGCCACCGAATGAATATCTGCTAAAACGATTGCTGTTTTAAAAAGTTGTTCTTTATTGGCTATTGTTTAGCTGTTCATCACTGATCCAGAGACTCTTGATTATCTGATCCTCACTGCGCCTTCAGGAACTTCCGCGCTTTCTTCAGGATCTCTTTAGCGTTCTCGAACGTCAGCTTCGCAAGCGCTTCCTTGAACTCCAGCCAGGCAAAATCCGTATGCTCGTGAGAGAGCTTCACTTCCTCAGTCTTTGTCTCAGCGAGGAAGAAAAAGACATCTTTAGACATCGTCTTTGATTTGAGAGTATAGAAATAATGGATGCGCTCCCTGAATCCCGGCACGAACGCAATGTCAGTGATGCCTGTCTCTTCCTCAGTCTCTCTCCTAGCTGTCTCCTGCTCGCTCTCCCCTTTCTCGACATGCCCTTTCACGAAATCCCAATGCTTCTTCTCATACTGCAGCAGCAGATATAAGATTCTGGGATTGCCAGCGCCTTTAGGCATCACTTCCCTGAATATGACCGCTCCGCAGGATGTTTCGTGCATAACTGGACATAATGAATGATCGTTTAAAAGATTTGCGGAGAAAGACACTGGCCACTGGACAAGCCTGAATAAAGTATTTAAAGAAAGAGATGTCTGATATCTATCAGAATGGATCCGGAAACCTCATTGATTGTATTCCAGGGGAAAGGCATGCGAAGGGTATGGCAT
>DATDYN010000065.1:0-11840 GCA_035289005.1 Candidatus Nanoarchaeia archaeon
CTGCCTCGCTGCTTTCTCTCTCACTGCTCTCTTTCGCATTATTTCTGCTTATCTATCTTGATATCTCTCTGAACGGACCCATTTCTGCTCTTGACTCAAGAATAAGCTTGGGCATCGCGTTTTTCAGGACTCCTTTCCTGACAGCGATGATGGAAGCTGTGACTTATATCGGCAATGCTGTGCCAATGATCATCTTGTCAGCGATCCTTGCAGCAGTCCTCGCAGTCAAAAAAAGACGGCATGATTTTGCCTTCGCAGTCATGGTTTTAGGGGGAGCGTATATCCTGAAATCGCTTGTGAAATACCTCGCTGTAAGGCCTAGGCCGGATGGAGGGCTTATCGCAGCGTCAGGATCAAGCTTTCCCAGCGGCCATGCGTTGATGACTCTAGTGTTCTTTATCATCCTAATCTATCTATTCAAAGATAGGATCACAGAAGGAGCTAAGCGCACTGTCTTCATAATCTTCTGTATCCTAATCCCATTGACAGTCGGCCTAAGCAGAATTTATCTCAATGTGCACTGGGCAAGTGATGTGATCTCGGGATTTTTTCTAGGTTTGGCTTGGGTTTCAATTATGATATTCTCACATAAGACTATGATCATAAAGAATGTCATGTCTAATTCAGAATTCTGGCTTAACAAGAAAGACTGATATATTAATCGATCTTTGATGAAGCAGGCTGGGACAGTAATGCGAAAGAAAGAAGAATATAAAAAAATGCTGAAAATCTAAGGTCTGTACGCTTTAGCAGCTTCTATCATCCCTGCCCTGTTCAAGTCAGGATTCTCGAGGATACCGACTACAACCTCAAGAGGCAATCCAGTGATAAGCTGAGGAGCGCTAATTTTTTCGCCGACTGCGCCTCTGGCGCCTATCCCGACGAAGCGCCCATTAACGTCAGCGCTGTGGTCGCCATCGAGGCCGTCATTGTCGCTGTTGAGACACGCCAGGCGCCCCTTTGGTTTCTTGCTAAAATCAACATCATTGATCCGATGATAGCTTCCAACCGTAGTCCAGCCTTTATCATCCTCTTCTTTCTTTCCAAAAAGAATTTTAGCCAAAGCTTCCCTGCAATCTGGAGAGCCAGCAATCATCAAAACTCTGTCATCTCTCATAAATGAGTCATAATATAATCGCTTTCTAGGGTTAATTGTAGTATTATCCTTATCTAATCTTACAGAAATACAATAAGGAGTTCCAGGAGTCGGGACCTTGCCTTTCCTTGCGTCTTCAAGATGCACTCTGACAATCTTCTTGCCATCATACTGGCCTTTCCCGACCTTAATCCACTCATCATCAGGAATAGGCATGAAACCATACTCTCCAATCTTAGAGAATGCTTTTTTCAAACCTTCAGCAGTAGTTAAAGAACCGATAGAATGCCACGCTTCATAAGAACGATCTTCACCTCTTAACCCCTGATATTCTCCAGTGAGTGTATCCGCCCATATCGGCCTGACTGCTTCACGAATTTTAGGCTGATTATTCATGGACTGGATCAATAAAGGCATATCAACAACCTTAAGACCATACTCCTTGACTAACTGTTCAGCTTGAAATCTTGCGTCAACATATCGTATCCTGTCCGTGATCGCTACAAGCACAGGAGACTTAGCTTGGTGGATTATCTCTGGCATAGTAAATGACCTCCATTATATACATTATTTCTTATGTATCTAGGAGTGGGGGTATTTAAATGTTTCGGTTTATTTACTACTAACCAGTAATCTATATAACTCAGTCCACAATTTGGAGCATTTTGGAAGATTAAGGACTACATTATAGGTTCCTATGGCAGACAATGGCGCTCTTGAAGATATCTATGAGAAATTATGCTCTTATGAGAATCTTGAAACAGCATACCGCACGGCAAGAACAAAAGAAAGAGAAGAAAGATAGGTTACCCATGCTCACTTCTTCAGAACCAGCTTCCTTCTCTTCATCAGCACTGAATTCGTGACAACGCTGACGCTGCTGAAAGCCATCGCTCCGCCAGCGATCATAGGCGAGAGCATCATCCAGCTATCGGATACAGCACTCCCGCGGCGATAGGTATCCCCATCACATTGTATAAGAATGCCAGGTAATGGTTCTGTATTATTTCGGGATTGGTCTGACACCCATCAGTCCTGCTGCAGTCGGTAGTTCATCCGTAAATTATCTGTTTTGTGAGATCAATAAGTTCTTTACATATATTCTTCAGATTATTAAGCTTTGCTTCATCTTTTACTGAGATTTGGACGCCGTAGGTATAATCTTCTCGCAGATCAATAACGCTGCCATATCTTGTTTCTTTCATCTCTTCATATTCTAGCAATTCAATAAATTTATCATCAAGCGTTATCTTATTTGCTTCTTTGAGATATCTCATCAAAGAAATAGTGCAAGTCTGGTTAGCTGATTCATAGCCGAATCTCGCAGCAATAGCCAAGAAACAATGATAAACACAATAAAAACCAGCGGACATTGACCAATCAGAGAATCCAATCTCTCTAAATTTCGTTATCCCATCAAGATTATGCTCTGCTTTAGCAAGATGTTTCTTGGCTTCTTCTAGGTCAGAATCGCTCTTCAATAATCCTCTGTGTTTTGGTTTCTTGCCTAGTCTCTTGCATTCTTCAATCTCTTTCTTGGCTTTGTTCAGACACCATTCCATTTGCTTAGAAGCTTGTGACATTCCTTAGTATCTCCACATACCTGTCTTGCCCATAGAGAATAATAGCATTCTTAGTTATATCTACCATAGCTTTATTCTTCTTTATCAGGTTATCAATCAAATCATTATGCGTAAGCTTTATTGCATGAAGTCTTTTAGGCAGTATTTCTTCTTTCTTTCTCATGATCTTATTTACTTCGTTTATCCCTTCATTCTCAAGAACGATCATCAGATCAATGTCATTGGCGTGAGCGTAGTCTTTGATAGCCGAGCCAAAGATTAGAACAATCCTGTCTTTCTTAAAAAGCTCTTTAAACTCCTCTTTCCATCTTTTGAAGTTATTTGCTTCATCAACAAGCAAAAATGCTATCAATTGGCTTACATACGTGTCTTTAAAATTAAGTTTGTAAGTTATTGACTTTCCAATTGTATTGCTTATGACAAGATTTTCTTGAAGAAGTCTCTTAAATACTTTTTGGGCTCCAACATGGCTTATATCAAGAATCTTACTTATCGAATTGGCATTGTAAAAGGTAGTGTAATCCTTGAATAAGGTGAGTACAATCTCTCTTTCTTTCTTAGTTAAGGATCTCATAGTAACACAGAGTTACTATATAGTAACTGTGAGTTACTATATAAATGTTTCGTTATAACCAATGAACACATGAGAAAGACAGAACTAACATTCAACTCTTCTTCAGAACCAGCTTCCTTCTCTTCATCAAGACTGAATTAGTGACAACACTCACGCTGCTGAAAGCCATCGCCCCTCCGGCAATGATCGGCGAAAGCAGCCACCCTGTGAAAGGATACAGCACTCCCGCGGCGATAGGTATCCCCATCACATTGTAGAAGAACGCCCAGAACAGGTTCTGCTTTATCGTCTTGAAAGTCCTCCTGGACAATGCCAATGCCTCGACTACCTTGAGAGGATTGCCCTGCACTAACACAATGTCTCCTGTCTCGATCGCGATATCAGTCCCTGTTCCCATCGCGACTCCAAGATTGGATTGCGCCAATGCCGGAGCGTCATTTATGCCATCTCCAACAAAAGCGACTCTCAATCCTTGAGATTGAAGATCCTTGACGATATTGGCTTTGTCCTGCGGAAGCACTTCAGCGAAAACCTGAGCTATCCCTGCCTGTCTCGCTATCGCGTCAGCAGTGCGCTTATTGTCTCCTGAGATCATGATGCTGCGGATGCCAGCGACATAAAGCCGAGCTATCGCTTCCTTAGCGTCCGCCTTGAGAGTGTCAGCAATGCCTATCAGCCCCGCGAATTTCTTATCAACAGCTATCCCTATCACTGTCTTCGCCTGATTCTCAAGCTCGCCCATCCTCTGCTGCGCTTCAGGGGATTTAGCGAGAGTTATCCCTGCTTCCTGAAGATGCCTTATGCTTCCTATAAGGATGGTGTTTTTCCCAAGCTTCGCTCTCACTCCTTTCCCCGCTGAGCTTGAGAAGCCTTTGACTTGCTTAAGCGTCAGCCCTTTCTCCGCTGCAGATTTCACTACAGCCTGAGCGAGAGGGTGTTCTGAAAGTTTCTCTACGCTTGCGCATATCCGCAATACTTCATCAGCGCTCATTCCTTTTGCCAGCGAAATGATATCAGTCACTTTAGGCTTGCCTTCTGTGAGAGTTCCTGTCTTATCGAAGACAATCACATCGATCTTCTTCCCTTTCTCTAAAGCTTCGCCGTTCTTTATCAGTATCCCTCTTTTCGCTCCCATGCCCGTGCCTACCATTATCGCTGTTGGCGTGGCAAGCCCAAGCGAGCAGGGGCAGGCAATCACTAGCACAGCGACTGCGGGAATTATGCTTCTCCCTATATCTCCTGTGAATATGAACCAGACAACTCCTGAGATCATCGCTATGATAATGACTATCGGGACAAATATCCCTGAGATCCTGTCCGCGAGCTTCTGTATAGGAGCTTTCTGCGTCTGCGCTTCGCTGACCATCTTCACTATCTGCGCGAGCACAGTGTTCTCTCCGACTTTAGTCGCTTTGAGGTATATCGCTCCGTTTAGATTTATTGTAGCTCCGAAAACATCATCCCCTTTCTGCTTCGTCACTGGCATGCTTTCGCCTGTTAGCATCGATTCATCAACGCTTGACCGCCCCTCAGTGACTTTGCCATCGACAGGTATCTTCTCTCCTGGCTTGACAAGAAGGATGTCTCCTTCTTTGACTTGCTCAATAGGCAGCTCTAATTCTTCCTCGCCTCTGATGACTCTCGCTGTCTTGGCGCCGAGCTGCAGTAGTTTCTCGATGGCTTCGCTCGCCTGGCCTTTGCTCTTGGCCTCGAAATACTTTCCGAGAAGTATGAGCGCGGTTATCACCGCTCCAGTCTCAAAATAGAGATCCTTGCTTCCGAAAGCCAGAGCGACAGAGCTGTAGATCAATGCCGCCAATGTTCCTATAGAGATGAGAGTGTCCATGTTAGCTGATAACATCCTCAGCATCCTGAACATCCCGATATGGAATTGCCATCCCATTACAAGTATCACGAATGTGCTGAGCACTGCAACAATCCACAGCGCTGTATTGATGCCTAAGAACGTCCAGGGAGAGGTGATTCCTGCCATGGCTATAAATAACGCCGGAGCTGATATCCCTAAAGCTATGATGGCGTTGCGCTTGCTTCTTGACAGTTCCTTGATAGCCTCTTCTTTGTTATGCTTGGCGTATTCTTCAGTAAGGACTTTATACCCGTTCTTGACTACTGCTTCATGCATCTGCTTTTCGCTGACTAAGCGTTCATCATATTCGACAGCAGCCATCCCTGTCGCGTAATTCACTGAAGCGCTAGCTACGCCTGGCAGTTTTTTAAGGCTGCGCTCGTTCCTCGCTGAACAGGAAGCGCAGTGCATGCCTGAGATTGAGAAAGTCGTCTTTTTCAGCTGTGCTGGTTGCGCTGATGGCGCTGTTTGCACGCTTTGGTTTCCTGAGAGGGCAGGTCCTGTTTGTTGATAAGGCGCTTTCTGTTCAGGACTCGCTTCATGATCCTGCATGTTCATATGGTCATGGTCAGCCATCTTTTTGTCCCTCCTAACACTTTAGATTACCAATAACCTAAAAGCTCACTTTATATGATCCTGCGGATTCTATCTCCTTCTTGAGCGCGTCAAGATCGATCTTCGCGCTGTGCTCGATAACTCCTTTGCCTGTCTTGAAATCTATGGTGCAGGCAGTCACTCCTGGAGTGTCTTTGCAGATATCCTCGATGAGCGCTTTGCACGAAGGGCAATGTGTTCCTTTGACCTGGAAAGTTGTCTTCATGGTTCATCCTCCGGTTCATGGCTTATCTGGCTCCGTCCTGAATCTTTTCTACTTTGCCGTTGCTTATAAGCGCTCTGTCATCAATCCTGCTCGAAGCCTGGCTATTCAAGCAACGACAAAAAAGTCTTCATCTAAATATTCAGGACGTCGCCGGTCTTGCTATAACATTGAAATGCGCGCCGGGAGTTGTCATCCCCATAGTGCAGCTGAACATTATCTTCCCCTGCTTCTGCGGAGTGAAAGTGACAGTCTTTATCTCTGTCTTAGAAAGGTAAGCTGTTATCCCTAATGATGGCGCGATCACTACCTGAGCGCATCCTGCTGCTTTGCTGCCATCAATCCTCCATTCAACAGGCATGTTCTCGTAGATTGTGAACTTGGAAGGGAGATATTCATATCCGACTACTTTCATATCAACTATCTGCTTCCCATCCTCAATCCTGATATTCTGGTCTGTTGTCGGAGCAGCGCTTCCTGCGCCGATATTCCCTATCCCCGCGAGGACCATCCCGCTCTTTATGCTCAGCATTCCTAACAATATGACAAGCACTCCAGCGAACCTTAAGAAATAATGATGGGCATGCCCTTTAGTGAAGCTTGTGATTGCTCCAAGAGAGACGAGCGCTGGCAATGTCCCCAGAGAGAAAGCCAGCATAGTCAATGCTCCTGTCAATGGGTCTCCTGTGCTCAGCACATAGATCTGCAATGCTTGGGTGAATCCGCAGGGGAAGAAGAACGTCGCGGCGCCGAAAAGCATGGGAGCGCCGTAATTCTCGCTGTCGCTCGCGTCATATATCTTATGGGCGATGAATTTAGGCATCTTCGGCGTCAGTCGTCTCAGTCCTGGGAAAAGTTTGAGGAGCTGCAATCCAAGAAGGATCATGACCACGCTCGCTATTATGGTCAGGATTCCGTTCGCTTTCGGAGAGAATGAGAGCACAGAACCTAAAGCTCCGACAGCGGCTCCGAGTATTGTGTAAGACAGTATCCTCCCTATATTGAAGTAGATGTGCGGCCTGAATTTCTGTATTCCTGAAAGATTGGGATATCTTTCGTCGTATTTTGTGGCTATCGCGAGCAGCAGCCCTCCTGTCACTGCAAGGCAGGTCGATATCGCGGCGACGATCCCTATAAGGAACGTGAATCCGTAGCTCATGTTCTCAGTCACTCCGAAATTAGAGGGAAGGATATCATATCTGCTGAGCAAAGTGTATATCGCAAAAAGAATGAGCGCGACAGCGCCTATCTCTATATAGTCCTTGATAGTGTTCTTGTGGCTGTGATGCAGGGTCGCGTCCGCATTCTGCCCTGAGGCATGGCTTACTGAAACTACTTCATAACCTTCAGTTGTTATCGCTTCCTGCAGCTCTTCCTTGGAAGGGACATGCGCAGTCGTTATCAGGACAGCTCTGCCTGATGCGTGATTCACTCTTACCCTTTCCACTCCCTCGATCTTGCGCCATTTGCGCTCGATGAGCACTTCGCAGCTAGGGCAGTGCATCCCTTTGATATTGATCTCAATCCTCTTTTTTTCTGAAGCCATAATCTCATTCCGCATGATTGTTCATGCAATCTACCTCAAGATATCCTGTTTGTTTTATTAATATTGTTTTTTTGACAAAGGTATCATTGAGATCTGTCTTAGCCAGAGTCGAGGGCTATGTCCTGAATCCCCCTTCTTTTGCCATTGCTTTTATGGATTATATCCTCAGTTTTGCTTGAAGTCTGACTATTCAAGTAACGTAAAAAAGTCTTCATTCGCAGATCCAGGACAGAGCCACAGTCGAGATAACATTTAAATACTCCCACTCTATCTTTATGCTCTGAAGAGGTGCATTGTGGAGCCATTAGTTATCGGGCTTATAGTTTTCACAGTAGTTGTCGTCTTATTCTTATTGGCGATCCTTTTCCGGATCATGCTCAAGAGATCGTCTACACAAGAGCCTAAAGAGCGCATGCACAAAGACCTGAATGATCTCAAGAGCAATATCAGCGCGCTCGAGAAGCAAGGGTTGGATGAGCAGCATGTTGTCGAGAAGCTTTCCTCTGCAGGATGGCAGCTGCATCTCATTGATCTCGTATTCAAAGACCTGCACAAGCCGACGCACGCCATCGATAAGCTGCAGGATTACGCTCTCGCGCAGAAGAAGAAAGGCGTTCCTTTAGAAGTCCTTAAGGAATCATTGCTCGATTCCGGCTGGAATGAGGATCTTGTCGATATAGTGCTTGGCGTCGAGGATGAATCAGGAACAAAGCTTTTCAGGGAGAATCTGAGCGCCAAGGATAAAGAATCCTTGAAGAAGAGAATGGCTGAGACTAGGAAGCAGGTTGAGGCGGCACCTAAGAAGTTTACTGCAAAGCCTGCAGCTTAAATCTGTCAATCTTAAAATCCCTTTGTCTTGCACAAGATTTAAAAACAGATGTCTGTCATCGTTTTAATCGGCATAATAACCAATATCCCTAATTGGAGGCATGAACCCAATGGAATTTCAGAGAACATTCATCGCGTCAATATTGCTTATTGCCGCACTGGCGTTATTCGCTGCAGGGTGCGGCCCTTCAGGCCCTAGCAGGTATGATGATTTCGCTAAATGCCTCACTGAGAAAGGAGCAGTAATGTACGGCACAGAATGGTGCCCGCACTGCAAGACCCAGAAAGAGTTGTTCGGAGATTCATTCAAATATGTGAATTATGTAGATTGCGATAAGAATTCTGGCGAATGCATCGCTAAAGGCATCGAGGGCTATCCTACCTGGATCATCGGCGGCGGCAAGTATCCTGGAGTGCAGCAGTTCACGACACTGAAGCAGCTCTCAGGCTGCGAGATCGAGCCAGCTGCTACTGAGCCTGCCTCCGCGCAGTGATCATAATCTAGTCTGAGAATTATCTGACTGCATCTCATTTATATTCTAACTGGTTTATTCCTGATTATCACTTATTCTTCCCAGTGATCTTCTTCAGAACGTCTTCTTTCCCTTTCCAGTCGATGACTTCTTTGAGCACGTCAGTTATTGTATCGACAGGTATTATCTGTATCATCGCGAGCTTCTTCTTGTCTACAACAATGTCCTGCATGTTCGTGCGTGGTACAATCACTTTCTTTAGTCCGGCTTCAATAGCGGCCTCTACCTTGGCTGAGACTCCGCCGATAGGGAGCACGTCTCCTCTCACTGACAATGATCCAGTCATCGCGCATTCCTGCTTGATAGGCGCTTTCTTGAGAGCTGAGATTATCGAGATCGCAACAGCTATGCTCGCGCTGTCGCCTTCAACGCCCTCATAAGTCTGGAGGAACTGCACATAGATATCATAATTCTTTATGTCCTCTCCGAAGAAACTCTTGATTATGGCGGAGACATTCTTGACAGCTTCCTTGGCTATCTCGCCGAGCTTTCCTGTCGCGATTATCTCTTTCTCTTTCCCTCCAGGAGTGACTTGACTCTCTATAGGGAGGATGATCCCTGAGTAGATCGATGTCTCTCCGCCGATGACCGCAAGGCCATTTACTCTGCCTATGCGCGTCCCTTTGGTTATTATGACTTCATACTCTTTCTTGCGCTCGATGTACTTGTCAGCCATCTGCTGCTCAAGAGTTCTGGCCATCTTTCTCGCGCCGATGATGTGCTCGCGCGTCGTCAGGCTCGCGTTCTTCTGCTTAGCGAGATCTCCTGCAGCGCGCACAAGCCCTCCTAGCTCCCGTAATCTGAGCGTGAGGTGGCCTTTCCTGTTCGCTCTTCTTCTGGCTTCCTCTATAATCTCATCGACAGCGTCTTTTGAGAAATGAGGGATCTTCTTGTCCTTGGTTACTTCCTGCGCGACAAAGACAGCGATCTTGTATCTGGCTTCCGGAGTGTCAGGCATCGTCTCATTCATATAGACTTCATATCCGTATCCTCTTATTCGTGATCTGAGCGCAGGATGCATCCCTTTGAGAGTGTCATAATTTCCTGCGGCCACAAGTATGAAATTGCAGGGCACTGGCTCTGTGCGCACCATAGCTCCTGCGCTGCGCTCGCTCTGGCCTGTGATCGCGTACTTCCCTTCCTGCAATGATGTCAGGAGCTCCTGCTGGGTGTGAGGCTGGAGTGTTGCTATCTCATCGATGAACAGCACCCCCATGTTTGCCTTGTGGATCATTCCCGCGACAACTCTCTCATGGCTTGGAGTGCCTAACCCTCCTGACTGGAAAGGATCGTGAAGTACATCGCCGAGCAACGCTCCGGCATGCGCGCCTGTCGCGTCGAAGAATGGCACTTGCTTCTTGTTGTAGTTGTCCACGACTAGCTTAGGGCTCTCGATCCTCTCTCCTCCGAGCCTTTTGCCAAGGTTGAGGAACATGACAAATGATCCGAGGAATATCATGGCACCTAAGAACAACGCCGCGAATATTATCGCGCCAACAGTCGCGCTGAAGCCAGCGCCATTCACAGGATTAGAATAATATCTGAAAGCCATCCAGGGAGCGATCATCGCGATCATCAGCAGGACGAACATGATGATTGTCTGGTTCTTCATTCCGCCGATCCCCTGCATGCGTGATCTCGCAACAAGCTCTCTGCCCTGGCCTGAAGGGACGACTCTTATCATCGGCTGATTCTCATCGTTAGGGTTCGCGAACGCGAGGATATCGACAAGCTTCTCTTTAGGGAGCAGCTCCGCGAGCGCAAATCCGAGCATTGATTTACCAGTGCCTGGCTCGCCGATAAGAAGGACATGCCTGCGTTGCTGCGAAGCTTTCTTGATTATATTGACAGCTTCATCCTGTCCGAGAACCTGACCGACTAGCTGCTTTGAGACCTTGATGTCTTTAGTCGATCTGAAATCGTACGACGCCATTGATGATGATTGTAGAAGGCGTCCTTTTTAAAGGTTGTGAATGGGTAGGCTCTGTGGAAAGTAGTTTGCTACTGTCGGTTGCCGCGCCTAGGATAATACCTAGGTAGATTTTCTTCCTCCCTGACTCTGTCGAGGGGGAGGAAAATCTAGTTGTGTAAGACACAACCGCGGCAACCTTACTGCAAACAATTTTTATGTAAAGAGCCTTAAACTTCTTCTTTCCACAGAGCCGAATGGGTAGGCTCTGTCCTGAATCTTTGAATGAAAATCTTTTTGACGTTGCTTGAATGACCAATTCTGATAGAAATTGATTATTTGGAGCTTAAAAGCAACGGCAAAAAAGGACGATTAAGGACAGAGCTTACTGGATATTTTCTAGAATTTACCCATTAAGTGAATCAGAACTCCTTATCAATCACATCAAGGTATTCTCTCACTCTGCCGACGACAGCGTGCAGCAGGTATTGCTCAATCTTCTCCCTGAAGATGTTGTTCATGCTATCATGCTCATTGATCCTGTAGCAGTTTCTCACTTTCTCGACAAGGAACATGTCCCGCATGCGCTTGAGTTGCCTGCGGATATTAGAGGCGGCGATCCCTGCCTGCGAGAGGCTCGCGTCTTTTCTGGAGTCTATGACCAGAGCGCGTATCTCATCGCTGCTGAGCTCGCCTTTCTCCTTGCGCGCTTTGAGAAGGACATAGAGTATATCGACAATGACATCTCTGCTGTCCCCTGGCTGGAGAAGCCCTGTCGAGAGGCAGAATTTCCTGACAAGCTCTCTGTGGCTCATCTCGTAAGGCTTCTCATACTTTCTCAGAGTTATCTCAGCTATGGGTGTATCCTTTGAGATTGTCTTGATTGTTCTTGGCATAGCTAACAATATGCTAGCAGTGCTTTAAATATCCTGCTCCCGCATGTCCTGTGTCCAGTGGAACTGGTGATTGGATTAAGAAATATCTTATATAAACAAATCGCTCATTCTACCCTATTTAACTTATCCTCAGCCTGTTTCTTGGCAATCTTAAACAATTCATCAAGAACATCTAAAGGGATATCTACTTT